>NZ_WYEU01000003.1:0-300000 GCF_015143595.1 Sneathiella sp. P13V-1 | reverse complement strand
CGGAATAAAGAAACAGCCCAGTTCTCTATCTTGAAACAGAAATGGCGCTGGAAAATCTGGCCCTACCTCATAGGAAGGTTGCTGGATAGAAGGGCCAATGGCGACCTGAATATTTTCTTTAGTTGCGCCGAGCTTTTCCATAGCTGCCAAGACATGCCTTGCGATATTCCCAAGGCTGCCTTTCCATCCGGAATGCGCCGCGCCAATAACACCAGCTTCAGTATCCGCAAAGAGAATAGGCACGCAGTCAGCCGTTAAGATGCCAAGCGCAAGCCCCGGTGTTTTAGTGACCATGGCGTCAGCCTGGATTGGTGATGAAAAATCGGTTTGTTCATCAACAGTAACCACTTCAGCGCTGTGAATTTGATATAGGGTCCTGAGGGCAGAAGCGGGGAGGTCCAGCAATCCCATGGCTCTGGACTTGTTTTCAATCACCTTTTGGGGATCATCATCTGACCCGGCCCCGCAATTAAGCCCTTCGTATATGCCTTCTGAGACGCCCCCTTGGCGTGTCATGAAACCATGGGCGATCGTAGGGTTATCCAGAATATCAGCGGTAATCATTCTGCATCTCCAAAACCGGCAGCAGGGGCCGCGAGGCCTGATGAGAAAGAAAACGCCTTAAATAGAGTTCCCATTTCTTGCTCGCTTACCAATCGTTTATGGGCAGCGACAATATCTTTGTGCTGCTTTTCTGTTGCGTTCTTGGAAAGCTGCATCACCCGCGCCTCAATCCCAAGGCGTTCCAAAAACCGGCCTTGCCCTTCTATGGCGGGGGCGGCGCAGCCTGCCGAAAGGGCAACTTCCCGAAGAGGGGAAAAATGCACATGTGCTGTCAGGTCCTTGCCGCCGGGATTTTCAAGGGGGTTAGAATATTCATGTCGTTGAACGGCTTGAAAACTGTCACCAAGAGCGTTTTCAGCGGGCCCATAATCAATAAAGAGTGCTGCCCCGCGATTTGATTTTATCTTCTTTGCGAGGAAGGAAATGAACTCACGCGCCGGAGTGCTGATTTCAGCAATGTCACCGTCTGAACATTCTGAAATGGAAGGTAGTTGATCTGCGAGATCCGCTTCATCAGATGGTGGGGTCACAAAGGTGAGGCCGTCATCTGTTACCGTCACCTTCTTTTCTTGCCACCCACCGTCCACCAGTTGGAATTGCCTAATTGGCAGGGCATCCAGAAATTCATTGCCGATGCAAATAACCGGCATCCCGTCTGGGATATCGGGAAACGCTGAATGCCACTGAATAGGATGATCTTTAAGCCTTTCTTGTTGGACCTTTATGAGTTGATCACTTGCTTCAACAAGATGAATTTCAGCAGCCTCAAGAAATTCAGGGACCAGTTTGGCACTGCGCAATGCATCTTGCATCAGAATGCCCCGTCCGGGTCCCATTTCTACAAAAGCAAATTTCGAGGGCGCGCCAAGTTTGGCCCATGTGTCCACACACCAAAGTCCGATCAATTCACCAAACATCTGACTGATTTCAGGGGAAGTGACAAAGTCCCCTTTTGAACCAAACGGGATTTGTTTTTGATAATATCCAAATTCCGGATGGAGCAGGGCCCGCTCCATATAAGTATCTAGACGCATGGGGCCATTGGCGATGATCTCTGATGTTATCAGATCTTCCAATGTCGGCATCAGCTAGGTTCCCGGCGCAGGATCAAATAAGCACCAACCAGAATCATTGGAATGGATAGCAGCTGTCCCATTGTGCTGCCGCCAATCAGAAAACCCAGATGGGCATCAGGTTGACGGAAGAGTTCTACAAAGCCTCTCGCCAGTGCATAGCCAATGAGGAACACACCGGTTGCAACGCCTGGTTTTTTCCCAAACTCAGTGTTTCGTAGGACCATTTGCACGATAAACAAAAGCGCCCCTTCCAATATAGCTTCATAAAGCTGGCTTGGATGACGCGGTTCGGGCCCGCCGCCCGGAAAAACCATTCCCCAGCCTACATCAGTCACACGGCCATAAAGCTCGCCATTGATGAAATTCGCCACGCGTCCAAAGAACAATCCGACTGGAGCCACAATCGCCAATAAATCCGCGAGTGAAAAAACAGGCAGGTTCCTGCGTTTGGCAAATAAAAGCGCTGCGACAACGACGCCCAAAAAGCCACCGTGGAAAGACATGCCACCTTGCCAAACCATGAAAATCTCACCAGGATTTGCAAGGTAGAATGAAGGCTTGTAGAAAATCACATACCCAAGCCGACCACCAAGCACGACCCCTAATGTTGCCCATACCAGAAAGTCATCAACCTGTTCTGGCGTGATGGCACTTCCCGGCGCTTTGGCGAAATGGATCATGAGGCGCCAGCCAATAATCAACCCAGCAATGTAGGCGAGCGCATACCAGCGAATAGCAAATGGTCCGATGCTGAACAGGATCGGATCAATTTCGGGATAGGCCAGTGCGGCAAATTGGGTAATTGTTTCCATAGGCAATCTATATAAGATTTGAGCGAATTTGCGCAAGCGGAACAATTCAATAAATGGCGTTTCAAAAGTCGGGAAAGCGGTTGCATTCATATTGTTCGCGCGCCATATTGCAGGAAGACTGGAAAGGAATTTCTGATGCAAACCAATTCAAAAGTTTTTGATGATCTCGCCCGTTTGGCCTCTGGCGCTCTTGGTACGGCCCAAGGTGTGAAAGGAGAGTGGGATAATCTGGTGCGTCAGAAAATCGAAAAGATGGTTTTCGATATGGACTTGGTTCCGCGTGAGGAATATGACGCTTTAAGAGCCATGGTCGTAAAATTGGTAGATACAGTAGAAGCGCAAGAAGTGAAAATCGCTGCGCTGGAAGCTGCTCAAAAACCAAAAGCCGCACCTCGTAAAAAAGCCGCAACGACAAAAAAAGCCGAATAATCGATAGATTATAACTGGGTCGTCATTCCACCTTCATTTTTTCGTAAAGATGAGCGAATTATCCACAAGAAACTTACGTGCCTGAGTGGATTATTGTTGCGCGCGTTGTTTTTGCTGGCTACGCTACATATATTGGGTGAGAGGGGTGTCTCACACCATATGTGGACTGAGTATAGGGCGTTCGCGGCTCTCTAGTTGGCTGGCGAAGCCCTCCTAAAAGGAGACCGGCCATGACGACCACGCAGATTTCTCTCGATGAAATGGAAGCCTCCAATCCACTGGATATTGTGGAGAATATTATCGATGCAAATGACTGGAGCTTTGAGCGGCAAGGCCTTGATGAGCTGACGGTTGGCGTTGAAGGAAGCTGGTGTCAATATCACTTATGGTTTTCTTGGAGACCGGATATTCGTGCGGTGCATTTTTCATGTGCTTACGATGTAAAAGTCCCGGAGAAAAGATTTGATGTCATATACGAACTTCTCGCGCGCATGAACGAGAGGCTGTTTGTTGGTCACTTTGATGCCTGGCGTGAAGAAGGAATGCTTCTTTTTAGACATGCTCTTTTACTTAACAAAAGAGGGGATGTGGAAAAGGAGCAGATCATTTCACTTGTAGAATGTGGAATGAAAGAACTAGAAAAATTCTATCCGGCGGTTCAGTTCTGCTTATGGGGCGGTAAAACCCCAGAAGAAGCGTTGGATGCTGCGATGCTAGAAACGATGGGTGAAGCCTGAAAATGAGTATGTCTGTTTTATTGGTTGGTTGCGGCAATATGGGCGGCGCCATGCTTGGTGGCTGGATTGAGCAAAATATCAAACCAAACAATATTGTTGTTGTAGACCCTTCCCCGGATAATCTGGAGAAAGCCCAGAAATTGGGCTGCCGGAGTTTTTCATCTCCTTTATTGATTGAAGAAGGATATGTGCCGGACGTCATTATCTTTGCGGTAAAGCCGCAAGTGATTGGTGATGTGATGGAAAGCTACAAGGAATTTGCACGTGAAGGGGCACTGATTATTTCCATTGCAGCTGGAACAAAAATCCAGAAATTCCAGGAACAGCTTGGGCAAGATGCCGCAATTATCCGAACCATGCCAAATACACCTGCAGCTATTCGTCAGGGCATGATGGTTTCTTGCGGAAATGAACATGTCACTGAAGAGCATAAAAAGCTCTGTGATATTTTGATGGAAGCAATCGGTGAGACCGCGTGGGTGGAAGACGAAGATGACATTGATCGGGTGACCGGCCTCTCTGGCTCCGGACCTGCGTATGTATTTTACATGATCGAAAGCATGATTAAAGCAGGTGTTGCGGCAGGGCTAAGTGAGGAGCTTTCCACGTTGCTAGCCAAAACAACTGTCGCAGGGGCAGGGCAATTGGCCATTCATTCAACAGAGGATGTCTCGAAGCTGCGTGAAAATGTAACAAGCCCAGGCGGGACGACAGCTGCGGGTCTTCAGGTGTTGATGGCGGAAGATGGGCTGGCTCCCCTGATGGAGAAAACTGTGGCAGCAGCAATTGTGCGCTCTAAGGAATTAGGGTAAATCACCTTTTTTGGATAACCGGCGTCATTTCTTTCAGTGCAATTCCACTGAAAGGAAAGTTTAATGTCAGAAGAGCAAGCCGGAGGATCCAAGCCTCCACATTTGGCCGGCAAGGTTCTTATTCCAGATATGTCTGCTGCCGAAGCAGGTCAGATGCAGAATGTGCAAGTGATGGGTGAGGTGTCGCAGGAGGCTGCGGCAGCTTTGCAGCATATCATTGCAAGCCAGCAGGACGTGTTTGCGAAAAGTCTGGAAGGGTTGCAGGCTTCGATAAAGCAAAATGCTTCGATTGCCGGTTTCGCACCACCTATTGTGAATTTGCAGAATATCGAGGAAATCGTTAGCCATTTCTCTGAGACGGCGAATAAGATGACGGAAACAACAAATCTGTCTTATGAAAAACTGAGCCAGTCGGTGACGGCTTCAATGGCAAAAATAGAAGAAACCGCCAAGAAATTCTCTGGTGGATAGATGGGGAAAGATATGTCAGAGGAAATCACCTTTGATGACTTCATGAAAGTTGATATTCGGACCGGGCGGATTGTTAAAGCCGAGGTTTTTAAAGAAGCGCGCAAACCTGCTTATAAATTGTGGATCGATTTCGGCCCTGAAATTGGGGAGAAGAAGAGCTCTGCGCAAATTACGGTTCATTACACTCCCGAAGAACTGGTTGGTAAAATGATTGCCGCGGTCGTTAATTTTCCGCCGCGGCAAATAGGCCCTTTGATGTCTGAGGTTTTGGTGCTTGGGTTTAGTGATGCTGACGGTGCGATTTCATTGATCTCACCTGATCATGATGTCGCGCCGGGGCAGCGTCTGCACTAAAAGTGATAACATCAGTCATGGAAATCAAGACTGTCGAGGGGGGCTTCGTTACGTTTCTCTTTTCCATAGTCTCGAACGACCGAGGCAATTCTTAATCTGTATGCTTTGAATAACTCGTTTCGCCCAGCTTCTTGAGCTTTACGGTGTGCTTCCAGATTACGCCAACGTTGGACAGATTCTTCATTTTCAAAGAAGGAGAGGGAGAGGATTTTGTCAGCATTCGTCAGGCTTTGAAATCGTTCCACTGAGATAAATCCTTCAATTTTTTCCAATTGATTGCGGAGTTGTGACGCGATGTCCAGATAGGCATTCTTATGTTCAGGGTAGGGTTCTACTTCAAAAATAACCGCGATCATGGCGTCACCTTGATGCCATGAGGTGCAGAGGCTAGCTTCAGGAAGGTTCGGTCCTCACGAAGTAAGAATTTTTCCTTTTGCGCAAATTCGTAATTTTCCCGACCCAATGGATCTTGGGACAGGCGTGCTCGATATGCTTCATAGGCAGCTAGATTTTCAATCGAATACACACCGTAAGCCAACGTGCTGGATCCTTCATGCGGGGCGTAATAACCGATCAGATCAGCGCCGCAGCGTGGGATGGCTTGCCCCCAGTTTTGGGCGTACTGAATGAATTGTTCTTTCTTTGTTGGATCAATTTGGTATCGGATAAAGCATGTAATCATCTTGAGTTTTCTTTCCACTTGATTGAGAGGTGTGAAGGTATAGGTGATTGCACTGCTTTCATGTTTCGATTAATGTCGAAGTATGAAAGAAGGGCCTGATATCGCATTAATCGCTTCCCTTATCGGGGAACCTACCAGAGCAAATATGTTAAGTGCTATGATGAACGGCATGGCGTTGACTGCGACCGAACTTGCTGGAGTGGCTGGTATTACGGCTCAAACTGCGAGCTCTCATCTCAAAAAGCTTGAAGAGGGTGGCTTGCTAACTCAAAGGAAGCAAGGACGGCATCGTTATTACTGTCTTGCGGATGATGAAGTCGCCAGTGTTCTGGAAAGCCTTGCGGGCCTTGCAGAAAGCAAGGGGCACACAAGACTAAGAACGGGGCCAAAGGACCCGGCCCTTAAACACAGCCGGGTTTGCTATAATCATCTCGCGGGCACCATGGGTGTGCAGATGTATGACAGCATGGTGGCGCGTCAGTTTATTAAGGTCCATGATGACGCACTTTCACTGACAGATGGCGGAGAGACATTCGTACGCGGTCTGGGAATAGATATCGAAGCCTTGACAAAACAGCGCCGTGCTTTGTGCAAGCCCTGCCTTGATTGGAGTGTGAGACGAAGTCATTTGGCAGGGTCTTTGGGAACCTCTCTTCTGGATCGGTTTTTCGAGCTGGGTTGGGCGCGCCGCGACACCGGGACACGGTTGGTTATTTTCTCGAACAACGGTACGCAAGAATTCGATAAGTGTTTTCCGAAAGCAGTGATTTGATTTCACAGAACAGTGCCCAGGGGCGTTCTTGTTGACCATCACGAATAAGGTACTGGTATGAGTTCAGATTTACAGGATGATATGCCTTCTCCGCCAGATTTGACGTCGCTTTTCGAAGAGCAATCAAAAACCTTAAAAGACGCGCAGGCAAAAGTCAAAGCCGCATTTTCTGTGTTTGCTGAAAGGGATGAATTGATCGGAAAACTGACGGATACCTATCAAAAAGAACTGATGACGGTTTTCACAATTGCGAAAGGTGTTACCACGCCGCCAACGGCTCTTGCTGCCGTTCCCCCTGTTTTGATGGCAGCTAATACCGCATTTGCGCAATCGCCGATCACAGAGCAGGCAGTAAACGCGAAAATTGAAGCAGCTTTCGCCCCCTTCAAGAAATGACGTTATGCAGGGAGCGTTATTTCAACCCGCAAGCCGCCAAATGGGGAATCCGCCAGAACAATATGGCCGCCGTGACCCATTATAATGTCGCGGGTAATAGTCATTCCTAGGCCGCTGCCCCCTGTTTCTGAATTTCGTGAGCTATCAAGGCGATGGAAGGGTCTGAACACATCATCGCGTTGATCTGCGGGAATGCCAGGGCCATCATCATCAATAAGAACAAGGATTTGATTTTCTCGGTGACCAACTGTTACCCGGATTTCGCTGGCATGGCGTCTTGCGTTTTCTACCAGATTGGTAAGGCCGCGTTTGATGCTGTTGGCGCGCAATTTGGTTACGATTTGTGCCGGAACAATAAGATCGATATTTGCCCCTTGCCTGCGGGCATTTTCAACAACATCCCGAACGATTGTTACCAGATCAATCTCTTGAACGGCTTCTGCTTCCTGACCTTTCGCAAAGGCAAGGTAGCCTTCCACCATGTGCCGCATGTCTTCTACATCACCAGTGAGGTTCGATTTGGCCTCTCCCTCCGGCATCATGGCAAGCTGCAATGTCATGCGAGTAAGGGGGGTGCGAAGGTCATGACTTACGCCAGCCAGCATTTCTGTGCGTTGTGTGATTTGCCGTTTGATACGATGCTTCATTTCATGAAACGCATTGGAAGCAAGCCGAATTTCCTGTGCACCAGAGGGTTTAAAATCAGGAATTTCATGCCCCTTACCGAATTCATCGGCGGCCTTGGCGAGTTGCCTGATCGGCCGCATCTGGTTTCTCAGAAACACAATGGCAATGCCAAGCAAGGCAAGTGAGATGCCCACCATCCACATAATAAAGATATAGGTCGTGCTGGAGAAAAGGCGTTTGTCTCGGACAATGACCTGAAGAATCTCGTCCGGTAGTTGCACACGGATGATAACCGTCTCCAGTTTAGGGGCGGTGCGAACAATAAATTCTCTACCCGGAAGACTGTTTCTTAGTTCATTTGCCAGGTGACTTTCCAGAAATCCGTAATCATGGGCGGCTATTTCAGGGGGAGTTCCCAGTGCTTCATCCAGAAAGGATACCGTAAGGCGCATCTGATCACGTGCGATTTTAGTAACACTCGCCTTGGCCTCTTCTCCAGGGAAACGGTCCGTCAAGGAAATGACAGCAGCCACTTCACCAGACACACCCTGGGCCAATCGTCTGGCTACATTGTTCCAGTGCCGTTCATAGAAAATGTATGTGGCTAGAATCTGCAGCAAAATAGTCGGCAACAACACAATCAGCAGCGAGCGGGCGAAAAGCGTCCGTGGCATAAAGCGTTTCATGGATCCCGCAATTGGAAGAGCTATTTTCATCCGATAACCGTTGCTTGCGTGTTGTTAATTCAGTCTACCCACAAAACATATCCCTCGCCACGGACTGTTTGCAGATATCTGGGGAGTTTGGGGTCTTCCTCAATTTTCCGGCGAAGACGGGTGATTTGCACATCTACCGCTCTCCCTTGCGCGCCACTCGTTACGCTTAATTCGTCTCGCGTTACGGAGACACCGGGTGAGGAGGCAAGTGTTTTTAACAGTAACTGCTCACTTGAGGTAAGATTGATGATTGCTCCGTCTTTTAATAGTTCCCCTTTTGTAATATCAAACTCAAATCCACCGAAGCTGATCTGAGACATTGTTTCCTGACGGGCGCGGCGCAATATTGCATCAATGCGCAAGAGAAGTTCCCTTGGTTCAAAAGGTTTTGTCAGATAATCATCTACACCGGCCTCAAGTCCGTCGATTCGATCATCGGTTTCTGCCATGGCGGTGAGCATCAGAATGGCGACGGACTTGTTAAGGCCACCTTCGCTTCGGATGGCTTTTGCAAGAGAAAGTCCATCCTCACCGGGCATCATTCTATCAAGAACCAGCAGATCGAAAGACAGCCCTGACATCTTTTGGCGCGCATCATCTGCGTTTCCAGCTACGGAAACTCGATACTTATTTTCAGACAGATACTGCTTTAATAGGGAAGCAAGACGCGTATCATCGTCAACAACCAAAATGTGCGGCGCGTTATCCAGCATAAGCTATTGTCCCATAATGCGCTTTAAAGCAATGTCCCGATCATCTTCGTTAATCAGCCCTTCCAGAACTTTCCGGTACCCAGCAACCGCATCACCGCCCGCATCCCGAAAGGCTTGCGCGACCTGTTCCTGTTGCACACGACTGATTTTGTGTTCGAGCTTTTTACCATCGGCTGTCAGGTATAAAAGACGCTGGCGTCTGTCTGTGGCGCCCGGTTTTTGCTCGACAAAGCCACGTTCAACGAGCGCGTTAAGGACGCGGCTCAGGCTTTGTTTGGTGATCCGCAGAATATCGAGAAGCTCAGACACGGTTATCCCGGGATTTCGCCCAACAAAATGGATAACACGGTGGTGGGCACGCCCGAATCCGTAGTCTTTTAAGATCTGATCTGGGCCTGCGGTGAAGTCCCTGTAAGCAAAAAACAGCAGCTCTATGCACTGTCTAAGCTCCTCTTCACGCAGGAAAAGCGGATTTGTTGCAGATTTTATGTCAGTCATGTTGACTTATTTTTCTCATAATGTTACCAATTATCTCGTCGATTCGAAAGAAACGAACTCTGTGTGCAAAAATACGACATATTATAACTCAAGGTGTATTAAAATGGATACCACGTCCTTCGCCGACCGAGACGGCTATATATGGTTTAATGGAAAACTGGTTGATTGGCGAGATGCCAATGTACATGTTCTGACGCATGGCCTTCATTATGCCAGCAGCGTGTTTGAGGGGGTGCGTGTCTATGATGGTGAAATTTTCAAGCTGACTGAGCATAGTGAGCGCCTTGTTCGTTCCGCGGAAATCCTGGGATTTGATATCGGGATGACTGTTGAGGAAATCAATAAAGCCTGTATTGAAACCGTTGCGGCAAACCAGATCGTAAATGGTTATCTGCGTCCAGTTGCGTGGCGCGGCAGCGAAATGATGGGTGTGTCAGCTCAGCAGAATAAAATCAACTTTGCGGTTGCTGCCTGGGTTTGGCCAAGCTACTTCGATCCAGAAGCCCGCATGAAAGGTATTCATCTGCAACTTTCAAAGTGGAAACGTCCTTCCCCTGAAACCATTCCAACGGAATCAAAAGCTGCTGGCCTTTATATGATCTGCACGCTCAGCAAACATGCTGCGGAAAGAGAAGGTTATGATGATGCGGTAATGCTGGATTATCGTGGGTTGGTTGCCGAAGCAACAGGTGCGAATATCTTCTTCGCAAAAGGGACGACTCTTTATACGCCAACACCAGACTGCTTCCTGGACGGTATTACGCGCCGCACTGTTATTGATCTGGCAAAAGCGCGTGGGTATGAAGTTGTGGAACGTGCAATCAAACCAGAGGAAATGGCTGATTTCGATGAGTGTTTCCTGACCGGCACAGCCGCAGAGGTAACACCTGTACAGTGCATTGATGATTACACATTTACTCCAGGGGCGGTGTGTCAGACTTTGATTGCTGACTATGAGAATATTGTTCATCGCAGAGCCGCTGCTTAAGCACTGCTGGAACAGGGTTTGTTGAACAGCCGCCTTTTTAGGCGGCTGTCTGCATTTCTGCCTTATTTTTTCTTTATAAAGGCCGTTAAAATCGCTATTGATGAATGAATTGGGCGGATTGGTGTTCAAAGGCACCTTTGAGAAGAATTCTGGGAATTGGCAGGCAAGATGAAGCGTTTCGGGTTGATGTTAGGGGCACTGGTACTTATGGGGAATACCGCCCATGCAAGTTTTGAAAAAGGGCTTGCCGCATACCAGCAAGAAGATTTCGGAACGGCTGTTTCTCTTTGGTCCAAAGAAGGTGCGGAAGGCCATCTGGATGCACAATATAATCTTGGTGTTATTTTTGAAAAAGGTGTGCCTGGCGTAAAGAAAGATCTGCCGGAAGCCTTTGCCTGGTTCCGGCTTGCGGCCTCCCAGAATGTCGTGGCAGCAGAACAGGCACTCAGTCGCATCAAACCGCTTATGACTTCAGTTCAACTTGAAGAAGGCAACAAGCGTGCAATTGAACTTCTCGGTAAATGGTATCGAACCAATATTGGCCTTGATGATGTCCGGTATAAGCAGATTCTGGCGCAACGGGAACAGCAGATAGAGGCACGTAAAAAAGCAGAGGAGCAAGCTGCAAAAGCCCGGGCTAATCAACAACGCGCGCTCCTTGCACAGCGTGATGCTGCCGCGAAACGCGAAGAACGTGTGAAAGAACAAAGTAGGCAAGCCGCGATTTTGGCCGCTCAACGTGCGGCGGAGCAGGCAAAACAGCAACGGGTTGCCGATGACGCCGCGCGCGCTGAGAAAGAGCGCCTTGCAAATGAACAGGCAGAGCGGGAGCGTCAGCTTAAATTGGCGGCGGCAAAGCTGCGTCTGCAGCAACTGAAAAGTAAACAGCAAGCTAGCGGAGGTCCGTCCATTGCGTCGACATCTCTTGCCCCAGTGACAGCGACACCTGTTGAAACCACAGCGCCAGCGGCCACGACTGCCGTAACAAAACCGGTAGCATCTGTTGCGCCTGCGGCCCAACCAGTACCTCAACCAGCGACGCCGCCTAAAACTGTTGCGCAACCATCAGCGACCTCGCAGCAGCTCCAACCTGCAGCTTCTACCCCTAAACCGGTGGCTGAGCCTAAGACTGTTGCAAAAGCAGTTGAAGCTCCAAAGACGCGTATGCCGGTTATTTCAAGAGGTATGGATGCAAAGGTGGTCAAAGAGATTATCTCTACTGCAAACTCTGTGCCTTTGGATAATGCGGCGGCAAAAGCGGAGATCGCACAGGCGAATACTGAGATTTCAGCTCTGAAGTGGTCTCTTATTTCGGCGGCGCGCGGGAAGGCTAGCGCACGTGGCATGAATGCTATTTTGACGAAAAACATGACGCAGGCTCAGATTGCCGAAGCAAATCGTCAAGCGGCAGAATGGATTATGAAACGTCAGGCAAGGAATTAATCTGCCTGATCCCACTTTTGAGCGGCATCCACATCGCTTTGCCGCTCTTCCACCCAGGATGAATTTCCATCGTCACCTTCTTCAAGTTTCCAGAAGGGTGCTTGTGTTTTCAGCCAGTCCATTAAAAATTCTGCGGCTGCAAACGCATCTTTGCGATGCGCGGATGTTGTGATGACAAGGACGATCGGCTCACTTACTTCCATCCGACCATAACGATGGATGACAAGGCAGTCGTTTAATTCCCAACGGGAGCGCGCTTCCGCTTCAATTTTCTCAAGCTGCTTTTCTGTCATACCTGGGTAATGTTCTAGTGTCAGTGCACCGACACCTTTGCCTTCGTTAAAATCACGCACCAGACCTGTGAAACTGACAATCGCGCCGATGTCTGTTTTTCCTTCGGATATATTCCGGATTTGCTCCCCTGTATCAAAGGGCGCCTCCTGAACAATAATCATAGGCTAACCTCCTGTTACTGGAGGGAAGAAGGCAATTTCTTCATCACCATTTAAGACAGGATTGTCTGTAACATATTCCTGGTTGAGCGCTATTCTCACAGTGCTCATATCGGAAAACGCTTTTTCAAACTCCGGTCCGCGTTTTTTTAGCCAATCAACCAGATCGTTTAAGTGGGTCACTTCTTCGGGAAGTGTGATTGTTTCTTCTGATTTGCCAAGCGAAGATCTAAGCCACGCAAAATATAGAATTTTCATTCAAACAGACCTCCGTAAGGTAGAAAGCGTATCAAATCACCTTCTTTAATTTCGGTAACATCTTCGCAGATTTCAATAAGACCATTAGACCAAGAAAGCGATGAAATGAGCCCTGATCCTGTAGAATAATATTTCTCCACCCTTGGACCTGTTTGTTTATCCAAGGTATATTTACCGCGGAGCCATTCACGGCGACCGGGTTTTTTCTTCATTGAAAAAGCTGCAGGTACGAGAAGCGGTGTAAGACCATTAAAACTCTTATGTCCCGATAGATGGGCTGCGATAGCTGTTCCAAACTGCATGGCGCAAACCATGGCAGCAACGGGGTTGCCGGGCAGACCCAAGAAAACTGTATTATTGATTGTGCCAAGAGCTATAGGCCGACCGGGCTTGATTGCCACACGCCAAAAATCAAGCGTGCCCAATTCTTCAACAGCCTGTTTAACATGGTCTTCATCTCCCATGGAAACACCTGCGGAAGAAATGACCATGTCGCATTCTTCAGACGCTTTTCGAAGGGCGCCACGAATGAGAGGAAGTTGATCCTTTACGATTCCATAGTCGACGATTTCGCATCCAAATTTTTCAAACAGAGCCTTCAGAAGATATCTGTTGCTGTCATAGATTCCACCGAAGGGAAGATCTTCTCCAGGATCATTCAATTCATCCCCGTTAGAGAACAGGCCGACTTTTAACTTGGCAAAAACCGGGATTTCATTGAAACCAAGGGACGCCAACCTTGCAATTTCCTGAGGGCGGATACGGGTTCCAGCTTTCAGAACCATGTCCCCGGTTTTAACATCCTCACCAGCACGTCGCCTGTTGCAACCCAGCGCCAAACCGCTTGGCAAAACAACTCCTTGTGCTGTTTCGATCACATCTTCGATCATGGCGACACTGTCATAACCCTCAGGTAACAGGGCGCCGGTGAAGATTTTGACGCAACTTTCTTTTTCATAATCGCCATCGAAGGGGACGCCCGCGGCACTGCGGCCCATTACTTTCAGTGATGCAGCGGGGGCGTTTTCATAATCAGAGAAATTGAAAGCATACCCATCTACCGCTGAATTATCTTTTGGGGGTAACGTGACGGGCGATTGGATATCAGAAGATAGAATCCGACCACACGCGTTGGGGAGCAAAATAGTCTCTTCATCAACGATTGTTTTTATCGAGATTTGGATAAGTGACCGGGCTTCTTCGACCGTAATCATCTCATCTGGGGCGGAAAAACAATCATTCGGGAAACGCGTCATCTGGTGACATCCTCTTTCAGGAAAATCTCCACAATAAAGTCGGCAATTGATTCCGCATCTTCTAAATCCAGAACAGGAAGACTTGTTTGAAGGTTTTTATCGTTAGTGGCAACTGCTACCACTGTTTTGTCATTCCGGTGTAGCGGCTCACCTCTCCCTTCATCTCGCCAAACTTCAATTTTGGGGAAATCTTCACGTTTGAAACCTTCAACGAGCAGAATATCAACAGGTGTCATATGCTTGATGAGATCATATATACCTGGCTCATCTTCTTCTCTGTTTTCGTGCATAAGCGCCCAGCGGGCAGCTGAGGCAACCATAACCTCTTTGGCACCAGCTTCTCGGTGCCGATAACTGTCTTTCCCAGGAGTGTCCACATCGAAATTGTGATGGGCGTGCTTAACTGATGAGACCGTATATCCGCGCGCGATGAGCGCCGGTATTACCTGAACAAGTAAAGTTGTTTTGCCATTTCCACTCCACCCGGAAATACCAACGATCTTCATAATTCTAGCCGTCCTCTTTCATCATATGTTGCAGACCCAATCGCAAATAGTCGTACCCCGTCCACATGGTCAGAATGCCTGCAAGCCAGAGCAAAACATGACCAACTAGCATGGCATCGAAGCTCTCCTGAACCGCCGGGCCTCCCAGCAAAAAGCACAGTGAAAAAATCTGCGCCGCCGTTTTCCATTTGGCAAGGCGGCTCACCGGCATTCCAACACGGAGTTCAGCGAGATATTCTCTTAAGCCCGATACCATGATCTCCCTGCAAAGGATGATAACAGCAGGGATAAGGGACCAACCTTGAATACGATCAACGCCCACCAAAAACAAAATAGCAGCTGAAACGAGAAGCTTGTCTGCGACCGGGTCTAGAAAACGACCGAGGTTAGATGTTTGTTTGTTGCGTCTGGCAAGATATCCATCAAAGAAGTCGGTTATACCCGCGGCGATAAACAGGCCAAGCGGCACCCAGCTTGATGCGTCCCCCGGCAAGTAGAAAGAGGCAAGTAAAAGCGGAATAACAGCAATCCGCGAAAGGGTAAGCAAATTTGGCAAACGAAATAACATGCCGGGTATCCTGTGGCTCAGACGCATTTATTGCGGTGAGTATATTCAGACACCCCGACAAGAGGAAGCGCTCATATCATCTTTCCTCATGAAAATGGTCAAAGATCACACGGGCCAGACGTTCAGAGATCCCCTCCACCTGTTCCAGATCAGCAAGAGCCGCCCCGGCGACCCCTTTGGCGGAGCCAAATCTGTTGAGCAGGGCCTTCTTTCTTTTTCCGCCAATACCCTCAATATCGTCCAATGGCGACTTGCCGATAGCTTGAGATCTTCGGGCTCTGTGAGATGTGATGGCGAAATGGTGAACTTCATCCCGAAGACGCTGCAGGAAATAAAGCGTTGGGTCTTTCTCCGGCATGGAAAAGGCAGGTTTGCCCGGCAGGAAGAACCGCTCCCGTCCCGCATTACGGTCAGGGCCTTTCGCAATCCCAACCAGAGTAACATCATCAATCTCTAGTTTCTGAAAGGTTTCTACCGCGGCGGAGAGTTGCCCTGCACCGCCGTCAATGAGAACAAGGTCGGGCCATAGTTCGCGCGAGCCGGATCCTTCACCGATTTTATTGGGATCTTCTTTTTTAAGGCGGCTGAAACGTCGAGTGAGAACTTCACGCATCATCCCATAGTCATCCCCTGGGGCCAGGTCTTTGTCCTTGATGTTGAATTTTCGATATCCTTTTTTCTCGAACCCTTCTTTGGTGGCAACAATCATTGCGCCGACCTGATGGGTACCTGAGATATGACTATTATCGTAGACCTCAATGCGCTCCGGCATTTTCTCCATTTCAAACAGCTCTCCAACAGCTTTAAGCTGTCTGAGCTGTGAGGCGTTTTCTGCCATCTTCCGTTGCAGGGCGCCTTTGGCATTCATGATGGCGTGATCCAGCATTTCTTTCTTGTCACCACGCTGAGGCTTCATCAGCTGAACTTTGTGACCGGCTGAAATCGAAAGGGCTTCTGACAGCAAGTCGCTTTCTTCAGGAATATGGCTGACCCAAATCTGCTTTGGCGCGGGACGGCTGTCATAGAACTGACCAATGAAGGCGGAAAGCACCTCATCCGGAGACATGTCCTTGTTATGCGACGGATAGTGGGCCCTGTTCCCCAAATTCTGGCCAGAGCGGATAAAAAAGACCTGCACACATGTCTGACCACCTTCCTGGTGAGCGGCGATCACATCCACTTCAACCGTATCTGTCAGGTTAATGGTCTGTTTGGATTGGATATGTGCCATAGCTTTAAGGCGATCGCGATAAATGGCAGCCTGTTCAAAATCCAGTTCATCACTGGCTTTGTGCATTTTGTCCGCAAGTGCCTGTTGAATGACATGGCTTTTTCCAGACAGAAAATCACGAGCTTCCTGCACAACCGCCTGATAATCATCTTCTGTAATCCGATCCACACAAGGGGCAGAGCACCGTTTGATCTGATATTGAAGGCAAGGGCGGGTGCGTGTTTCGAAATCAGAATCACTGCAGGAGCGCAAGGGGAAGAGGCGCTGGAAGGTGGCGAGTGTTTCATTGACGGCCCCCGCAGAAGCAAATGGACCAAAATATTCACCCTTTTTGTTCCGTTTCCCACGATGTTTCGTTATCTGAGGCCATTTATGGTCACTGGTGATCAAGATGTAAGGAAATGATTTATCGTCCCTTAGGATGATATTGTATCGCGGTTTCAGTTTCTTGATGAGGTTGGCTTCAAGAAGAAGAGCCTCTACTTCTGTGTGGGTTCTGACAAACTCCATGGCGTGGGTGAGGGACACCATCCGCATGATGCGCGTCGACTGGCCAGTTGGCTTTGTGTAACTGCTGACCCTGTTGCGGAGGTTCTTGGCTTTACCCACATAGAGAATCTGCTCGTTCTCATCGATCATCCGATATACTCCCGGGGCAGGCGGAAGTGTCTTCAGAAATTTTGTAATGACACCAGCCCCGCGTTGGAACGGTGATTCTTGTTTTTCTTGTGTTGATTCTGTCATGAGACTATCGATTCACAGGGGTTACTTGCAGGTGATCATGAAGAATTATTTTCAACAATCAAGCCTAACCTCTTTAGAAGTAAGCAACATTAGAGATCCTGTTCAAGCTCCATTTTGAAGTTTTACAGAAATTTGACAATATCCACCGAACCTGTGGATAACTTTGTGTGTAAGTAGTTGAGTAATGGCCCGATGTGGGGCAAAACCTAGACTTTCTACTAACTGCCCAAAAAATGTGCAATTTAGCAACATGTTGATTTTATTGATAAAACTAAATGTCAACAGGGGCTCTTACAAAAAATGCGACTTTTTTTTATAAATAAGGCACTTTTTTTTGTTGCTTTAGGGTTCTGTGTACAACTAGGCGCCTGAGTCGCAAAAAGTTAATAAATAAGAGAAAACTCCAGACGTTATCCTTTTGTTCTCGTTATTTGTACACCAACACTGGCGGCTTCCTTGATGGCGGCAAGTTTTTCAACTTTCACAATTGCCTGAACTGCTTGATCAGCTTTCAGGCAAATATCGGCAACTTTCTCCGCAAGGGTTTCAACAAGATTGATATGTTCTTGTATTGCGAGTGATTTGATTGCATTTGCAATGGCTTCGTAGCAAAGAACATTTTCGTAATTATCATCAAGCGGCCCAATATTGTCTCTCGCCGTCACTTCAATATTAAAGCGGACAGGTTGGGTAATGGTCTTTTCATGATCATAGACCCCGATGGACATGTCGATAACGAGATCGGTAATGAATATCAGATGCGTAGCAACAGCTTCTTCTGCTCCTGGAAGCGGGGTTACATTTGTCATATCTGATGTCGTCATCTTAAAATTCCTCAACTGCGGTGGATGTGGGAAGATGTTGTCCGCCATCCATCGCAATAAATTCACCGGTAATAGAATTGCTGTTTATCAGAAAAAGGACACCTTCGGCAATTTCATCCGGGCACGGTCCTTTTTGAAGGGGAATCCCTTGCAGCTGTTTTTCAAATAATTCCTGACTTTGCCGACTGTTGGGGAGGGTTGGTCCCGGCCCAATGGCATTTACACGGATATGCGGCGCAAGATCCATGGCTGATGTTTGTGTGAGTGTCCAAAGCGCAGATTTACTTAGAGTATAGGAAACAAAATCGGGCCTCAGGTTAAGGACCCGCTGATCGACTATATTGACGATATTTCCTTTTAGCTCGGGTTGTTTATTCCGCTGCTTTGCCATTTCACGTGTCAATATCAAGGGCGCGTAAAGGTTGGCATTAATATGCTGATGGAAGCTATCATCGGTAACGTTGCTGATCGCGTCAGGTTCGAAAAGAGACGCATTATTTATGAGGCAGTGAACGGTTTTGAACTGCGTTACGGCTTGCTCAAATAACCGTCGGGTTTGAGAGGCATCTTCCAGATCGGCCTGAATAGCAACGGCCTTTGATCCTAAGGCTTCAACTTCGCTGCGAAGAGCATCAGCCTCGTTTTGCGAGTTGCGGTAATGGATGGCAATATTCCAACCGTCTTTGGCGAGCCGCAGGGCAATAGCACGGCCTATACGTTTTCCCGCTCCTGTAATGAGTGCGTTTTTAGTATCACCAGACATTTCAAAAATCTCCGGAAAGAAATTACGGGATCAACTGGCCAGCATCGCCATTGAGTGAACACCTGACATCCCCAAGAACTGAGAGGCAATATACCCAACATAGGCTGCCAGGAACAGCGCGCCCATCACACGTCCAATAGGTTGTTTGACATAGAAAAGAAAAATCAGCAAAACAGAGGCCGCCAGCATGATCATCAGATCAAAGTTGAGTATTTGGGCTGGTGCTTCCATGGGCTGGATCATCGCGGTAATGCCAATGATGCCGGTGATGTTGAACAGGTTTGATCCAAGGACGTTACCAATCGCCACATCCCCATGATGGCGAAACGCTGCAATAAGGGAAGTTGCAAGTTCTGGAAGCGACGTGCCCAGTGCCACAAGTGTAAGGCCGATAATTTCTTCCGGGACACCCGCTTCCGTCGCGATATCGACAGCGCCATGGACCAGAAGGCGGGCACCAGCCGTAAGGCCCAGCAGGCCTATAATAATAAAGAGAGTACTTACCCATACTGTTTTCGGCATGTTCTCTTCATACTCTTCAAGGGCTTCATCGGCCGCGTCATCACCTTCTGTTCTTGCCCGGCGATAGGCGGCATAAATGACAAGTGCCAATGTTGCAGTCAGAATAAATCCCTGCCAAAACGCGATGACCCCAAGCCAGGCGAAGGCTGTGAACAGAGCTGCACCTCCCGCAACAATCAGGCTGTCACGAAACGCGGAACGCTCGTCATATGTAAGGGGATAAATGAGGGCAGGAGCGCCGAGAACCAGAAGGATATTGGCGATGTTGCTGCCAACCACGTTACCAATTGAAATTCCAGAGGCGCCATCAAGCGCAGCCTGAATACACACGACAAGTTCGGGTGCAGATGTGCCAAAGGCAACAATAGTAAAGCCAATGACAAGTTTGGAAATATTAAATCGTTCAGCAAGGGCCACGGATCCCCTGACCAGTAATTCGCCACAGACCAGCAAGATGACCAAGCCGGCGGCAACTTGTAGATACATCATGCCGTATATATACCTTGTCCGTTCATCATACTGACAATTGTGTCCTCAAGCTCGAATACAGATCTGTGTGTATATAGACATGGGGTAAATGTTGTAAAAGGGCTAATCCATTTTTTTTCACATATTTTGCCCGTTTTTTGAGGCATATGGGTCAAAAAAGCCTCTTAACACGATAGCCTTCTTGGTGAAGCAGGTTCAATACGCCCTCTTGCCCCGGCAGGTGTGCTGCGCCAATTGCGATAAAAGCCCCCTCTTTAAACAGGGGTTGCATACGGTCTTTCATCACATGATTACGCGCCGTTATCAGAAGGTCGAGGGTGAAAGATCTGAGGTCAGCACTATATTCAGTCATGGTCGTGCGAATGTGACAAAGAAGAGGCCCGGTATCACCTTTCAGATACATATCGGTAATGCGACTGATTTCCCCTTGCAGGCCGGAATAGTTATTGATGGCGCTATCCAGAAACTCAATTTGCTGTTCAGGGCTTAGGCTATTGAAAAGGCCCATTTGCTCCAACATCGTCTCCAGCGGGACAATTTTCTTGCCTCTGTTGAAGCCCATTTTTTCTATTTCCTGATCAAGAACGATATTGGCTCTAACTCGTTCAGGGGGCTGAGAAAAAATGGTTGCCGCTGCCCAGGGCTTCATGCGGTCCAAATTCTGTTTCGGGATATCGTAATCTCTGGCCATGACAGCCAAGCGATCAAATTTTGGCTTTCCGATAATGTTTTGTAATTGGTCGCCATGAGGTAAAAACATTAAAGACATTGCTTCGCGCATTTTTTTGTCGCGGATGGAAACCTCTACTGAAATGACGCGGCTTACCTGAAAAGCCTGCATAATAATACCGGGCATCTGCAGAACTCTCGGGTCATTGGTATGCATGGTGCCAAATATATAAGAGGCGGGGAGGTTGTCTTTGCGAACCTCAAAAAGGCGGCCCTTGCCATAGGCCAAATCCGGGCAAGCATCAGGTTCCTTCGCGAGGGCGACTTGCGCCGACAGCATAAAGAAAATCGTGATCAGAAATACCGGAAGCCAAAGTCCAAATTTTTGTCGCATGATGTCCCCGTTCAAATGTTTCGCACCACAATAGCGCGAAAACATTTATGAAAACAAAATGTGTTTTTTATCGGGTGCCTCGGCTGCTGAGGGCTTTACCGCTTCCGGCGCGACCGGCTTTCGAACGACCAAGGGGTTGACCTTTGCCGGCGTTTCCAATGCCAAGCTCTTTGTTTTGTAGTTTTTGAATTTCATCGCGAAGGCGGGCGGCTTCTTCAAATTCAAGATCTGCAGCAGCTTCCTTCATCTGTTTTTCAAGCGCTTCGATATGAGAGGCGAGGTTGTTGCCAACCATAGTTTTCGCGCCTTCAACGCCCGTGTCGACAGTAACATGATCCTGCTCGTAAACGCTTTCCATGATGTCGTCGATGTTTTTGCGAACAGATGCCGGGGTGATCCCATGCTCTTTATTATAGGCTTCCTGTTTGTCGCGGCGGCGCTGCGTTTCTTTAAGGGCGCGGTCCATGCTGCCGGTGATTTTATCCGCATAGAGAATAACCCGGCCTTCCGCGTTTCGGGCGGCGCGGCCAATGGTCTGGATTAGGGATGTTTCAGATCTCAAAAATCCTTCTTTATCCGCATCCAGAATGGCAACAAGGGCACATTCCGGAATATCCAAACCTTCCCGAAGTAAGTTAATGCCAACAAGCACATCAAAGGTGCCAAGACGCAGGTCGCGAATGATTTCGATCCGCTCCAACGTATCAATGTCAGAATGCAGATATCGAACCTTGATCCCATTTTCATGGAAGTATTCTGTAAGGTCTTCCGCCATTTTCTTGGTAAGCGTGGTGACCAGAACCCGCTGCCCTTTTTCGGCACATTCGCGGCACTCTGCCATCAGGTCATCAACCTGACTTTCAACCGGACGAATAAGGCAAGGAGGGTCCACAAGACCAGTTGGGCGAATAACCTGTTCTGCGAAAACGCCACCGGTATGTTCCAATTCCCACTGCCCAGGGGTTGCGGATACAAAGATGCTTTGCGGGCGCATGGCGTCCCACTCTTCAAATTTGAGGGGGCGGTTGTCACGACATGACGGCAGACGGAAGCCGAAATCTGACAGCGTTGATTTCCGGCTTGCGTCCCCTTTATACATGGCGCCAAGTTGACTGACCGTTACGTGACTTTCATCCACCATGATGACCGCATTGTCGGGCAGATATTCAAACAAAGTTGGCGGTGGATCGCCAGGATTACGACCGGACAAATAACGGGAGTAATTTTCAATACCCGCGCAACTTCCTGTCGCTTCCATCATTTCCAGATCAAATGTGGTGCGCTGCTCCAGCCTCTGTGCTTCAAGAAGTTTATTCTGGGTTTCAAACTCAGCCAGTCGATCTTTCAGCTCTTCCTTGATTTTAATCTGTGCTTGGCGAAGGGTGGGCTTCGGTGTGACATAGTGACTGTTGGCGTAGACACGAATCTCATTGAGTTTTCCGCTCTTCTCTCCGGTTAGGGGATCAAATTCGGTTATGTCTTCCAACTCGTCGCCGAAAAGAGACAAGCGCCACGCTCGGTCTTCATAGTGAGCCGGGAAAATTTCAACAGTGTCGCCGCGCACCCGGAAGGTGCCGCGGGTGAAGCTGGCGTCATTTCGGCGATACTGAATTTCGACGAGCTGTTTGAGGAGTGTCTGCCTGTCAATGCGATCCCCTTTTTTGAAGGTAAGGGTCATCTCGCTATAGGTCTCAACGGATCCAATACCATAGATACAGGAAACGGAGGCGACGATGATCACGTCATCCCGTTCAAGCAGGGCGCGGGTCGCAGAGTGGCGCAGTCGATCGATTTGCTCGTTAATCGACGCGTCTTTTTCAATATAAGTATCAGTGCGTGGCACATAGGCTTCTGGCTGATAGTAATCGTAGTAGGAAACAAAATACTCCACGGCGTTATTGGGGAAGAAACTCTTCATTTCTCCATAAAGCTGGGCCGCGAGTGTTTTGTTGTGAGCCAGAATAAGTGCAGGGCGTTGGAGCTTTTCAATCACTTTGGCCATGGTGAAGGTTTTACCAGAACCCGTGACGCCTAAGAGAACCTGGTCTTTTTCCCCTTCAATCATCCCATCCACCAATTGCTTGATGGCTTCTGGTTGATCTCCTGCGGGTTCAAATTCTGAGACAACTTCAAAAGGGATGCCGCCCTCTGTCTTTTCGGGGCGAACAGGACGATGAGGAATGAATTCCTCAGATGTTGCGTTTTTGTTCTCTTTTGTCATAGCTGCTTATACGTTTTTTTGAGGGCCTTGCCAAGCAGATCATATGGGGTGTCCCCAAAATAAATAAAGCCCGGAACCTTGGGAAGGAGGGCCGGGCTTCTTGGGTGCCATCTGAAGTAAACCTATGGGACAGGAAGGTCTCAATAAAAACTTCAGATGGCTTGGGAAACTGATTTTTAAGCTTGCCAAAAAGGTTTGGAGGCTTCCGCAGACATTTCGGCATAAGTTATGCCAATATCGTTTAAGTTACGCTCATCCAAGTTTGCCAAGTGACGGCGCATGTTTGAACGCTCTTGCCAAACAAGAAGTGTATTCAGAAGCGTGTTCACGATGCCACGTTTCGTCATAGGCACAGTTGTGTTGGAAATGCCGTGATGTCCTGTATGCAAAGTTTTGTAAGCCATCTGAAAACTCCTTTCCTAAAAAACTGTTTGTTTGAGGGGATAAAACAGTCTCGTTTTCGATGATAGGAAGATGATGGAAAAATAAGTTGATTACAAACGATAAAAACTAATATGATGGTTTAGGAAAACTAATCTGAAATATTAACATGAAGTTACCTCCTCTTAATTCATTACGTGCGTTTGAAGCCGCCGCTCGGCATTTGAGTTTTTCAAAAGCTGCGGAAGAACTTTATGTGACACCGGCTGCGGTGAGCCATCAGATCAAGGGGTTGGAGGAATGGCTAGGAATTCAGTTGTTCAGAAGGCTAAACAGATCAGTTATTTTAACGGACGTTGGGCAAACATATCTAAAGTCGGTCAGAGATGGTTTGGAGACGCTTTCCGATGGGACCGAGCGCATTCTTAATCGTGAAGCGGGAGGCGCGCTAACTGTCTCGACCTTGCCTTCATTTGCGGCACGCTGGTTGTTACCCCGTCTCAGCCGGTTTCGGGAAAAATACCCGGATATGGATGTTCGTCTGTCAGCATCAGATCATTTAACGGATTTTGCCAGAGAGGATGTGGATCTGGTTATTCGCTATGGTCACGGAAACTATCCTGACTTGCATTCAGAACTGCTTCTAAATGAAGACAGTTTGTTTCCTGTATGTAGCCCTGCGTTGTTGAAGGGCGCGCGACCGCTTGAAAAGCCTGAGGACCTGGTCCACCACACTTTGCTTCATGATGATATGCGGGTTGATTGGGAAATGTGGTTGGCGGCTGCGAATGTAAGCGGCGTCGATTCCAAGAAGGGGCTTACCTTTAATGATAGTTCCATGTTGCTGATGGCGGCAATGGAGGGGCAGGGCGTTGCGCTCGGCCGAAGCACGCTTGCCGAGCAGGATTTGGCTGCAGGCAGGTTGGTGAAGTTGTTTGATATGGAATTGAAGGGGCATCACGCCTATTACATCATCTTCCCGCCAGAGCGGATAAATGATCCAAATATTCAGGTTTTTCGTGAATGGTTGTTTGAGGAAGCCCAGATAAATCCGGGCCGTTTTATGTCGACACCAGACTGATTTACGGGTCTGTGTGACTAAAGACCAACTTTTTCGCTTCAGAACACCTGTTTTTGACTGTTTTTATTGAAACAGAGGTCAGACAGGCGTAGCTTGACCCACGGGCAAAATGGGCCCGGAAATTCATTCAAATATGGAAGAAATGGTTATGTCTATCATCGCGGAAAGTTTGGGCCGAATTAAGCCTTCACCGACCATTGCTGTGACTACAAAAGCAGCCGAGTTGCGGGCAGCTGGCCGAGACGTTATTGGTCTTGGTGCAGGTGAGCCTGATTTTGATACTCCAGATAACATTAAGGCAGCCGCGAAGACGGCGATTGATGAGGGCAAAACCAAGTACACGGCAGTGGACGGTATTCCTGAGCTGAAAAAAGCGATCTGCGCCAAATTCAAGCGTGACAATAATCTGGATTATGAACCTTCGCAGGTATCCGTATCCGGTGGTGGTAAGCAGGTGATTTATAATGCACTTGTTGCCTCCGTAAACCCAGGTGACGAAGTTCTGATCCCAACACCTTACTGGGTGTCTTATCCGGACATGGTGCTTTTGGCTGGCGGTGAGCCTGTATTCGTTCCAACAACTGCTGAGAACGGCTTTAAAATGAAAGCCGAAGATCTGGAAGCGGCGATCACACCTAAAACAAAATGGTTGATCTTCAATTCCCCATCCAACCCATCAGGTGCGGGCTACACAGCGGAAGAGCTGAAAGTTCTGACAGATGTATTGTTGAAGCATCCGCATGTTTGGATCATGACAGACGATATGTATGAGCATCTTGTCTATGATGACTTCAAATTTGCAACACCGGCTGAAGTAGAGCCTAAACTTTATGATCGCACACTCACTATGAACGGTGTGTCTAAAGCCTATGCGATGACAGGTTGGCGTATCGGTTACGCAGCTGGTCCGCAAGAGCTGATTAAAGCCATGGCGAAAGTGCAATCTCAAAGCACATCAAACCCATGTTCCATCAGTCAATGGGCATCCGTAGAAGCGTTGAACGGTCCACAGGAGTTTCTGGCAGACTGGGCAAAGGTCTTTGAAGAACGCCGCGACATGGTTGTTGATATGCTGAACGCTGCTGAAGGCATCTTCTGTCCAAAGCCTGACGGAGCATTTTACGTTTATCCATCTATTGATGGCTGCATTGGTAAAAAAGCACCTTCCGGGAAAGTGATTGAGAACGATCTGGATTTTGTGAGCGAACTTCTGGAAGCAGAAGGCGTTGCCGTCGTTCACGGTGATGCATTTGGTCTCTCACCAAACTTCCGTGCATCTTATGCGACATCAACAGAAGCACTGACAGAAGCCTGTACACGTATTCAGAAATTCTGTGCGAGCCTCACTGAATAAGTAGAAATTTTCTAAAGAAAAGCGGTCGATGATTCGGCCGCTTTTTTTGTTTTAGATAGTAAATGTGAACTAAATTTCAGCTTCCGAGCTCTGAAAACTGCGCAGTAATTAAGAAAAAACTTAAATATACTTGAACTTCACGTCTCATCGCGAAAACATAATGTAAAAGCGAAGGAGGTGTGCTGATGTCTACTCATCAATTGAAGGGGCCCCGCAACATTGCGCTTATCGGGCCGTATTCCAGCGGTAAGACCACGCTACTTGAATCCATTTTACATATCTGCGGGGAAATTGACCGCAAAGGAACAGTTGAAGCTGGGACCTCTGTTGGGGATCATAGCGCTGAAGCGAGAAGCCGAAAAATGAGCGTTGAGGTCAACTCCGCTCATTTTTCATTTATGGATGAAGAGTTTTCTGTTCTGGATTGTCCAGGATCGATCGAGTTCCTGCAGGAAACAAGAAGTATGATATCCGGTGTAGATGCTGCGATTCTCGTATGTGAGCCGGATCCAACAAGAAATATAACACTGCTTCCCTTTATTAAAACTCTTGAAGACCACCATATCCCCACTTTCTTTTTTGTGAACAAGATCGATCGGGCGCGGGGATCCGTTTACGATTTATTTCAAGCGCTGGAAGAAGTCTCTCATCGGGACCTTGTTTTGCGGCAAATGCCGATCGTGACGGACGGAACAGTGACAGGATATGTGGACCTCGCGTCAGAGAGAACCTATGTCTATAAAGAAGGTCGCCCCTCCCAGATCATTGATATGCCTGCAGATATGGCGGAGCAGGAAGGGACCTCCAGATTTACAATGCTGGAAACTCTTGCAGATTATGATGATCATTTAATGGAAGAGCTTCTAGAAGACATTAGTCCGGAAAAAGAGGAAATTTACGACCTCCTTCAAAAAGACTTGAAGGATGGGAGTGTTCTCCCCGTATTTGTCGGATCTGCCTTAAATGGATTTGGCGTCAGACGCTTGCTGAAAGCGCTACGGCATGAGGTGCCGGACAATGACGAAACCATCAAGGCACGAAAAATAGCTGCGGCGGCGAATGCCAATATTGCGCAGGTTCTAAAAACCTATATTTCGCCGCAAGCAGGGAAATTGTCACTGTGCCGTGTCTGGTCTGGCGAATTTCATGATGGGGACCATCTGCAGAAGGGTAGAATAGGTGGCATCTTCAGATTGCAGGGCGGCAAAAGTGAAAAATTAAAATCTGCGAAGGCAGGGGAGATTGTCGCTTTTGGACGGTTGGATGATCTCCATACAGGAGAATATCTCACAGACAATGGTGTGACATTAAATGGTGTGGATAAGCCGCTTACACCCGTGTTCGACATGTCATTACATGTGGATAAACAGGAAGAAGAGGTGAAGCTAACGGCTGCGCTTAACAAACTCACTGAAGAGGATCCATCCCTGGTGGCAGAACATCGACAAACAACGCAAGAGCTTGTTTTAAAAGGGCAAGGAGCTATTCATCTTCGTGTGGCGCTGGATAAATTAGACAGCAAATATGGATTAAAGGTTCATTCTGAAATTCCAAAAGTTGCCTATCACGAGGCAATCCGAAAAGGGACAACGCAGCATTCCCGCTATAAAAAGCAAAGTGGTGGCCATGGTCAGTTCGGAGATGTGAAAATCGAAATCGCCCCCCTTCCCAGAGGATCGGGATTTGCATTTCAGGATACAATCGTTGGCGGATCTGTGCCACGGCAGTTCATTCCAGCGGTAGAGCATGGGGTAAAGGATTATCTTGTAAAAGGGCCATTAGGGTTTCCAGTGGTGGATATAAGTGTGACACTGGTAGATGGACAGCATCATTCGGTTGATAGTTCGGAGAATGCCTTTAGATCGGCGGCTCGCCTTGCGATGAGCGAAGGGATGGTGAACTGTTCGCCCGTTTTGCTTGAGCCCATTGTTAAAGTGGAGGTGGTGATGCCGTCCGAATTTACCTCACGTGTGAACAGTC
Organism: Sneathiella sp. P13V-1; assembly: GCF_015143595.1. Lineage (NCBI taxonomy): Bacteria > Pseudomonadati > Pseudomonadota > Alphaproteobacteria > Sneathiellales > Sneathiellaceae > Sneathiella > Sneathiella sp. P13V-1. Next base: position 272,217 of record NZ_WYEU01000003.1, on the reverse strand, counting down.
TTGTAAGTGCGAGGAGAGGTCAAATTCTCGGGTTCGAAGGTCGCGAAGGGTGGCCCGGATGGGATACGCTCAATGTATTGCTGCCAGAGAGTGAAATTCGCGACATGATCACTGAGCTTAGGTCCGCCACGCAAGGGGTTGGTACCTTTAGTTACGAGTTTGACCACCTTCAGGAACTTACCGGGCAGGAGGCTGATAAGATCGTTCAACAACAAAAAGGTGAATGAGCTTCACATAGACTTGACTTGAGCGGAGCTTCATTAACGGTCATCCTAATATTGGGTAAATGCAGCAACTAAGGTGAAAGAATGCTCATCAAGATTAAAAAAAGCTGGGAACTGAAAGAATCTGAAGTTCTGTCAGAAACGACGTATGCGAACCGCCGACAGATACTAAAAGCGTTAGGTCTTGGCGGGATTGCGGCATCTACGATTTCATCAATGGGAAGTCGCGCCTTCGCAGCTGCTGAGGCGGATCCTTCTGCGTCACTTTATCCCGTACCACGCAATGAATCTTACGTTGGAGGCCGCCCCCTAACACCTGAGAAAATTGCAACCACCTATAACAATTTCTATGAATTTGGATCTCACAAAAGCATTTCCGAAGCGGCGCAGGCGCTGAAAATCCGCCCTTGGACGGTCAAAATAGATGGCGAAGTCGAGCAGGAAATGGAAATTGGCGTCGATGACCTGTTGGCCAAGATGCAACTGGAAGAGCGGATTTACCGTCATCGATGCGTTGAAGCCTGGTCCATGGTCGTTCCCTGGAGTGGCTTTGCGTTAAAAGATCTGGTGGCGTTTGCCAAGCCAACCTCAAAAGCTAAATATCTGATTATGCAGACCTTTGAAGACAAAACTGTTGCGCCGGGTCAAAAGCAGTTCTGGTATCCATGGCCTTACACTGAGGGCCTCACAATTGAAGAGGCAACCAATGATCTGGCCTTTATGGTAACCGGACTTTATGGCAAGCCACTCCCCAAGCAAAGTGGTGCGCCGTTAAGGCTGGCCGTTCCTTGGAAGTATGGTTTCAAACATATCAAATCTATTGTCCGTTTCAGTTTTACTGAAGAACGCCCGGTCAGTTTCTGGGAAAAACTGAACGCGTCTGAATATGGTTTCTGGGCAAATGTGAACCCGGAAGTACGCCATCCACGCTGGTCACAAGCGACAGAGCGTGATCTTCGCACGGAAGAGCGCATTCCGACCCAGATGTATAATGGCTACGCCGAAGAGGTTGCGCACCTCTACAAAGAACTTGGTAAGAGAGAACGTCTCTTTATGTAAAAAAAAGCCGGCCAATAATGGCCGGCAAGTTCAACAGGGAGGTTAGCCGAGTAGATCGGCTGCGCGGTCTACAGGGAACTGACCGCAGTCCAGAACTTAAGGGAGGTTGTTCCGAACATTTTGGATATGGGGTGCGTTTCCCTGAGTTGAATTGTTAATGGCGAATAGCTGCTATGCGTTGCCATCATGGCAAAAAAAGACCAGCCTCTGTAAAGAGGCTGGCAAGTCTAACAGGGAGGTATATCATCTAGGAGATGATATGGTTACTTGCATCTGGGAGGAAAACAAGTAACGGGAATATCGATAAGGGGGGTCGATATTCGATCAATGCTGCAGTGCAGCGTTGATGATTGGAATATAGGCAAATGCCTTTTATTTTTCCAGAATATTTTTTGCAGTGCACCTATGCGATAAACGCATGGCAAAAGGCGCAACTATGCAAACAAAGCAGATGTGATCGAATTGCATAGGCTGAAAATAGTAAAGGCCAGCCTAGAGGGGGGAAGGCTGGCCTACTAACAGGGAGTTCATGTTCATACATGAATGCTATTTTGTCTGGGAGAAACAAAATAGCTTATTTCACCAACTTAAAGGGAGATCGTTGGAAAAAAGTGCTTTATTGCTCTGCACAATTCTTATTTAGATAAAAATGACATTAAGGAGTAGTTTAAAAATTTCAAGGCCGACATGCGTCAGATGCATAGCTTGAGAAAAGCTAAAAATATCAAGTGCCTAAAAACTAGACTCCGCTACTTTTCGAATAAGGAAATCCCTGAAAATTGTGACACGCTTGGATTTCCGTAATTCCTCCGGGTAAACGTAATAGGTATCAAATTCAGGTCCCTCGAGCTCTGGCATGACACGCACGATGTTTTTCTGACCTTCTGTAATGTAATCGGGTAGACTGCCAATCCCCAGACCGCTTTGGATGGCCAGCAAAAGACCATACACATTATTCACCTTGAATACAGGGGTGATCGAAGGGTCCATTTGATGAAGTTTTTCAATGATCCAATTAATATTGGAGATATTTGAAGGCGCTTCATCTCCATAAATGAGAATGTTCCTTTTTGCCAAATCTTCCAATGATCTGGGGGTGCCATATTTCTCGATATATTCGGTGGAAGCGTAGAGATGATGCCGAACTGTTGCCAATTTTCGTTGGATCAGATCTGGTTGAACGGGGGAGCGTAGACGAATAGCAACGTCTGCTTCCCGCATTCCAAGATCCAATTCCCGGTCAGCCAAAATCAGGTTCACCCGAATATCAGGGTAAAGTTCAATGAACTCACGAATACGGGGGGTGAGCCAATTTGATCCAAGACCAACAGTGGAAGTAACCTTGATCTCACCTGATGGTTTTTCCTTACTATCCGCAAGTATTGCTTCCGTCATGGCGAGCTTGGCGAAAATCTCATGGGCCGTGCGGTAGAGGAGTTCGCCCTGCTCTGTGAGGAGCAATCCGCGGGCGTGTCGGTGAAATAGAGAAAGGTTGAGACTGTCTTCTAACGCACTGATTTGTCTGCTAACCGCAGATTGACTTAAGTGCAGCGTCTCGCCTGCGTGTGTGAAGCTTCCAGCCTCAGCCACCGCATGGAATATACGTAACTTATCCCAATCCATCCGATCTGGTTCCCTCAAGTTATCGAGGTTTGGAACCTCGATCGATTTATTATCACTCCCTATAACTTGATAGGTTAGTCATTTGTGAGAGTATTTTCCAGACCGGGAATGGATTTATTCTGTTTGGGCTATTCCGCAGCGACGGAAGATGCCGCATCTTCCTGTTCCGCAATGAAGCGTTCAGCCTCCAGTGCCGCCATACAGCCAGTACCTGCAGCGGTTACCGCCTGCCGGTAAGTTTTATCTTGAACATCACCGCATGCGAACACGCCTTCCACATTGGTGGCTGTGGAATCAGGTGCGGTTACGATATAGCTTTCGTCGTCCATATCGATTTTCCCCTTGAACAGGTCAGTATTCGGGGAATGACCGATTGCAATGAAAACACCGTGAACCGGAATGTCACGAACTTCATCTGTTTTGACGTTGCGGACACGCCCGGCGGTCACACCTGCAGGATGTTCACCAACAATCTCATCCAGAACCGTATCCCAAATCACTTCGATTTTAGGATTCTTCATCAGACGGTTCACCAGAATTTTTTCCGCACGGAAGCTGTCACGGCGATGAATGATGGTCACCTTGTCGGCGTGGTTTGTGAGATACAGCGCTTCCTCAACGGCCGTATTGCCACCGCCCACAACCATGACCTCTTTTCCGCGGTAGAAGAATCCATCGCATGTGGCGCAGGCAGAAACACCAAAGCCCATGAATTCCTGCTCGGACGGTAATCCCAACCATTTTGCGGAGGCACCTGTTGAAATAATCACCGTATCAGCCACGTATGTGTTGCCGGAATCAGCGGTTACGACGAACGGGCGCTTTGAAGTGTCTAAATCGGTAATCACATCATTGTGGATTTCTGTGCCAACATTTCTGGCCTGAGCTTCCATTTGCTCCATCAACCAGGGACCCTGAATAGGATCTGCGAAGCCCGGGTAGTTTTCGACTTCTGTGGTGATGGTAAGCTGACCACCTGGCTGAATTCCATGCACCATGATCGGTTTTAAGGAGGCACGAGCCGCGTAAATTGCCGCGGTACATCCAGCCGGACCGGAACCGATGATAAGGGTGCTTGTTGTAAATGTTTCAGCCATGGATTGCTCCTGAACGCGGTGGCGGTAAAAAATAAGTGCAAATGTATTTATTATGGCGAAGGCCCAAGTGCAATAGGCAGGGTCAAATGAGGACTTCTTTACCTTTTTTTGAACGACGCAAGAACTTCTGTTGCGATGCGATTTGTTTCATCTAATTTAGGGGGCGACCACAATAGAAGATTGTCCGAAAACGGTTTTGTAAATCCAGCTTTCTGCATTTCTTGATGGAAAGCGTTGAACTTTCTGTTACCACCTGGAAGTTCGAAGACAAACACGGGTTTCCCTGCTGTTGCTGCTTCGCAAATCATATTGACCGAATCGGCGGTTACAATAATGGCGTCTGCTGCGGCCAGATAGGCAAAGTAAGGGTTCGCACCTGTCCCATCCCACAAGGTGTGAGGCAGTCTGGTCAGAGTTTCTTTCAATATGGCTTCGTTGTCTTCGCCAGTCCGTCTGGAAGTGGTTACCAGAAAATGCCCGCTTGTTTGTTTGTGTAGATTTTCCAGTCTCGTACACAGTAGCCTCATGGTATCCGGGGTTACATCATAGCAACGGTTTGGACCACCCACCAAAACCGTGTAGATTGGGCCTTGTAATCCCTCAAGTTCTGATAGGAATTTAGATTTCTCATCGCGCAGTTTGGCGTCATTAATACGGGTCAGGGAACCTTTACTGACAAGAACATTATTACCGCGCAACTTATCATGCTCCGGAACTACTACCAGATCAAAATTGCTAATATCTGCGTTCGGGCTTTGAATGTGAACAGTAAATGTTTTGCCTTTACTTGCGCGCCGAATGGCAATGCTCATGGGGATAGCTTGTCTGCCGCATGTGATGATAAGATCAGGCCACGGGGCTTCCAGTTGATCACCTGTGCTTTTCAATTGACCCAACGGATTGATCCAAAGCTGAGGGGGTAACCATCGCCACGGCTTTTTCGTTTGTATTCTTTTGACAATCGGTATACACCCCATCGCCTCGGCTAGGCCTACGCACTGGTTTTCCATTCCAGCGCTACCATCCGTGATCACCCAACAGGCGTTATTTTCTTTCTCAAATGCAGGGACTGCATTGGGGGATAAAGTCGTCATGGGGCTTTTTTTGGCACTAAATGACATAAAAAGGCAAGGTCAAGGTAATTTTTTTACAAAAAATGGCGAACTGGCACTTGGCCTAGGCTGCGCGTTGTAATAATATTGCGCGCAACAGACTGTTGGAGGTAATGTATGCAACGCGTTAAGCTCGATGACATAGATCGACGAATTCTGCACGATTTGCAGGAAAATGGACGGACAACCAATGTAGAACTGGCGAAAAATGCCGGGATTTCTGCACCGCCGTGCCTGAGAAGGGTCCGGGCTTTGGAAGAATCTGGCTTCATTGAAGGCTATCACGCGCAATTAAATTCCGAAAGTTTGGGGTTTAAAGTTACCGTGTTTGCCATGGTAGGCCTTCACAGCCAGGCAGAGCCCGATCTCAACGCTTTTGAAGAAAAAGTGCGTGAGTGGCCGATGGTGCGTGAATGTTACATGTTGGCAGGCGACAGCGATTTCATTTTGAAAGTGGTTGCCAAGGACTGGGATTCTTATCAACAGTTCCTGACGCATGAACTGACCGCAGCCCCGAATGTGGAGCATGTGAAAACCTCTCTTGGTATTCGCGTGTCCAAGCACTTGCCTGGTGTTCCTGTGGAACTTGAAGGTCAAGACGGCGGTGAACGGTAAAACTCACCCATTATAGATATTGAAGACGTGGCGGAGGGTGTCATGGAAAAGTACGAACTTGGTTTGGAAGCAAATCCGGCTAACTTTGAGGCGCTAACACCTCTTTCTTTTCTGCCCAGATCCGCCGCGGTCTATCCCAACCAGGTCGCGATGCGTCATGGTGACTGGACTTACACCTACGCTGAATTTTATGAACGGGCAAAGCGGCTGGCCAGTGCGTTGGAAAAGCGGGGCATTGGTAAAGGTGACACTGTTTCTGTAATGGCACCCAATATTCCTGCTTTGCTGGAGGCTCATTTCGGTGTGCCGGTGACGGGGGCTGTTCTTAATGCGCTCAATACCCGACTCGATGCGGAAACCATTGCCTTTATTCTTGATCATGGTGAATGCAAACTTCTGTTCACAGATCGCGAACATTCAGATGTTATCTCCAAAGCCCTTAAGATTGCCAGCGTAGAGCCGATTGTTATCGATATTGATGACCCGCTTGCAGGCGGCGGAGATTTGATCGGTGACATGGATTATGAGGCCTTCCTGCAAGTCGGGGATGTAAATTATGAGTGGGGTGGTCCAGATGATGAGTGGCAGGCCATTGCGCTGAACTACACATCAGGCACAACAGGTGACCCAAAGGGCGTGGTTTATCATCACAGGGGTGCTTATCTGGCAGCGACCGGTAATACAATGTCGTGGCAGATGGGGAAACACCCGACCTACCTTTGGACGTTGCCCATGTTCCACTGCAACGGCTGGTGCTTTCCTTGGACCATTACAGCAGTAGGGGGAACCCATGTCTGTCTTCGTAAAGTTGAAGCAACCCCCATTTATGATGCGATGGAAAAATATGGCGTGGACCACATGTGCGGTGCGCCCATTGTTCTTTCCATGCTGATCAACACAACTGATGAAAACAAGTCCAAAGCAGCGTCTGGTTTGAAGGTGATGGTTGCAGCTGCACCGCCGCCAGCACCAGTTCTGGCTGAGATGGATCGTATGGGCTTTGATGTAACCCATGTCTATGGTTTGACGGAATGTTATGGCCCATCTGTCTATTGCGATTGGCAAGCTGAATGGGATGCGAAATCTGTTGAAGATCGTGCCGCACTTAAAGCCCGTCAAGGGGTGCGGTATCATGCCCTTGGTGGTCTTGAAGTTATGGATCCTGAGACCATGACCCCTGTTCCCAGTGACGGCAACACCATGGGTGAGGTCATGATGCGCGGCAACATGGTCATGAAAGGGTATTTAAAGAATCCTGCGACTACTGAAAAGTCGTTGAAAGATGGGTGGTTCCACACTGGTGATCTGGGTGTTGTTCATGAAGATGGATATCTGGAGCTCAGGGATCGATCAAAAGACATCATTATTTCCGGGGGGGAGAATATCTCGACCATTGAAGTGGAGGGGGTTCTCTATAAGCATCCTGCTGTCATGGAGGCCGCTGTGGTTGCAAGGCCTGATGACAAATGGGGCGAAACCCCATGTGCTTTCATTGAGCTCAGGGAAGGCGCAACCCCTACCGAAGCGGAAATTATTGCGTTTTGCCGGGATAACATGGCCCATTTCAAGTGTCCAAAAACGGTTGTTTTTGAAGACTTGCCGAAGACGTCCACAGGGAAGGTACAGAAATTCGTACTACGTGAGCGGGCCAAGAACCTGTAAATTAGCTTTATTTTAACCAAAGGTCACCCAAACTGTTGTCATTACGGCCCAAACAAAGGGAAGCTAAATGACACATTTTCTGGTCACAGAGGAAAACCCGAACGGTCAACGTCTTGAAGACGTTCTTATGAAAGTGCGCGCGGATGTCGTTCTCCGCTGCACAAAAATCACTGACGATGTACGTCCAGAAGCACAGCATGTGCTGAATAATAATATGCTGATACTGAACGCGCTGACAGACGCAATTAAGCTGGCGCAGGACAGCACGCAAGTGCTTGATAAGGCGTTCGGTCCAAGCCAGACCGCAAAAGGCGGGCCGCCGCGCATTGGTGTATAGCGCGGCGATCCTATATTTTAAAGGAATGATTTCATAGAAGCGCGGACTTCATCCGCCTTTTCAATCATTTGCATGTGACCACAATCATTTAACATCACGGTTGTTGATCCCTCTATCGCCGCGATAAGCTTTTGTGCAGCCCGTGGCATTGTCATCATGTCATTGTCACCGAGAATAAATAGAACAGGACAGGTGAGTGCTTCGGCTGCTTCGAAGCCACCTTTATAATCGTTGCACATGGATAGACCCTTAAACAGGGTGCCATCACCTGAATTCTCCACCGTACGTAGCGCGTTTCCGATCATCCACAGTCCCGGAACCTCTGAAGCGCCCATGTGGGAGGGGCGGGCGTGTGACCAGTCGATCATCATCTGGAAAGCCGCGGGATCATTTTCTTTGGCTTTGTTCAGGAAGAACTCCCCAACCACCATTGGGAAAGCTGTGCCGATCATTACCAATTTAGTCACACGGTCAGGATAGCGACCAGCCAATGACAATGCCGTCAAAGAGCCCATGCTGTGCCCTGTGAGGGCTGCATTTTCAAGACCCGCCGCATCCATAAAGGCAACAACCCAATCCGCCATGTCATCAATGCTTGCAGGAATGTCGCCGCCGCTTTTGCCATGTCCCGGAAGATCCAACGCAAATACATTATATCCGTGATGGGCAAAGTAACGGCTTTGCAAGGCCCATGCGGTGTGATCCATGGCGGCGCCATGCAGGAAAATAAGGTTTGGCTTGGCAGGGTCAAATTTCTGACCACCAGTTGCTGCGAAAATCTCGGTGTTATTTACTGTGACAAACATTTTCGCCCCCTTATTGTGCTGCTGCTTTTTCAGCAACTTTTGCAGCCGCCCGCAGGCCACCTTTCAGATCCTTGATAAGATCGTCGACATCTTCGATACCCACAGACAATCGGATCATGCCTTCTGAGATACCTGCGTTTTCAAGGGCTTCCTTATCCATTTGCTGATGAGTGGTTGACGCTGGGTGAATAACCAGGCTTTTCGCATCCCCTACATTGGCAAGGTGAGAGAACACCTGCAGCTGGCCGATAAAGGCCTTACCTGCCTCGCGGCCGCCTTTTACAGTGAAACTGAAGATAGAACCGCACCCCTTTGGCAGAAGCTCTTTCGCAAGTGCATGGTCTGGATGGCTTTCAAGTTCAGGTGATGAAACACTTTCCACAGCATCGTTTGCATTCAGGAACTCAATGACTTTCCGGGCATTTGCAACATGCTTTTCCATGCGTACGGAAAGAGTTTCCACACCCTGCAAGATTTGAAACGCATTTGTTGGGCTGATACAGGCGCCAAAATCGCGAAGACCTTCTGTCCGGGCGCGCATCAGGAAGGCAAGTGGTCCAAACTCTTCTTCATATTGAATGCCGTGATAGCCTTCATATGGCTCGGTCAATGTCGGGAATTTGCCGCTTTTCGCCCAATCGAAACGCCCACCATCGATCAGCGCACCGCCCATGGCGATCCCGTGGCCACCCAGAAACTTGGTGGCAGAATGCATCACAAGATCCGCGCCGAGATCCAGTGGGCGGCACAGATATGGGGTGGCAAAGGTATTGTCGATCAAAAGCGGAATGCCCGCAGCATGTGCAATATCCGCAACTTTTGGAATGTCGGTTACTTCGAGACCAGGATTGCCCAGCGTTTCTGAGATCACAAGACGCGTTTCTTCTTTGATCGCTGCTTTGAAGTTTTCCGGGTCCTGCGGGTTCACAAATGTTGTTTCAATGCCAAAGCGCGGCATTGTGTGTTTCAGGAAGTTGTATGTGCCGCCATAGACAGATTGGGAGCAGACGATATGGTTGCCTGCACTCATCAACGTGACGATGGCAAGATGCATGGCGGCGTGACCAGATGCTGTGCAAATCGCCCCAACGCCACCTTCAAGGCTGGCAAGGCGTTCTTCCAATACTGCTGTCGTTGGGTTGGACAGGCGGCTGTAGATGTGACCTGTACTTTCCAGATTGAAAAGAGAGGCGGCGTGATCGGCATCGCGGAACACATAGGAGGTTGTCTGATAAATAGGGACCGCTCGTGCACCGGTTACCGGGTCAGGGCGTTGTCCCGCATGAAGACTAAGGGTGTCAAATTTCAGAAAGTTTGGATCGGCCATTCAGCAACTCCCACAGCACGTATTAATTAGTTGGCTGCAAGCTACCTTGTGAGGCTTGGCAGGTCCAGCTTAATTCACATGACTTTTATGGGATTACCGAAGAGGGGATCTAGAAACAAATGAGGGGGCTGCCAGATACCAGCGCCCCCTTCTATTTTGATACCTCAACCTGTCAAACTTGACCTGTTGGCAGCATAAAACTCTGAAAACGGGCATGAGTCAAGATCAGTTTGTAATAATGCAGTAACAAATAGTGAAAAAGTTTTCTTGACAAATGGGCAAACAAAAAAAGAGCCGCCAAAAGGCGGCTCAAGTCAACAGGGAGGCGTCAAATAGATTGGATAGGTTCCAATCGACAACCCGACGCGGGTTGATACATGTGAATTTAGGGGGATTTTATTAAATTACAATTAACGTATATAAAAAAATCCACAAAATATACATTTTCTTTATTGGAATGATTACTTGGGCGGTATGAATTTCGTCTTTAGTTTTTAAAGAAACTCTCAGCGGCGTTCTGTGCTTTCTTCTTGGTTTCAATAAGTTTTTCGACTTTCCGAATCTCCTGAGCTAGCTCTTCCAGATATTCTTCAAGTTCATAGATGGACATTTCATCAAATTTTTTCCCCTCACTGGATAAAATGGGAAATTCTTCCTCGTCACTTGCCATTTTGTAGATCCTTAATATGTTTGTAGCGCTGGATTACCCAGACTTGCAGTATTGGTTTCGGCGCAACCCGATTACTGGTTACCCTGATATTACATAAGAAGAACGAAACCCAGGAGCAAAATCATGAGTACAATCCCCTCGCAGATGACAGCGATTGAAATTAAAGAATTCGGTGGGCCTGAAAATCTCGTGCCTACAATTCGCCCGGTTCCGGAACCTGCCCTTGGAGAGGTGCTAATCAAAGTTGCCGCTGCGGGCGTGAATCGTCCGGACGTCTTGCAAAGAATGGGGGGATACGCACCGCCTCCAGGCGCTTCTGATATTCCAGGACTTGAAGTTGCAGGTGAAGTTGTTGCCGTAGGAGACGGAGTGACTCGTTTCAAGGTTGGGGATACTCTCTGTGCGCTTGTTGCAGGCGGTGGATACGCAGAATATTGCGTCGCGCCAGAAGCACAATGTCTGGCGGTTCCTAACGGTTATGACATGGTGAAAGCAGCCGCCGTTCCGGAAACATATTTCACCGTATGGACAAATGTGTTTGACCGTGGCCGCCTAACAGGCGGGGAAAGTTTCCTTGTTCATGGTGGTGCCAGCGGTATTGGTACAACTGCGATTCAGTTGGCTAAATCTTTCGGGGCTCGTGTTTTCGCAACGGCGTCCACCGATGAGAAATGCCGTGAAATTGAAGCCTTGGGTGCTGAGCGAGGGATTAATTACAAAAGTGAAGATTATGTTGAAGTTGTGAAAGAGCTTACCGGTGGCGAGGGTGTAAACCTGATCTTGGACATGGTTGGCGGGTCTTATATCCAACGAAACATTTCAGCCTTGGCTGTTGAAGGGCGCCTTGTTTATATCGCGTTTTTGGGCGGACCAAAGGCCGATGTGAATTTCGCACCGGTTATGTTGAAACGCCTTACCATAACTGGGTCAACTTTGCGGCCCCAGTCAATTGAAGCAAAAGCTGCCATTGGTAAAAGTCTGGAAGAAAAAGTATGGCCATTGCTGAATGCGGGGACTGTAAAGCCGATTATCGATAGTGTCTTTCCGCTGGATCAGGCAAATAAAGCTCATGAGAGAATTGATGATTCAGGTCATATCGGTAAAATCGTTCTAGAGGTTTAATGTTTGAAGCCTGTATTTGAGTTTACAAGCTAGACTTGAGGGCGTTTTTCCGCCATATATGCAGTTAGAGAATTGTGAGTCGGACGGTATAAGGCCGTCCCTCTTTTAAGGAGTTAAAATGGCAACACCATTGATGCCAAAAGCAACGGCCGTTTGGCTGGTTGATAATACAGGCCTGACATTCCGTCAGATCGGTGAATTTTGCGGTCTACATGCCTTGGAAGTACAGGGCATTGCTGATGGCGAAGTGGCTATGGGAATTGTTGGGCAGAGCCCGCTTGCAACGGGTCAGCTCACGCAAGAGGAAATTGACCGTTGTGAGAAAGATCCGGCAGCACTTTTGCAGTTGAGTAAGCCTGTAGGGGATGTACCTCAACCACGCCGCAGCGGTGGTCGTTACACACCCGTATCTCGCCGGGGGGATCGCCCTGATGCCATTTCATGGTTGCTGAAGTTCCATCCGGAGCTTTCGGACGCGCAGATCGGTAAGCTGGTCGGAACAACGAAAACAACAATTAATGCTGTTCGTGACAAAACACATTGGAACACACAAGCAATTAAGCCACGAGATCCAGTTAGTCTTGGTATCTGCACGCAGATGGAACTTGACGAAGTTGTGAAAAAATCTGCTCACCTGCGTGATGAAGATAATACAGACAAGCTTATGGAAGAAGTAGCTGCTGCTGTTGCTGCGGATGCCGCATCTGTTCCACTTACGCCATATGAACGTAAGAAGCAGGAAATGCAGCAAGAAGAGGAATACGATCCAATGGCTGAAGCCGAAGCCGTATTTGGAAGCAGTAAATCTTCTGAAAAAGAAGACGCTTCCAAGGCGAAAGCCGAAGCGGTTAAGAATTTCGAGGAATTGTTTAAATCCAACGATTAATCGGTTGGGTCTAGCATTTCTTTCGACATAAAGCCGCGATCCGTTCGCGGCTTTTTTATCTCCACAGCCACAATAAAAAGTCTGCAGTAAAGCAGTCTGTGTCATTGCTAAATTAACAGCTTGCTGTACGGGAGGAGTACATTATGGCGACGTATGAAGAAGATTACGCGCGCTCGTTGAACGATCCAGAAGGTTTCTGGGGTGAAGCCGCAGAAGGTATTACTTGGTACAAGAAATGGGACAAGGTGCTGGATGCCAGCAATAACCCGTTTAACAAATGGTTCTCAGGTGGGGAACTGAACACCTGTTATAATTGCCTGGATCGCCATGTGGAAGCAGGGCGTGGGGATCAAACTGCACTGATTTATGATAGCCCGATGACGGGTCAGGTTCAGAAATTCTCATATGCTGAGTTGACAGATCTGGTCGCCCGGTTTGCAGGTGGTCTGCACGCTAAGGGTATCCGCAAAGGTGATCGGGTGATCATCTATATGCCAATGGTGCCAGAAGCTGCTATCGCTATGTTGGCCTGTTCACGAATTGGCGCCATTCATTCGGTTGTTTTCGGTGGTTTCGCTGCTAATGAGCTTGCAACCCGCATTGATGATGCGAAACCTGTAGCGATTATAGCGGCTTCCTGTGGATTGGAACCTGGCAGGGTCGTAGAATATAAGCCGCTTCTGGATGAGGCGATTGAGATTTCCACTCATAAGCCGCACACATGTGTTGTTTTGCAGCGTCCAGAATGTGCGGCTGCAATGACCGATGGTCGCGACTTTGATTGGTCAGAAGTGGCAGCCGCAGACCCAATTGATCCGGTGCCCGTTGCGGCAACCGACCCGTTATATGTCCTTTATACATCTGGTACGACTGGTGTTCCAAAAGGTGTTGTTCGTGATAATGGTGGTCATGCCGTGGCTCTTCACTGGTCTATGAAGGGTGTCTATGGAATGGATCCCGGAGATGTTTTCTGGGCGGCATCAGATGTGGGATGGGTCGTTGGTCACTCTTACATTGTGTATGCGCCCTTGCTCCATGGAAACACATCTATCCTATTTGAAGGAAAGCCAATTGGTACACCTGATGCCGGAACATTCTGGCGGGTTATTCAAGATCATAAAGTTCGTGCACTCTTTACAGCACCGACAGCGTTCCGTGCGATTAAACAGCATGATCCAGAGGCGAAACTGATTGCGGATTATGATCTGTCGCATTTTGAAACGCTGTTTTTGGCGGGCGAACGTGCGGATCCAGATACAATTATTTGGGCTCAGAATACATTAAAAGTGCCCGTTCTGGATCACTGGTGGCAGACGGAAACGGGTTGGCCGATGGGGGCCAACTGCACCGGATATGGCATTAAGCCCGTTAAGCTGGGTAGTCCAACACTTCCAGTTCCAGGATATGATATCCGCATCATGGATGAGGAAGATCCAAGCCGTGAAATGCCACAAGGCGAAATCGGTGTTATTGCTGTGAAGTTGCCATTGCCTCCCGGTACATTGCCAACACTTTGGCAGAATGATGAAGGTTTCAAAAAATCCTATATGGAAGATGTGCCGGGTTATTACAAAACCGGTGATGCTGGATATGTGGATGAAGACGGGTATCTGTTCATCATGGCACGTACCGATGACATTATTAACGTGGCAGGCCATCGCCTTTCCACTGGTGGGATGGAAGAGGTCGTTGCTGGTCATAAGGATGTTGCTGAATGCGCTGTTATCGGCGTGCAGGATGAACTGAAAGGTCAAATTCCATTTGGCTTTGTAGTGCTGAATGCAGGTGTGAACCGTGATAGTAGCGAGATTTCTAAGGAAATTGTAGCGCGCGTACGTGAAATGATCGGCCCCGTTGCGGCCTTTAAGCATGTTCTTGTTGTAAAACGGCTCCCAAAGACACGCTCAGGTAAAATCCTGCGTGCCATCATGAGAAAGATCGCTGATGGGGAGGAGTATCGTTTCCCTGCAACGATTGATGATCCAGCCATTCTGGATGAGATAACAGCTGATTTGAAAGCAGTTGGTTACCCCCACGAAAAATAAGCAATAAAAAAGCCCCGGAGTATTTCCGGGGCTTTTTTATGATTAGACTTTGCCTTAGACGAACTTCACGTCCAATACTTCATAGGCTTTTGATCCACCTGGTGTAGTCACCTCGATGCTGTCGCCTTGTTCTTTGTTGATAAGGGCGCGTGCAAGAGGGGCTGAGATGGAAATCCTTCCTTCTTCGATGTTGCTCTCGTCTTCACCAACAATTTGGTAAGTGGTTTCTTCGTCTGTGTCTTCATCCACAAGAAGAACCGTTGCGCCGAACTTGATGGTTCGGCCTGACATAGCCGTGACATCAATCACTTCGCATCGACCGAGCTTGTCTTCAAGTTCAGCAATGCGACCTTCAATAAGGGATTGTTGTTCTTTGGCTGCATGATATTCAGCATTTTCAGATAGATCACCATGTTCACGCGCTGTGGCAATGGCCTGAATAACGTTCGGGCGTGCGTTGGTTTTCAAATTTTTCAATTCGGCTTCCAGCATCGCAAAGCCGTTTGCGGTAATCGGTAGTCTATCCATTTAAAATCTCTGTCTGTTCCCTGTCAGGGTAAATTGTTCTACTCCGGGCAAGCCCGGAGCAAGCTGTTTTATCTTATTCGGCGTAACCAAAAGATTAAGAATAGGATTGAAGTGGATATACTTCAAGAGTTCCTGTTTTAATTTTTTCAATCGCCAATGCCGTTGCACGTGCACCCGCAACGGTAGTTGAGTATGGTGTTTTCATCATCAGTGCCGTACGGCGGATGTCATAACTATCCTTCAGGGCTTGCGCCCCTTCGGTCGTATTGATCACCATAGCGATTTCACCATTTTTCATCAGATCAACAATGTTCGGACGTCCTTCCATCACTTTGTTGACCTTTTCAACTTTCAGGCCCTGGTCCAAAAGATACTGGGCAGTACCGGAAGTAGAAACAATCTCGAACCCAAGTTCAATGAGCTTGGCAGCCGTTTCCAAAAGGAGTGCTTTGTCCAGATCCTTAACGGAGACAAAGACCTTTCCTTCAGTTGGCAGGGTGACACCAGCAGCCATCTGGGACTTCAGGAATGCTGACGCAAAGTCACGGTCAATGCCCATAACTTCACCGGTGGAGCGCATTTCCGGACCCAGAACCACGTCAACACCTGGGAAGCGAGTGAACGGGAAGACAGCTTCTTTTACTGTAATATGGTCGAGTTCACGTTTCTCAAGGCCAAAACTTGCCAGTTTCTCACCAGCCATCAGGCGAGATGCGATTTTGGCAATCGGGTAGTTGATGCTTTTGGCAACGAACGGAACTGTACGGCTGGCCCGTGGGTTCACTTCAAGAATGTAGACAACATCGTCTTTCACTGCGAACTGAACATTCATCAAACCGATTACGTTAAGCTCAAGCGCCAATGCTTTAGATTGACGTGTGATTTCTTCAATCACGCTGTCTTTCAGAGAATATGGTGGCAATGAACAAGCGCTGTCACCGGAGTGAATACCTGCCTCTTCAATATGCTCCATAATGCCGGCGACGTAAACTTCCTCGCCATCACAAAGGCAGTCAACGTCAACCTCAATGGCGTTCTGAAGGTAACCATCAACCAGAACCGGATTGTCACCTGATACCTGCACTGCTTCGCGCATGTAGCGGTCAAGTGCTTCGCCGTCACGGACGATTTCCATGGCACGGCCACCCAAAACATAGGATGGGCGCACAACAACCGGATAACCGATCTGCTCGGCTGCGTCGAAGGCTTCTTCCACAGTCCGGGCAATACCGTTCTTAGGTTGGATCAAGTCTAATTTGTGCAGCAATTGCTGGAAACGTTCGCGATCTTCTGCAAGGTCGATGGCGTCTGGAGATGTTCCCAGAATAGGGATACCTGCAGCTTCCAGACCGGCAGCCAGTTTCAACGGTGTTTGACCGCCAAACTGGACGATCACACCATGAAGTGTTCCGTTGCTCTGTTCTTTCTTGAGGATTTCAAGAGTATCTTCAACCGTGAGCGGTTCGAAATACAGGCGATCAGAAGTGTCATAGTCGGTAGATACAGTTTCCGGGTTACAGTTGACCATAATGGTCTCATAACCGACTTCTGCCAAAGCGTAAGCTGCGTGAACGCAGCAATAGTCAAATTCGATACCTTGACCAATACGGTTTGGGCCGCCTCCAAGGATGGCTACTTTTTTGCGATCACTCGGGTTTGCTTCACAGACAGGCGCATCCCATTCATTCCCTTCGTAAGTGGAATAAAGGTATGGTGTTTGTGATGTAAATTCGCCTGCGCAAGTATCGATCAGTTTGTAGACCGGATGGATATCCAGCTGATTGCGGATACGAAGAATATCTGCTTCGGACTGACCGCTCAGTTCAGACAAACGTGCATCAGAGAAGCCCATGCGTTTCAGGGAAAGTAGGCCACCCTTATGGGTTGGTAGACCTTTTTCACGAACGGCTTCTTCTGCTGCAACAAGCGCTTGGATCTGTTGAAGGAACCATGGCTCAAACTTACTTGCGGCGCGGATTTCTTCAAATTCCAGACCTGCGCGGAAGGCTTGTGCAATGTTGAGAAGGCGATCCGGTGTGCTTTTTGTCAGCGTGCTTAGAATGCCTTGCTTGTCATCACCGATGTTGGTTTCGTTGAGACCGGTTAGGCCTGTTTCCAAAGAGCGAAGTGCTTTTTGCAGGGATTCCGCAAATGTACGACCAACGGCCATTGCTTCGCCAACAGATTTCATCGCTGTGCCGAGCATAGGCTCTGCGCCTGGGAATTTTTCGAACGTGAAGCGAGGGATCTTCGTGACAACATAGTCAATTGTTGGCTCGAACGAGGCTGGTGTTACGCCCGTGATGTCATTGTCCAATTCATCCAACGTGTAACCGACCGCCAGCTTTGCCGCGATTTTTGCAATTGGGAAACCAGTTGCTTTGGAGGCGAGTGCACTTGAGCGGGACACACGCGGGTTCATCTCGATGACGATCAGACGGCCCGTTTCAGGATTTACAGCAAACTGAACGTTTGATCCGCCCGTTTCAACACCAATTTCACGGAGAACTGCAATCGAAGCGTTCCGCATGATCTGGTATTCTTTATCCGTCAATGTAAGGGCAGGGGCCACTGTGATGGAATCACCTGTATGAACGCCCATTGGGTCCACATTTTCGATAGAACAGATAATGATGCAATTGTCCGCTTTGTCACGAACAACTTCCATTTCATATTCTTTCCAGCCAACGATGCTTTCCTCGATCAACACTTCTGTTGTTGGGGAAGCATCAAGACCGCCAGTCACAATGTCTTCAAATTCTTCTCGGTTGTAGGCAAGGCCACCACCGGTTCCGCCCAATGTGAAGGATGGGCGAATAATACAAGGTAGGCCAACAGTTTCCAGAACCTTCCAGGCTTCTTCCATCGTGTGGGCCACGTCACTGATCGGCATGTCGAGGCCAATTTTCTGCATGGCTGTGCGGAATTTGTCGCGATCTTCTGCCTTTTCAATCGCTTCTTCTTTAGCACCGATGAGCTGAACGCCTAGACGATCGAGTGCACCACGCTCAGCCAGAGCCAATGCGGTGTTAAGCGCTGTCTGGCCCCCCATTGTTGGCAGAACTGCATCGGGACGTTCTTTTTCAAGAATTCTCTCGACAACATCCGGTGTGATCGGCTCGATATAAGTCGCATCGGCCAATTCCGGATCTGTCATAATCGTCGCTGGGTTGGAGTTTACCAGAATAACTCGGTAGCCTTCTTCTTTTAGGGCTTTACAGGCTTGAGTTCCGGAATAGTCAAATTCGCAGGCCTGGCCGATGATTATCGGGCCAGCACCAATGATCATAATGGACTGAATATCGGTACGTTTAGGCATTTGCGTCCACCATATCTACAAAGCGCTTGAACAAATAGTAACTGTCTTGAGGCCCAGGGTTGGCCTCAGGGTGATATTGAACAGAGAAAACCGGTTTGCCGTCCAGTGCGATCCCTTCGACTACACCATCAAACAGGGATTTATGTGTTTCGGTTACACCGTCTGGCAGGCTTTCGCGTTTCACCACAAAACCATGGTTCTGTGAAGTGATCTCAACCCTGCCTGTGGTTAGGTCTTTCACAGGTTGGTTTGCACCGCGGTGACCCTGTTGCATTTTCATGGTTTCAGCACCAACCGCGAGGGCCAGCATCTGATGACCAAGGCAAATGCCGAAAGTTGGAACTCCACTTTCAATGCACTGCTTAATCACTGGTACAGCATATTCACCAGTTGCCGCAGGATCGCCCGGGCCATTCGCCAGGAAAATACCATCTGGATTGTGAGACATGATGTCGTCGAAGCTGCTATTTGCAGGCACTACCGTGATATCACAGCCATGATCAGCAAGGCAGCGAAGGATGTTACGTTTTACGCCGTAATCTACGGCAACGATGTGACGTTTAGGTTCGGTCTGTTCCCCAAAGCCTTCTTTAATATTCCAGCTCGTTTCGGACCATTTGTAAGGCTCTTTACAGGTAACCTTGATCGCAAGATCCATTCCTTCAAGGCCCGGCCATTCAGCCGCCTTCTTTTTGAGATCTTCCAGATCAAACTTGCCGTCTTTATTGTGGGCGATGATCCCGTTAGGGGCACCGCTCTCACGGATGACATGTGTCAAGCGTCGGGTGTCGATTCCAGAAATTCCCACCAGTTCGCGTTCCTTCAGCCACTCATCAAGGTGGCCGGCTGCGCGCCAGTTTGCCTGATCAGTGATATCCGCCTTAATAATAAGGCCGTTGGCTGCAATGCCGCTGGTTTCGATATCTTCATCGTTAAAGCCAACATTCCCGATATGAGGGAATGTAAAGGTGATCATCTGCCCTGCGAATGAGGGGTCAGTCAGGCTTTCCTGATAACCAGTCATGGAGGTGTTGAAGCAAACCTCACCGACAGTTTCGCCTTCCTGTCCAACACCAAATCCGTGAAAGACAGATCCATCGGCTAAAACCAATACAGCGGTGGCTGTTCTTGGTTCATGAATATGTGATACTAAGTTTGATTTAGACATGCCAATTGGGGCCCCTTGCGATAATCGCTGGGCCGCATTCCTTCCGCCATTTAAATGTTGGGGCGCGACAATAGGGTATATAAGCCAAAGCGTCAAGAGTTTGGTTTCAAAAATTTTCCTTTAAAATCAATGACTTACGTAATTTATTTTCGTTGCTTTCGGGCCCCCGTTCAGTTAGTATGGCTCCTTTGTTTCACAACGAATTAAAGTGACTATGCTACGCACCCGCCTAAAGGACACATTAAAAGAAGCAATGAAATCAAAGGATAAGCGGAAAATTTCCACTTTGAGATTGATTCTTGCGACCCTTCATGACCGTGATATTGCATCTCGAGAAGGTGGGTCTGATGAAGGAATCAGCGATTCCGAGCTTCTTCAGATGTTGACGACGATGGTAAGGCAGCGCAGAGATTCTATCGCTGCATACAAGAACGGTGGTCGGGATGATCTCGCCGCGTCTGAGCAGGAAGAGATTGAAATCATCTCCGAGTTTTTGCCAAAGCAGTTTGACGAAGTTGAAATGAAGCAAGCAATTGAGGAGACCATTACTGATATTGGTGCCGAAGGCTTGAAAGATATGGGAAAAACCATGGGCGCACTAAAAGAAAAATATACAGGGCGTATGGACTTTGCCAAAGCAAGTGGCATGGTGAAAGCGGCGCTGAACGGCTGATTTGTCATTTTCGGTGGCGGGTAACCGCCTCGAGCAATAAGGGGTGATGATGGCTTTCCCGCCACAATTTCTGGATGAGATTAGAAACCGGGTCAGCTTAAGCGAGCTCATTGGCCGTCGGACCAAACTTGTCAAAAAGGGACGGGAGTATTCAGGCCTATGTCCGTTTCATAACGAAAAAACCCCTTCTTTCACGGTAAATGAAGAAAAAGGCTTCTATCACTGTTTTGGCTGTGGTGCCCACGGTGATCAGGTGGAGTTTGTTAAACAAACGGAGGGTCTGAACTTTCGTGAAACCATTGAGCGTCTTGCAGATATGGCAGGTATGCAGATGCCTGTTGAACGGCCGCAGGAGCGGGTAAGGCGTGAAAAGTCGGCAACCTTGCACGATGTAATGGAAGTTGCTGCCCAATGGTTCACCGCCCAGATGTCGACACAGTCTGGACTGATCGCTCGGGAATATTTGGAAAGACGTCAAGTAAGCCCTCTTGCGCAACAGCTTTTCCGTATTGGATTCGCGCCAGATAGCCGTACAGCCATGAAAGAAGCCATGCTGGCGCGGAAAATTCCGGAGAATTTGCTGATTGAGGCGGGGCTTGTCATTAAGCCGGATAATGGCCGTGATAGTTATGACCGTTTTCGTGATCGTTTGATGTTTCCTATAACTGATGCGCGGGGGCGCGTGATCGCTTTCGGCGGAAGGGCCCTGGGCGATGCGCCTGCGAAATATCTGAACTCTCCTGATACGCCGCTCTTTCATAAAGGGCATGTGCTTTACAATATGGCGAAGGCGCGAAGCCAGGCATTCAATGTGGGGGAAGTTCTGGTGGCCGAGGGGTATATGGATGTGATCGCTCTGGCCGAAGCAGGTTTTGAACATGCTGTTGCACCGCTCGGGACAGCGGTGACGGAAGATCAGATACGTATCTTGTGGAAAATGGCGCCTGAGCCAACATTATGTTTGGATGGTGATAGTGCGGGTGTTCGGGCTGCCGTTCGTGCCGCAGAGCGCGTACTCCCGCTTTTGAAGCCTGGCTATTCTTTAAAGTTTGCCATGTTGCCAGAAGGGCTTGATCCCGATGATCTGATTAAACAGAGGGGGGCTGCGGCAATGCAGGAACTTCTGGCAGCTGCGAAGCCATTATCTACTCTGCTTTGGGAGAATACGCTGGCCGGCCGGTCGATGGAGACGCCAGAGCAAAAAGCAGCCTTTGAAGCGGCGCTGGAAGAGGTCACGCAGCAGATTCAGGATCAGACGGTCCGAGGGTATTACCAAAAGCATTTTCGCAACCGTTTATGGGAGCTTGGGCGGAGTTCAGGTGGTGGCAAAAAGTCTTTTGATAAGGGAAGGGCTGGCGATAAACGATTCGGACGATTCGCGAATCAACGCAAATCTGGACAGAATACACGTCTACAAGTGACTAATGTTCCGAATGCAGGGATGGGGCGTGGCGGCGAATTACTGCTTTTGACAGTGCTCAATCACCCGAAAATCCTCGAATCTGACTTTGATGAGTTTGCCGCGCTTCAGCTTTCCTCTGCAATGCTTGACAGGCTGCATAGTGCAATCATAGAAATTGCTTCTTCCGAATCAGATCTTGACGAAGAAGGGTTGAAGCACCACTTATCTAAGCGGGGATTTGCACAGCAAATAGATAGGTTGGAAAAATCAGCGCAGGGAGATCTGGATTGGTTCGCTGATAAAGAGGCGGCATTCGACGATGCTCGTAGCGGATGGAAGCATCTTGTCGCCCGTCTTAAACGGAAAATGTTGCAAGATGAAGTCAAGATTGCAGAAACGTTATTAGGAGAAGATTTGACACCTGAAAACCTCGAACGCTTAAAAATAGCACAGAAAGCCCTGGCTGAGGCGGAGGGCAATGAGGCGGATCTTGATGGTTTTGGTGTTGCATCGGGCCGGAGTACCGGTTTTTGAGTTAGAAATTCACCCCACCTTCCTCCGCGGGGAAGGCGAAGGCGAAAAAAACCTAGGAGTATTATATCCATATGGCAATGAAAGGCGCAGAGGCTGCAGAAGCACCCGATCAAGGAGAGGATGCTCCAGATAGCCCACTGATTGATGCCTCACAGGCAGCAGTTAAGAAAATGCTGGCCAAGGCGAAGGAAAAAGGTTTCGTCACATTTGATGAACTGAACGATGTTCTGCCTCAAGACCAGATGTCATCAGAACAGATTGAAGACACGATGTCTTTGCTGTCTGAAATGGGCATTAATGTTGTGGAGAACGATGAAGCAGGCGAAGACGCCAGCAGTTCTGAAGATGATGCTGACGACGAAGACGAAAGCGCGCCAGAGAAAACGCCGGAAAAAGCAACGACAACCGGCGATCGTACAGACGATCCTGTTCGCATGTATCTTCGTGAAATGGGTACTGTGGAGCTTCTTTCCCGTGAGGGCGAGATTGCGATCGCGAAACGCATCGAGGCTGGTCGTGGCAAGATGATCGGCGCAATTTGCGAAAGCCCGTTGACCATCCGTGCAATCCTGAACTGGCGTGAATTGATGCTGCAAGAACAACTCTTGTTGCGTGATGTGATTGATCTGGATGCTACTTATGGTGCCGGTGCGGCTGCCGAGAAAGCACTGGAAGAAGGCTTCGATGAAGAAAGCGATGATGATCTACCAGCTGCCGGGCTTGATGATGATGATGACGGTGATGACGATAGCGAAGAAGAACAGGAATATGACGAAGAAGGCAATCCTGTAAATCGTGACGATGATGACGATGGTGATGATATTGAAGAAAACACCATGTCTCTCGCTGCGCTGGAAGAAACACTGAAGCCACAAGTGTTTGAGCGTTTCGATGAAATTGCAAAAACATACAAGAAACTTCATAAACTTCAGGAAGCCCGTCTGACGGCTGCCCTTGAAAATGAAGTCATTCCTAAGGCGCAGGAAAAGAAATACGAAAAGCTGAAAGGCGAATTGGTTAAATTGATGGATGATGTCCACCTGACCAACAACCGCATTGAGGCTTTGGTCGACCAGCTTTACGGTATTAATCGTCGCTTGATGAGTCTTGAAGGTAAACTTCTTCGCCTTGCGGAGCGTCATAAAGTCTCCCGTGCCAGCTTCCTTGAGAACTATTTCGGTTCCGAGCTGGACCCGGGCTGGGTTGAAAAAGTGTCCAAGCTGAAAGCAAAAGGCTGGGCCGACTTTACCAAACTAGAAATTGAAAACATTGACGAAACGCGCACAGAGATCATCAAGATCTCCTCCGAATTCGGGATGCCAATGACTGAATTCCGCCGGATCGTCAGCACTGTTCAAACCGGCGAGCGTGAAGCAAGCCGCGCGAAAAAGGAAATGGTAGAGGCCAACTTGCGTCTCGTGATTTCCATCGCGAAGAAATATACAAACCGTGGTCTTCAGTTCCTGGATCTTATTCAGGAAGGTAACATCGGCCTGATGAAGGCAGTGGACAAATTCGAATATCGCCGCGGTTATAAATTCTCAACTTACGCCACATGGTGGATCCGTCAGGCCATTACCCGCTCCATCGCGGATCAGGCCCGTACTATCCGTATTCCAGTGCATATGATTGAGACGATCAACAAACTGGTCCGGACATCCCGTCAGATGCTTCACGAAATTGGCCGTGAGCCAACACCGGAAGAACTGGCGGTCAAGCTGGGTATGCCACTTGAAAAAGTGCGTAAAGTTATGAAGATCGCAAAAGAGCCGATCAGTCTTGAAACACCGATCGGTGACGAGGAAGACAGCCACTTGGGCGACTTCATTCAGGATGAAAATGCGGTTCAGCCACTTGATGCGGCGATCCAGTCCAACTTGCGTGAAACAACAACCCGCGTTCTGGCGTCTCTGACACCACGTGAGGAACGTGTTCTGCGGATGCGCTTTGGTATCGGCATGAATACGGATCACACTCTGGAAGAGGTTGGTCAGCAATTCTCCGTGACACGTGAACGTATCCGTCAGATTGAGGCGAAAGCGCTTCGTAAATTGAAGCATCCAAGCCGCTCTCGGAAACTGCGTAGCTTCCTGGATACATAAAACTGAATTTGTTTTGATACGTAAGGCGGTCTTCGGGCCGCCTTATTTTTTTGCGCTGCTTTCCATATTTTCCTGCAGGCGGGCAAGGAGGGTGGTCAGCATCTTAACTTCCTCCATGGAAAAACCCTTCAGAAGTTTCATCTGTTCATTCAAGGATGTTTCCAGAATTTCTCCGTGTAAATCTTGTCCCCTTTGTGTGAGACGCCAGACTTTCCGGCGGGGATCAGAATGCGGGGCAGTTGAGGTCACCAACCCTTCTTTTTCAAGACGGGTGAGGGAGCGGCTAACCGCCGCTTTATCAATCCCGATAACCACACTGCATCTCGCGACGGAGCTTTCCGGCTCTTTGGTGAGCATGACCAGCATGCGCCAATCCATGGCACCAATACCGAAGCTTTCCTGATAGAGGCGGGCAGAGTTTCGGGTGAATCTATTGGCGGCGAAAACAAGCTGCACCGTTGGACTTTTATCAAAGTCCAATGTGGAATGCCCATCAGCACCCTCTGTGGGTGGGGCGAGAAAATAACGTTTATCCATACAAAAGTTATAGCCGATAGGGGAGGGCTGCGCAAAAGAAATGAGTTGACATGACAACTCATTATCTGCATCGTGTTGACATGACAACGCGAAAGGATCTTGATATGACCCTGCCCAGCACATTGAAACGCCATATCACAACGGAAGAAATTAAGCGGTACGAAGAAGACGGCGCCGCTGTTATCCGCGATGTGCTGCCTATGGGGTGGGTCGACTTTATGCGGGACGCCATTGAAGCCATCCTCCAATCCCCCGGGGATGCGTCAGTGGAATACACTCCAGAGGGGAAAACGGGCCGCTATTATGGGGATTTCTTCCTTTGGCGGCAAAGTGATGATTTTGAACGCTTTATGAAAGACAGTCCGATGCCACAGCTGGCGGCGGAGGTAATGGGAAGTAAGGCCCTTAATTTCTTTTATGACCAGCTTTTGGTGAAAGAGCCTAACACGGCAGAGCCAACACCCTGGCATCAGGATTTATCCTACTGGCCCGTGAAGGGGCAGGATATTTTGTCTATCTGGGTCCCATTTGACAAAGCGACGGAAGAAAGCGGAGTGGTGGTTTATGTCAAAGGCTCCCACAAATGGGGGGATATGTATGCCCCGGCCACTTTTGCGAAAGACTCAGGTTTTGGAGATATCTATGCGAAGGCGGGGCTAAAACCTCTCCCCGATATTGAAGGCAATCGGGATGACTATGAAATCCTGACATGGGAGCTGGACCCCGGTGATGTGCTGATACATCATCCGCTCACTTTGCATTATGCATCTGGTAATGCTTCTAAAACCGGACGGCGGAGAGGGCTTGCCCTTCGGTATTTAGGTGATGATGCTCTTTTCGATAGCCGCCCCGGAACTTTCATTGAAAATACCAAGGTTATGAAAATCCTGCCTGGATTTGACATGAAGGAAGGGGATCGTTTTTCAGATCCCTTATTCCCCTCCGTCTGGCCACGGGCTTAACTACATTTTATAGCCGCGCCCCTCGTAATCATAGCCTTGCAACTCCCGGTTTGCAGGGTTCGCGCGGCGGTGGTTGTTGTGGAAAGACCGGATTTCCCGGATCAAATTTCCTTCGAAGATATACCACTCGGTTCCCCGCAAAATTTCTTCTTTCTTGGTATCTGGCGGCGTCCAGACCATGCTCCATTCGATCACGGCTTCATTCCCCTGAACGAGAATATGATCCATGGTCCAGTGGGCCTTTAGAAGATCATGACTTTTCTGCCAGCGTGACATCAAAGTGTCGCGCCCCACGGTGGGCTTGGCATCCACATAATAATGAACCATGTCGGGGTGCAGGGTTTCCAGAAACAGGTCTGCATTCCCGGTATTACAGGCCTCATAATATTTCTCGATTATTTCAGCATATGGATGACCATCGGTTTTACGTTTGAAGTCGACATCGGACATATGGCTTCCCCTTTTCTTGTTTATTTTCCTCTACTATAAGCAGAACGGGGACAGAAAAGACAAAAAATAAATTTCCGCTTTTAAGGGAATTGCTTCTTTGATCGGGACAGGGTAATAAGTCACATACACATCGCGAAGGCGTCTTATTGGACACGCTTTTCGTCTCAGTGGGCCTGTAGCTCAGTTGGTTAGAGCCGACCGCTCATAACGGTCTGGTCGCAGGTTCGAGTCCTGCCGGGCCCACCATTTATTCTAGTGCTTTATGATTTCGACGAAGATACCCTTGTTTTGTTGGATGTCACTCGAAAACTCATCTACGTCCCTGATACTTCCTAAGTCATATATAACAAATAATATGAAATCGTAGCCCTTTGAATAGGCCTGAATATCAGCGTTAATCTCATCAACAATGACTTTACTTTTTGTCTCGTTTTTTGAAAGTTTTACTTCCATGGCTAAGTTAAGAGGGGGGAAGATGAAGTCTGGTATGGTCTCTTTATGAGCAATCTTCACTCTACCTACCTCTCGATCATAGTCACTTCCTTTATGTAATCCTCTACCAATTAGAATTCTCTCGATATTGTCTTGAACTTCTTTTTCAATTTTTGGAGTTTCTAGAGTTGCACGTCTTAGATTTGCTTGGATGAAGTCTCTAAGCTGTAGAATTTGGTCCTGTGCGTAGCCGATGTTGTTTTCTAGGTATGCTATCAGAACGGAGGTTTTTAGGTGAACGGAATCATAATACGCTTTCTGCTGGATTGGGATTGTGTCACCAAAATCTGGGAGTTTATCTAAGTTAAATAAATCGATATCTGCGTCAGTTGAAATTGCACTAACGTGGTGGGCAATTTTATTATATTCTTTTGCATACGTTCTATATCCGGCGTATCTCCAGATATCTGATGTTGAGCTTTCTTCAACACTTTTGTCCATAGATTTGATTAACGACCTAGCTATGTTGAGACAGTCACTAAACTCACGTTTTTTGGAATTCATTCGCTTTAGTAAATCCTAAATTATTTGTGCCAATACTCAGTAGAGTTGGGATGCAATTATATGGTGTGGGTATGCTAATCCATCAAAAATTTGTTTGCTACTTGTTTATTTCATGAGTGGACAGTGAGAATCGCCGTCTAAATCTATGTATGTGTTCCTTTTCACATATTTAATTCCGTCGAATTCATTTTCCATACATGCTAAACCTCTCATAACAGTGTTATTTACTCGGAGTTCCTGTGGGGCGGTTTAAGAACGAGAAATTTGCCAATTTCAAGCGGCGGGCCATTTTGGATGCGGCGGCGGCGGAGTTTGCGGAAAAAGGTGCAGACAAGGCGTCCATGCGGGCAATCGCGGCGGCGGCGGGCATGACCACAGGTGCCATCTACACTATGTTCGACGGGAAAGAGGATATCTATGCGGCCTTGCTGCATGAGTCCTTATCGCGCCTGAACAGATATGTGGCAGAGAAAACTGAGGCCGCAGAGAGCCCGGAAGAAGCGGTCCGTGCCTCTATCATGGCGTTTTTTGATTACTATATCGACCGGCTTTTCGAAGTGCAGCTTGGGATGCATTCTTTTTCTGGTTTTAATCACGGAAGCCTTGGTCGGGATCGGGATGAGCGATTAAATGCGGCGCTTATTGAAACACTGGATATCTTTGCCCGTACCATAAGTGAGTTTGCGAAAACTTTAAGCGCTGATGAGGTGCTGGCGGAGAGGGACGCGATTTTCTCCTGCCTGATGGGGGCGTTATCATTGGCCCATACGGGGCGGGCAGAGTCTATTGGCACCACCCCGGAAAAGATTATGCAAACGCATCTGAATGGATTGATTAGGCGCCTCTCCTAAAAAATTTTTGACTCTTAAAATAACAATGTTATTTATAGTAACAACGATACCAACAGGGAGTTATAGCCATGTCAGTGAGAATAGAAAAAGACGGCCATGTCTGGACAATCATCCATTCCCGTCCCGAAGCGCGAAACGGAATGGACCCGCAATCCGCCCAGGATCTGGTGGATGCCTTTATGGAATTTGAAAATGATCCGAATGCCTATGTGGCTGTTTTCTGGGGAGAAGGCGGTGCCTTCTGCGCGGGATGGGATCTGAAATATGCGGCCACGTTGCGTGATCCTGAAAAAATGCAAAAGGAAATCGTGCAGGATCTGGCCTTCCCAATGGGGGCAAACCCGGCTCCGCGCGGCCCTTTAGGCCCATCCCGGTTGGAGCTGACCAAGCCTGTAATCGGTGCCATTGAAGGGCCTGCGGTCGCGGGCGGGATGGAGCTTGCCATGTGGTGTGACGTTCGCGTCATGGCGGAGACAGCCTATTTAGGTGTGTATTGTCGCCGCTGGGGCATCACGTTGATGGACGGTGGAACCGTTCGTTTGCCGCGCCTTGTGGGGCAAGGGAAGGCACTTGAAATTGCCATGACAGGCCGCAAGGTGCCGGCCGAAGAATGCTATCAGATTGGCCTTTGCGAGAAAGTTGTGGGTGAAGGGGAGACGCGCGCTGCGGCCGAAGCCATGGCCCATGAAATTGCGCGTTTTCCACAGGAAGCCGTGCGCGCGGATCGCGCCTCCATCATTGAAACACGGGGAATGTCGGTTCGCGATGCCTTGCGTCATGAATGGGCAAATGGTGTCACTGCCATTGTTAATGAAGGTGTGCATGGCGCTGCTCGCTTTGCCGATGGGGCAGGGCGTCATGGGGATTTTGAGAATATCTAGCCTGATTTTATAAAGCTCTTGAATTTCCTCCAGAGTTTCCCATTTGACAACTAGTTTCCAAAAAGGTAACAAGTTGTCAAATTGGAGATTGAGGATGCATACACTTAAAGGTGCCGCCTTTACGGAACTGGTACTGGAAATATTCCGAATTAATGGCATTTTACTTGCCGAAGGTGATCGTCTTTCTGAGGACCTTGGGTTGAGCAGCTCTCGTTGGCAGGTGATGGGGGCGATTGCGGATGAACCCCTCGCGGTCCCTCATATCGCGAAAGAAATGGGATTAACCCGTCAGGGGGTTCAGAAAACGATCAATATCCTTGTAAAAGAAGGGTTGGTCGATCTTATCGACAATCCCCGTCATAAATCTTCGAAACTTGCCTCCCTTACCGAAGAAGGGCGCAAACGCTTCTCCGAAATTCATAAAATTCAGGCTGTCTGGGCTAACGATATTGCAGGTGGCCAGGAACTCCCATCACTGGAAGCAACCCTTCAAACCATACGCAATCTGCGAGAAAGTCTTGAAAGGAAGTAATTATGATTTTCAAAATTCTCAAAGTCTTTCATATCGTCGCAATCTGCGTTTTTGTCGGAAGCATTCCTTCCCACATTATTCTGGGGGAGATCGCGCAAGTGATGCCGCTAGGCGAGAGTTTTGTCGCTATTTATAAGACGAAAGCCGTTTTGACATATGGCCTGACAGCGGCAGGACTTGCCATGTCCGTGATCTCTGGTGGGCTGATTGTCTTGCGACATCGAGCCATGCTTAAAACGCCTTGGTTACGTTTAAAACTGGTATTGGTTGCCGGGATTGTGATCAATGCAGTGAAGAACCTTATTCCGATTGCCAAGGACATGAGTGTTCTGGCCGCTCAGGCGGCAGAGGCAGGCAGTTTGCCACCGGAATTCTTGGGCTTAAAAGCACAAGAGGCAATTTTCGGACCCATTAATCTGGCACTGATTATATGTGTCATTATCCTGTCAGTGGCCAAACCCTCCCTTTGGAAGAAAGTGAGGAGGGCACAACATGGATGAGTTTTCAATTCTAAGATTTGTCCACTTCATTGGACTAACATTGATGGGAAGCGGACTGATTGGCGTCTTCGCTTGTGATATGCGATCCCGCAAAACCACTGACTTGAAACTGTTCAATCAACTCGTGTTGATGATCTCCATGTTCTATGACGGGATTGTGGTTCCGGGTGCGCTCCTGTTACTTGGAAGTGGGACGTGGTTGATCGTGGAATATTACGATGGTTGGGCCTTTCTGGAAGAACCTTGGCTTGTTGGTATGGTTGGGCTTTTCCTGTTTGAATTTATCGAAGGGAATACAATTACACGCATTTTCTTTGTCCGCCTCAGGCGCCTTAGTAGTGAAGCTATGGTAGAGGGAAAGTGGACGGATGATCTTGTGAAGGCGAGGGGAGAGCAACTGGCGTCGTTTACCCATTTTCTTGATTTGCCGATTTTGTTTGTGATTGTGTCTTTGGCGGTACTGAGGCCTGATGACTGGGTTTATTTCACCGTTGCCACAGTTCTGGCGGTGGGATTTGCAACGGTTCTGAACATCATTATTCCAAGGCTTTATCCATGGGATACCAGCATTCGAAATGACATTGAGTAGGGACTAGCTTTATTGCAGCGAAGATAGGAAGTCTGCCATGATCTTCGCTGTGCTTTCCGGATAGGACTGCAACAATAGGTGCGAAGCGGGAAAACGCTTAATCTCGAAGTTTGAGAAAACAGCTTTGAAATCTTCTGCACAGGACGCGGGGACAATCGTGTCTTTTTCTGCTTGTAGATAAATGGCCGGAATTTCGCTTTTAAACTCAAATTCTGGGATATTCTCAAGCGCCTTCAAGCGTGCCTCGATGATCTTATGATCCAGCCCACGCAGTGTATCGTGCAGAAGAGTGTCAGATATCCCCGCTTCGGGTGAGTTTAAAAACTGGTGCTTTAAAAGTGTTCTTGCACCCGGCACGTTTAACAGTTTGGGAACGGGGATTAAGCTGGCCAATTTCGCCATGATGGGGTTAGGCGCACGAAGGAAAGTGGCGACAAAGATAATCCCTTTCAAGTTTGCTGGATGCTTTGCTGCGAGAAGTGCCGCTGTTGGTCCTGAGAAAGATTCAGCCAGTAAGACGAAATCTTCTTCGGGCAACTGTTCTTCCAAATATTGAAGTTGATGAGGATAGTCTTGAGGCCCTGATGCGGGCAAAGCGATCGTTTCTCTTTGGAAAACTGAGAGATTACCTAATAAGGCGGAGAACAGATGGCCAGTTCCATCTAAACCGGGAAGTAAGAGTAACTTCAACTTCTAGACCATCCGTTTAGTATGTGTGAAGCAATTGGACCTTGTTCAGATATTATAGAAGGTTGGCCTTTAAATACTATCTTTTACAAAATATTAGTAAATGTTGCTCATGGTTAAGTATGTGTGGGGGTGATGTTAAATTGTCTATGTAGGCAATTTTATTGATGAGTAGCGTGTATGGCGCCAAGAAATGGAGAAACGACCACCATTCGACACAGAGAAATTGATCACAGTTTGGCAATTTTCTGGGGTTTGGGTGTCTTTATGGTGCTCTGTGTAGCGGGGCTCTACTATTATGCGCAGACAACATCCGATGAAATCCAAAAGGCGCTCCCTGAGCCCGAAGTGCGTGTCACTGCATTTCTCGAACAATCTACCCATAAATTGAATGAAAATGTTTTGCTGCTTGAAGGCAGTCATCCAATGACGGATGCGCAGCTGAGTGATCTGGTGCAAGAGATTGCAAACGATTATCTTCATATCTGGATGGAAATTGAGGAAATTCAGGCTGCAGAAATAAAAGATGGCGATGCGATTGTGCATCTGGAAGACTTTGCTTCCATTAAGGAATTTATTGAAGAAGATCTTCAGTTCATCCGAAATATTGAAGCGCAGGCATATCATCAACAGCGAGAGGCTTTAGTTGAGCGCCTTACCCGCAAAATGACCTTTATCGCACAGAAAATCCGTCTGGAGAGAGAACATAATCATCACGTCTCCATCGCAGATGTGAAAGTCCAGATCACCCGGTTGGACCGCTTTTACAATCACATGATGATTGTGCTTGTTTTTGCGCTGGTTTCTTCCCTCGCCTTTTTGTATGTGGCTTTTCGTCGGCAACAGGATTTGAAGGCTCTCAAAAAAAGTGAGTTGAATTACCGCCGCCTGTTTGAAAATGCAACGGAAGGTATTTTCCAGTTGGACAAGGATGGGTGCTTCATGAATTGTAATCCTGCCTTGGCGCAATTGTTGAGATATGACACCCCTGAGGAAATGATCACCAATTGTCAGACTTTCAGTGCAGAGCTTTACGAAGACTCGCGGGTTGCGGAGACGCATCTATCGCTTCTGGAAAAAGGTCAGGTGCTACTTGGCGAAATTCATCGGTGGCGGCGCAAGAATGGTGAGTTGATATGGGGGGAGATTAATGCCCATCCTGTGTATGATCATAAGAAAAACATCCTTTTCTATGAGGGATCTTTTACGAATGAAGATGAACGCGTGAAAGCGGAAATTAATCTGCGGCGTGCCAAGGAAGAGGCTGAGTTTGCAAATCGTGCCAAATCCGAATTTTTGGCGAATATGAGCCATGAATTGCGAACGCCGCTGAACGCTGTTATCGGCTTTTCAGAAATTCTGAAAACTGAGGCGTTCGGGCCTCTGGGGCATGATAATTATCAGGATTATGCCAACGATATTCACTCAGCTGGTGAGCATCTTCTGAAGGTGATTAATGACATTCTGGATGTGGCCAAGATTGAAGCCGGTCAGTTGCAGCTATATGAGCGTGAAGTCAGCCTTTATGATATCGTGCATAGCTGTTTCAGAATGCTGTCCGTTCGGGCGGATGAAGGTGAAATTAAACTGCTTTCCGAATTGCCGGAAGATATGCCTTGCCTTTATGGCGATGAGACAAGATTGAAGCAGATATTTGTCAATCTGATCTCTAACGCCGTTAAATTTACACGACCCGGCGGTAAAGTGACCGTGAAATATAATATTACCCCAGTTGGTGATTTGCAGATCAAAATTGTCGATACAGGGGTCGGGATTGCAGAGAAAGATATTCCAACGGTCTTGTCCCGTTTCGGTCAGGTCCAGTCCACATATGCCCGGTCCAACGAAGGAACTGGAATAGGTCTTACCTTGGTGCAATTAATCGTATCCATGCACCAGGGTACGTTTGATTTGCAAAGCGTTGTGGATGTTGGGACAACCTGTATTGTGACTTTCCCCGCCAACCGCATTGGGGCCAACAATCGTAAAGCAAGCTAAGTCAGGGATAGCAACCCTGATTGCCATACAGAAATTCCAACAATTACCAGCATCGTTGCAGCAAGTGTTCGGTTGATCAGCACCAACGTTCTCGGATTTTGGACAAGTCTGGTCAAAAGATCCCCACCCCAGCACCACATTGAGTTGGTGACAATTCCTACGGCAAAGAATACGCTTTGGAGGGTGATAAACTGCTCAAGTGGTGACCAGCCCGGATTTTTGAACTGGGAATAGGCTGCGATGAGCATCGCCCAGGCTTTTGGGTTAAGGGGATGAACGGGAACACCTGCCAGAAAACCGGTTTTGACATCCGCGCGATGCAGGTTTGGGGCCGCAAAAGCAATCCGATAAGCGAGATAGAGCAAGTAAACCGCTGACAACGCCAGGAAGGTATAGCGCAATACTGGGAAAAGGCTAAACAACGCGCCAAGGCCACTTGCTACGGCAATGCCGACAAAGAAAAAGCCAGTCATTGTTCCTATCAGTAACGGAAAACTTCTGCGGTAACCAAAACGCGCTCCCGCGGCCATAAGCAGCATATTAGCCGGACCGGGTGACCCAACCATAGAGACAGCAAATAAAAAGAGCAGGAGGATGGTTTCCATGGGGGAATATCTTTCTTTGATACAATGTGTGAACAATGATATATGTATCTAAATTGTATCGGTCAAAGGGAGTATTGTATCTAGTACAATATAATCAAATGAAGGCAGAAGATGTTGTTGAGCATATTCGGAAACAAATCAGTGAAGGGGCGTTGAAAGCTGGTGATCGCTTACCAACTCATCGTGATCTTGCTTGGGATCTGAAATGCAGCATTGGTACGGTCAGTCGTGGGTATGCAGAACTTGAAAGGCGCGGGATTACTGTTGGGCAGGTGGGAAGGGGTACATATGTAGCGCCTTTTGATCCACAATCTAATAGTGAGGCAGCGCATCTTATCCTTCCAACTTTGCAGTTGGAGGCGGAAAGTCCTGAAATTGATTTGGCCGTAAACCGGTTTTATCACTCAGGAGCCCAGCGGATTATTCAAAAAGCGCTGTCTTCCCTTTCTTTGAAAGTGCCGCAATTTGGGTATCAATCCTATATCGACAGTAAAGGCAGAGACGAGGATCGAATTGTCGGTGCAGAATGGCTAACTAAGCTGACGGGACCCGTTTCGATGGAAGAGGTCATGGTGACCCAGGGAGCTCAGTCGGCACTCTTTGTTACCTTGGGGGCGCTCACTAAACCGGGGGATGCTATTGCCACTGAGTGTCTGGGTTATCCGGGAATCAAAGCTGCGGCACATGCTTTAAAGCTGAAAGTCATTCCGATTGCGATGGATAAAGATGGCATGTGCCCGACGGCGCTGGATCAGGCCATTTCCCGGTCACATATCACAGCAATTGTCACAGTGCCAACGAACCAGAACCCAACTGGAGTGACAGTCCCGGCTTTGCGCCGCCATCTCATTCTGGATCTGGCAAAACGTCATGATCTGCCAGTGATAGAAGATGGCGTTTATTCTCCGTTCCATGAGGGGAAGGAACCTACCTATAGAGAGTTGGATCCAGAACAAGCGATCTATCTGACCAGTTTTTCAAAGGTTTTTAATCCCAGTCTTCGTGTTGGGTATATTGCGGCGTCTTCCAAATATATGCGAAGACTTGCTGATCAAATGACAGCAATGAGCTGGATGACGTCTCCAATATTGCTGGACCTTGCGAATATGTTGGTGCGTGATGGGACCATTGCCAGACATCAGGCAGACCTCATCAAATCTGGAAAGCGCAGATATGCCAAGGCGTGTGAGATATTGAAACCCTGGCTGCCGGATATCCAACTCGACAATAAACCTTTCCTGTCACACTTGTGGGTGCCTGTACCGCAGGAATTAGCTTTGACAGAAATGGTTGAAAGAGCGCGGGAGCGGGATGTGATCCTTATTGGTGGGGACCGTTTTGCGGTTAATCGTCAACAAGATGATCATTTCGTACGGATTTGTTTGATGGGAGTACCTGATGAGGAACGGCTCTATCAGGCGCTAAATGTTGTCAAAGAAATTCTAGAAGAAGCGACAGAAGGTGAATTGATTAGCTAGTGTTGAACGCGGCTTGACACAAAGCAGACTTGGCTCGAGATTACCTCCATGGAACAAAGAAAAGTTATTCTGGATTGCGATCCGGGTCAGGATGATGCTGTTGCCATTCTGCTCGCATTGGCGTCAGAGAAAGAAATTGACCTTCTCGGTATCACAACCGTTGCCGGGAATGTCCCGCTCAGCTTGACGGAGTTGAATGCACGGAAGATCTGTGAGGCAGCAGGACGGTCCGATGTTAAGGTTTTTGCCGGTGCAAAAGGCCCCCTTTTCAGAAAGCTGGTTACCGCGGAATGGATCCATGGCAAATCAGGTATTGACGGTGCTGACCTGCCCAACCCAGAAATGCCATTACAGGCTTTACATGCTGTCGATTTTATCGTTGAGACATGTCTTGCGGCGGAAGACGACAGCATTACCATTTGCCCAATTGGTCCGATGACTAACGTGGCGCTTGCCATCATGAAAGAGCCGGATATTATCCCCAAGATCAAAGAAATTGTCTGTATGGGCGGTGCTGTTCGGGAGATGGGTAATACAACACCTGCGGCGGAATTTAACATCTATGTGGATCCGCAAGCCGCAAAAGTGGTGCTGGATACAGGTCGACCTTTTGTCATGATGCCGCTTGATGTGACCCATAAAGCGCTTGTAACCCCAGAACGTTTGCAACGATTTAAGGATTTCGATTCCAAGGTCGGGGATATTTGCGGAGGAATGCTCGATTACTTCAATCGCTTTGATATGAGCCGCTACGGCTTTGAAGGTGGACCTTTGCACGACCCATGTGTCATTGCATATTTGATTGAGCCAGAGATTTTCTCAGGGCGTCATGTGCATTTGGAAATCGAAACACATTCCGAACTGACTATGGGACAAACAGTCGCCGATTGGTGGGATATCATGGAAAAAGAGCCAAATGCCCTCATTTTTGATGACCTGGACCACGACAGGTTCTTTGAATTACTTTTTGAGCGCCTGGGAAGTTATTAGATCTCGGCTTCAGGTTGTAATTTTGGCCGTTTGCTGGGGCGGGTTAAGATAAAAACCGCCCCAATCATCATGAGCGACAGCATTCCTGCCAGCCCATACCAAGGGGTGTCAGTCAGAAGGATGACCAATGTTGCGCTGATTGCCATTGTTGTCAGTGCAATTATTTTGGCCCGTTTTGGGATAATTCCATATTTTTCCCATTCCTGTAAGGGCGGGCCGAAATACCTATGATGATAAAGCCAGCTATGGAATCTCTCAGATGACTGGGAAAAGGCCCAAAGCGCAATAAGCAGGAAAGGAGTTGTGGGGAGAACAGGTAAAACAACGCCTACAGCGCCCAGCAAAACAAAAAACCAGCCGGTTGCCAACAGCGCAATCTTCTTCGTGTGTTTTCGCATAAGATTCCAGCAAATTCGGCCTTTGTAGGCCCAGAGGTTATTGTTTCCCCATCAATCTATGGTCTTGGCACTCTCGGTTCAATGGAAATATCATCTTAGCGCGCATTCGCAAATCTCTGGTCAGCTTCCAAGCGAAGAGCAATCTATTCGATGTAATGAATTAGTGGGATAGGAAATGCCTAATAATTTGGCACCCAACAAAAATTACCAACTGTCAAATAGGCCTATTTAGTAAGTAACTAATTGAGTTATATTGACAAAACGATCGTTTGGTGAGCTTTTGCCGGAATTAATTTTCTATATTTTGGGCTTGAATTTATTTTGGATTGAAAATTATACTAATAATAGCTTGGAGCTAAAGCCGGGGAGACAAGTATAATCTAAATAAAAATCATACTCAGAGGTGACGGCAATCATTTCTGGGTCGGGTTGGAATTTCCGGAAAAATAATAAAAAGAACCAGGCCTAGTGTGTTGGAAAACAATCCCAATGGGAGGAAAAATTGAAAGTTAAATCCACATTTGTCGCAGGTGCAGTTTTTGCCACCATGTCTGCCTTCTCTGTGCAGGCCGCTGATACTATTAAAATCGGCTTTATTGATCCCCTCTCAGGCCCATTTGCCTCAACAGGTACAAATGGTCTTGCTCAGTTCCAGTTCGCTGTTGATCAACTGGTCAACCAGAAAGGCGGCGTTCTTGGCGGAAAGAATTTCGAAATTGTACCTTACGATAACAAAATCAGCCCCAAGGAAAGCCTTGTTCAGTTGAAACGCGCTATCGGTGAAGGGGTGCAGTACATTGTTCAAGGTAACAGCTCTGGCGTTGCGAACGCGCTGACAGACGCGATTAATAAACACAACAAACGTAACCCAGATAACCGTGTTCTGTTCCTGAACTATTCTGCGGTTGACCCTGCACTGACTAATGAGAAATGTAACTACTGGCACTTCCGTTTCGATGCCAATGCCGACATCAAAATGAATGCGTTGACAGAGGTTATTAAAGTTCGTGACAATATCAAAAAAGTTTATCTGATCGGTCAGGACTATTCCTTCGGTAAGGCTGTGGCGTCTGCTGCGGTTAAATTCCTTAAGCAGAAGCGCCCAGACATCATGATCGTGGGTAATGAACTGCACCCAATCGGAAAAGTGAAAGACTTCACACCATACGCAACGAAAATTCGTGCCTCTGGTGCCGATGCTGTGATCACAGGTAACTGGGGTGCAGACATGGTTGGTCTTGGTAAGGCCATCGGTGAAACCGGTCTTGATGTTCCGATCTACACTTACTACGCAGCGAACGATGGTATTACCAAGACCATTGGTGCGTCAGGTAAAGATAAGATTCGTCTGGTTCACGAGGGTCCTTTGAACCCACCAAGCACAGATGCTTACACTTCTTACCACAAAGCATTTAAAGCGAAGTTCCCTGAAAAAGACATCTCTCAGTTCCGTATTGCGAACACAATCCAGATGCTGGCAACAGCGATGGAAGCAGCAAAGAGCGCGAAACCGATTGATGTTGCGGCAAAACTTGAAGGCATGGAATTCACTTCTCTGCATGGTGAAAAACTGGTCATGCGTCCAGACGACCACCAGTTGATCCAGCCGATCCACATTTCTGTTCACACAGACGAGGGTATTACATTTGACTCAGATAACTCTGGCTTTGGCCTGAAAACTGAGATGTCTGTTGCCGCTGCTGACACAGCACTGCCAACAACATGTAAGATGAGACGCCCTAAATAATCTCTATTACAGTCTCAAGGACTGTCCGCTTTGCGGACAGTCCATTTTTTTCAAAGCAGGCAATAGATCTGCGTTCTTTAAAATCCTGTGCGTAAGAGATTCAACCAATGTTTGAATTGCTATTTTTCTCCCTTCTCAACGGAGTGGTGACAGGCCTTTTGCTGTTTATGCTGGCAAGTGGTCTGACACTTATCTTCTCCATGATGGGCGTTTTGAACTTTGCACATGCCAGCTTCTACATGCTGGGTGCATATTTCGCCTATACCATTAGCTCTTATATCGGTTTCTGGCCGGGTTTGATAATTGCTCCGATCCTTGTTGGCTTGTTCGGTGCGTTTGTTGAACGATATGGCCTTCGTCATGTTCACCGCTGGGGACATGTTGCCGAGTTGATCTTTACCTTCGGCCTTGCCTTCCTCATCGAAGAGGTCGTTCAGTTCATCTGGGGTAAAGATACGAAAGCTTATCACGAACCAGAAATCCTACAATTTGCTCTGTTTAATTTCTTTGGGCAGGATTTCCCGGCCTATAAGGCCTTTATGCTGGTCGTTTCGATTTCAATTTTCATTGTTCTGTTGCTGATCCTGACGAAATCACGTGTGGGTCTGATAATTCAGGCGGCGATTACTCATCCAAATATGACGGCGATGCTTGGCCACAATGTGCCACTTGTTTTCATGGGTGTATTTGGTGTTGGTTCTGCATTGGCGGGGCTGGCTGGTGTGATCGCAGGTCCGGCACTCGGTACTTTTCCGGGAATGGCGGTTGTCCTGGGGTCCATTGTATTTGTGATTGTTGTTGTTGGTGGCCTCGGGTCGCTGGTGGGCGCGTTTGTCGCCTCTTTGATCATTGGTCTGTTGCAAACCTTTGCGATCGCGCTGGATTATTCCGTCAACGATCTTCTGATGGTCTTTAACATCACAACAGATGCAGAAAGCGCTCTTCGCGACCTATGGACGTTGTCCTTGCCGCAAATCGCTCCGATCCTGCCATATCTGTTGCTGGTCCTGATCCTTATTTTCCGTCCAACGGGTCTGTTCGGGAAGCGTGAATCATGAGTGAAATGTCTACTACACAATCAAGCGCATCCAGCCCGTCCTTTGTTAAAAGGTTTGGGGCGTGGATTTTCCTGGCAGTCCTTTTTATTGTTCTGCCGTTCATCTTCAGTAGCGGAATTTCCGTCTATACAATGAACCTGAT
The DNA here is from genome assembly GCF_015143595.1 of Sneathiella sp. P13V-1. Lineage (NCBI taxonomy): Bacteria > Pseudomonadati > Pseudomonadota > Alphaproteobacteria > Sneathiellales > Sneathiellaceae > Sneathiella > Sneathiella sp. P13V-1. The sequence goes on along the minus strand of NZ_WYEU01000003.1, from coordinate 232,505 downwards.
GGGCATCTTCATCATCTTTGCGCTCAGCTATAATATGTTGCTGGGGCAGGGGGGAATGCTCTCCTTTGGTCATGCCGTGTATTTTGGCCTCGGCGGTTTTATGTCCGTTCACTTCATGAACTATATCGAATACGAAGTGTTCGTCTTGCCGATGTTCCTGGTCCCCATTTTTGGCGGTATTATCGGACTGATCTTCGCAATTATTGTGGGTAGTTTTTCTACTCGCCGTGCAGGGACAGTGTTCGCGATGATTTCACTGGGTATTGGTGAGTTGATTGCAGCCTCTTCTCTGATCTTCGTTGCCTTTTTTGGTGGTGAAGAAGGGGTAAGTGGTGACCGGACAATGGGACCAAATATTCTTGGTTTTGATTTCGCACAAGATATCGAGGTTTACTATCTGATCGCAGCTTGGGCGTTTATTACTATTGCGCTGATGTACCTGTTCTCCCGTACGCCAATGGGCCGAATGGCAAATGCGGTGAGGGACAATGAAGAACGCGCTGAATTTGTCGGTTACAGCATGAGGAAAGTTCGCTTCATCTCATTCTGCGCCTCCGGTTTCTTTGCGGGTATTGCAGGTGGCCTGTTCGCAATTAATTTTGAAATTGTAACAGAAGAAAACCTCAATGCGTTGACATCCGGTGTTGTCCTGTTGATGGCATATATCGGTGGTGTCGGTTTCTTTATCGGGCCAATCATCGGTGCTGTTGTCTTTACCTTGTTGCAGACACTTCTCAGTAACTACACAGAAATTTGGCAACTTTACGTGGGCATCCTGTTCGTCTTAACGGTGATGTATGCGCCGCAAGGGTTGACGGGTATTCTGGCTATGCACTTACCGATTATCCGGATGAAGCGCATGAGCAGTTTGGTTGTGCCATATATCCGCATGGGTATTCCAACCATTATGCTGGTTGGCGGCTTGATGTCAGCTTTGGAAATGGTCCACCATCTTCGGGCGGCACCTGCTGACCAGACAATGATGAGCCTGATCGGCATTGAGTTCGATACGCACACTTTCATTCCATGGATTGTTGTTGGTGCCTTGATTCTTGTGGGTGGCTACTTCGCCAAATCTCAAGCACCACAATTAAAAGAAGCGTGGGAGGAAGCCCATGCACCGTCGAATTCTGAAGGAGGGTCAGTATAATGAGTAGCGCTATTTCCCTTCAGGATGTCAGGAAAAGTTTCGGACCAACTGAAATTATCCGTGGTGTGAATCTGGAGATTGAAAAAGGGGAACGCCATGCGATTATTGGCCCAAATGGTGCCGGTAAATCCACCCTGTTCCACTTGATCAGTGGCCGGTACAACCTGTCTAGTGGATCTGTTGGCCTTAACGGAGAAGAGATTAGCAACCTTCCTCCTTACGAGATCTACCGCAAAGGCCTGTCCCGTAGTTTCCAGGTGACCAATATCTTCCCGATGATGAGCGTTTTTGAAAATGTTCGTTGCGGTCTAATGTGGTCAAAAGGGTTCAAGTATTCTTTCTGGCATATCGTAGATAAACAGGATGATCTCAATCAGCGCGCACAGGAAGTGCTCGCCGAAATTGGTCTGACTGGTCGTCAGCATGTGCCTGCCGGTGTTTTGACATATGCAGAACAGCGGGCTTTGGAAATCGGGATCGCCTCGGCTGGTGGTGCTGATGTGATTATGCTGGATGAGCCAACCGCAGGTATGAGTCATTCTGAAACGGATCAAGCCATTGAATTGATCCGTAACATTACCGAAGGCAAAACCCTTGTAATGGTGGAACATGACATGGGCGTGGTTTTTGATCTAGCGGATCGAATTTCCGTACTGGTTTACGGTGAAATTATTGCCACAGATACACCAGAGAATATCCGCAATAACAAAGCGGTGCAGGAAGCGTATCTAGGGGCGGAGGCAGAAGATGCTTGAAGTAAATGATTTGCATGCCTACTACGGTAAAAGTCATATCCTGCAAGGCGTGACCTTCAAAGTAAATGAAGGCGAAATTGTCTCCTTGCTGGGCAGGAACGGCGTGGGCCGATCTACAACTATCAAAGCCATTATGGGCGAAGTGGAGCCACAAGGTTCCGTCATGTATAAAGGGCGGCAGATTGCTGGCCTTAAAGAGCATGAGATTGCCAATAGCGGTTTGGGATATGTTCCTGAAAACAGGGATGTGTTTCCAACCTTGACGGTCCGTCAGAATCTTCTGTTGGGCATCAAGGATATGAAAAAGCAGGGCCGCTGGAAAATGGAAGACATGTTTGAAATGTTTCCAAATCTGGGGCGTCGTGCCGATGTAAATGCGGGTGTTCTGTCCGGTGGTGAGCAGCAAATGTTGACCATGTGCCGGACACTTATGGGGGATCCGGATTTGATTATGATTGATGAACCAACCGAGGGGCTTGCTCCGAAAATTGTTGAACAGGTTGGCGATCTTTTGTCCGAAATTGCCAAGCGCGGTGTTTCAATTTTGCTCGTTGAGCAGAAACTTGCTATTGCGCTTAAGATTTCTCACAGGCTCTATGTAATGGGGCATGGTCACATGGTGTATGAGGGAACGCCTGATGAACTTAAGGCCAACGAGCAGATCCGCAAGGAGTGGCTCGAGGTCTAACCATTATCATTAGACTTGTGTGGGGCGATGACGGGCTTGTCAAAGGGCTGTCATCGCCCTTATTGTTTGTAATAAATCAATAATCAGTAACGGGTGAGCTAGAGATGGAAAATAAGCAAGTCACGTTGGATGACAAATATGACCTAGAGGAAGGTCAAGTCTTCATCACGGGAACGCAAGCGTTGGTTCGCCTGCCGATTATGCAACGCCAAAGAGACGCTGCGGCCGGATTGAAGACGGGTGCTTTCATTTCCGGATATCGTGGCTCTCCGCTTGGGCTTTATGACCAAAGCCTCTGGAAAGCAAAGCCGTTTCTGAAGAATAACGATATTCATTTCCAACCGGGTGTGAACGAGGATCTGGCTGCAACCAGCATCTGGGGAACACAGCAGCTGCATCTTTCAGGTCAATCTGATTATGATGGTGTCTTTGGCATTTGGTATGGCAAGGGCCCGGGTGTGGACCGTTCTGGTGACGTGTTTAAGCACGCCAATATGGCCGGCACGTCTGAACATGGGGGTGTCCTTGTTCTGATGGGAGATGACCATACGGCAAAATCATCTACTGTTGCCCATCAAAGTGAGCAGGCGATGGCGGCGGCTATGATCCCCGTATTTAATCCGGCTACAGTGCAGGAGTATCTGGATTACGGTCTTCACGCTATTGCTATGAGCCGCTATAGCGGTTGTTGGGTGGCAATGAAGTGTCTGACAGACACTGTTGAAAGTTCTGCAACAGTTCATGTGGGACCAGACCGTGTTCAAATTAAAATACCAGATGATATTGAGGCACCTGCAGGGGGAGTTCACCTCCGCTGGCCTGATCCGGCTGTTGGGCAGGAAGAGCGCATTTTAAGCCACAAACTCCCGATGGTGGAGGCTTATGTTCGTGCCAATAAACTGGATAAAATCACGCAGGATAGTTCAACCCGTAAATTTGGGATCGTGACCACAGGTAAATCCTGGCTGGATGTGCAACAAGCGCTTACGGATTTGGGGATTTCCAGGGAATATGCCGAACAAATTGGTCTGACCGTATATAAGGTTGGCTGTACTTGGCCACTGGAGCCAACAGGTATACGAAAATTCGCCGAAGGCCTGGATGAGATCCTGGTTGTGGAAGAAAAACGTAGCCTGATTGAAGAGCAGGCAGCGCGGATACTCTACGACCTTCCTAATCGTCCACGAATTGTTGGTAAGAAAGATGACCAGGGGCGGAAACTGCTCTCTTCCAGCGGTGAATTGACCCCAAAACAAGTGGCAGAAGCGATTTCCGCGCGCCTTAAACTTCGCGATCTGCCTAATGGTATCAAAGAATCTATCGCAGTTGCGGAGGCCAATGATAGTGGTAATGCCCGTCCACCCGCATCAGTAACTCGCAGCCCTTGGTTTTGCTCAGGTTGCCCACATAACTCCTCTACCAATGTGCCAGAGGGTAGCCGGGCCATGGCGGGTATTGGTTGTCATACCATGGCTGTTTATATGCCGAACCGCCGAACACAGACCTACACCCATATGGGCGCTGAAGGATCCAACTGGATCGGTCAGGCACCGTTCACGAACGAAAAACACATTTTCCAGAATTTGGGTGATGGAACCTATTATCATTCAGGCTTGATGGCCATTAGGGCCGCCGCCGCTGCGGACGTGAACATTACCTACAAAATCCTGTTTAATGATGCGGTTGCCATGACCGGTGGCCAGCCGTTTGATGGGCCATTATCCCCTTGGCAGATCAGCCATCAGGTTCATTCTGAAGGCGTAAAGAAAATCATCGTCGTAACGGATGAGCCTGAAAAGTACGATGCGCGCGCAGATTGGGCACCGGGGGTCACCATCCGTCATCGCGACGAACTGGATGCTGTTCAACGCGAACTGCGCGAAATTGAAGGTGTGACAGTACTGATCTATGATCAAACTTGCGCCGCTGAAAAACGTCGCCGCCGGAAACGGGGAACGTTCCCGGACCCGGATAAACGTGCCTTTATCAATGATCTTGTATGTGAAGGATGCGGTGATTGTGGTGTTGCGTCCAACTGTGTGTCCGTCAAACCGCTTGAAACCGAATTTGGCCGTAAACGCGTCATCGACCAATCAAGCTGCAACAAAGACTTCTCCTGCGTTAAGGGCTTTTGCCCAAGTTTTGTAACCGTTGAAGGCGGCGCTCTCCGTAAACCAGAAAAACCGGAAATCAGCTCTGGTGATATTGATATTCAGAACCCCGCTGCGGGCCTTTCCGAACCAACCCCAGCGACTATTAATGACAGCTACAACATTCTGGTCACCGGTATTGGTGGTACAGGTGTTGTAACTGTTGGTGCCTTACTTGGAATGGCAGCTCATTTGGAAGGGAAGGGTGCAACGATCCTTGATCAAACCGGCCTTGCTCAGAAAAATGGCGCGGTGATGAGCCACGTGCGTATCACCAAGGAAGCCAGTGATTTGTCCGGGACACGTATTCCAAATCGTCAGACAGATCTCGTTGTTGGCTGTGACCTTGTTGTGGCAGCGGGTGCAGATGCGTTGGCGAGCTACGGCCTTGGCCGCACACGCGCCATTATCAATGACCATGTTGTGCCGGTTGCAGCCTTTACACTGGCACCGGATCTGGCAATGGACCGCGATACGTTGACGGAACTTGTCGCCGAAAGTATTGGCCGAGAAAAATCTGATTTCATTGATAGTACAACACTGGCCACGGCGATCATGGGTGACAGTATCGCAGCAAACCTCTTCCTGCTTGGGTATGCCTTCCAGAAGGGCACTATCCCTCTTTCACTAGCCTCCATCGAGCAGGCGATTGAACTTAACGGCGTCGCGATCGACGCGAACAAGCGTAGTTTTGCGTGGGGCCGTAAGGCGGCGAGTGATCTGGAGGCGGTTGAAGCCATTGCCAGACCCGCAACAAGTGCAGAGATCATTCAAAAACCGCTGGCATTAGATGAAATGATTGCAAACCGTCAGGATGAGCTGACCAGCTATCAAAGCAAACGATATGCAAAACGCTACCTCAATCTTGTCGATAAGGTCCGTGCCGCTGAAACAGCGCTTGGAGGTTCTGATTTACCGCTTACAAGTGCAGTAGCACGCTATTTCTACAAACTCATGGCTTATAAAGATGAGTTTGAAGTTGCACGTCTTTATACAAGTGGTGCCTTTGAAGAGAAGTTGAAGCAACAGTTCGAAGGGGACTTCAAGCTCAAATTCCATATGGCCCCGCCGTTACTTGCGAAGAAAGATCCGGAAACAGGACATTTAAAGAAACGGGAATTTGGACCATGGATGTTCAAACTGTTTGGCTTGATGGCAAAAATGCGCTTCTTACGCGGAACAGCATTAGATCCATTTGGAAAAACTGAAGAGCGTCTGAAAGAGAAAGCCTTAATCAAGCGCTACGAAGATACCGTTCAGGAATTGGTTGAGGGCTTGAGCGCCGACAACCTAACTCTTGCCATTGAGATTGCCGAAATTCCGGAACATATCCGTGGATATGGGCATGTGAAAGAACGTCATCTGCAATCTGCCGAAGCGGAATGGGATAGCCTTTTTGCCAAGTTCAGAAGAGGCGACACTGACAGGCAAGCAGCTCAGTAATCAGTTACCTTGCGCGAAATTTCAATTGGTGATTTCGCGCAAGCTAGATACAATCACATCAGTAAAAAATAATAAGAAAAAGAGGGAAACATGACGACTGATCTTTTGGAATCCGTTGAAAACGGTATTGCAACACTCACCTTTAACCGTCCGGAAGCTCGCAACGCTCTGACACAGGAAATGTACCCTGTGTTGATGGAAGCATTGCCGCGCCTTGGTGCAGACCCTGATGTTCGGGTGATTGTCATCACCGGTGCAGGCGGTGCGTTTTGTGCGGGCGGTGATGTAAAGAATTTCGCAGCTGCGGCAGATGGAGACGGGCCAGCAGGCTACGATTTTAATCAGAAAGTGGATGGCTTGCGCTTTAGAATGCAGGTTGCTGAACTGATCCACAAGTCACCTAAACCTGTGATTGCGGCTATTCCAGGTCCAGCGGCAGGTGCGGGTCTTTCAATTGCTCTCGCTGCGGACATGCGCATTGCGGTTGATACAGCAAAACTGACAACAGCCTTTGCAAAGGTTGGGTTGTCAGGGGACTTTGGTGGTTCTTACTTCCTGACAAAACTGGTCGGAACAGCGAAGGCACGCGAGCTGTATTTCACAGGTAAGGTTCTGACCGCAACCGAAGCGGAAGAGCTAGGCATTGTGAACAAGGCTGTGCCTGCGGATCAGTATGAAGCGGCCGTTAAGGAAATGGCGACACAGATTGCTTCCATGCCAACAATTGCACTTGGTTTTATGAAAAAGAACCTGAACAAGGCCCTCTTTGATGATCTGGAGCAGGTTCTTGATTGGGAAGCGGTTCATATGATGAGTTGCTTTGACACAGAAGATCACAAAGGTGCTGCCAAAGCCTTTGTCGAGAAAAAAGCACCTGTGTTTAAGGGGCGTTAATCCTTAGGTTAAGGCGATGTTGATTATGATATCGCCTTAACATTTTGATTCTAAATAAGATTAACAATATTGGTTAATTTCATCATAAAGTAGAAATAATAATTTATATTACATCTATTTGGGGTTTTATGAGTTTAAAACTACCTACAAAAACAGTAAAATTGTTTCTTTTAGAGAAAATCTGATATCTTTCATGGATTGATGAATTCGGAGGCGTTTATATGCTTGGGCTTGGAAAATTTATTTCTGCATTGAGTGGAGTAATCGTTGCTGTGGTTCTTTCTGCTGCTTCGGTGAGCGCTGCACCTATGCCTATTGTCCCAACGTGTTCGCTCAGTGATGTAACAGTGTCAACCGCGTGCGAAGTGTTTGACGGTGCAAATGACACGACGGCATTTATTTCGAGCGTTGACCCGTTTGGTATTACAGATTGGACACTTGCCGATAAGTCAGACGGTCCAGACGGTGACCACAAAATTATCTTGAAGGACGTTGTAAATGACGTGACCAGCGGAACTTGGTCAGTAGATAGCTTCAACGGGTATTCAAGTGTGATGCTGACAATGAAAGCAGGCAACGCTTTTGTAGCGTATTTGCTTGATATAACCAATCTATCAGGAACTTGGACAACAGAGGGTGTGATCGTCAATAGACAAGGGAAAGGGAAGGACTTGTCTCACATGTCTCTTTATTATTCTCCAGATAGTTTGACAGCAGTGCCTTTGCCTGCGGCTCTTCCTCTATATGCAGTTGGGCTGGCTGTACTTGGCTTCTTTGGTTGGCGAAAAAGAAAATCAGCCTAAACTGCGAAAATCATGCGACGATATGACGCCCTGAGATCCGTTGATCCGGGGCGTTTGTTTTTCTATATCCATGCCAGAGTATTTATGTGTGATGGATGGATTATGGATAAGATTATAACTGTTTTACGCTATGTCCCAGTTCTGGGATGGTTCGTGAAAGAGGCCATTGATGGCCCGGATTCAACAAAAATCAATTTTCTACTGAATGTGGTGATGACCTGGGTCTTGTGCATTTATGTATTCGGTTACCCCGCGATCATCTTGCCGCTTCTTGTGGTTGCCCCCATGATGATTGTCATCTTGGTTGTGATTACATTTGACCCAGGTGGGAACTCAAACGCCTAAGGTAAATTTGATAGGGATTGACCTGATTAGGGATTGCTTTTACCAATTGGTATCCAACGTCTCCAATCAGGTTAATCTATGTCAGACATTGCTGCGCTTGTTCTCCCTCTCTTTGGGCTTATTTTTCTTGGGTATCTAATTGCCCGAATTACAAAGCAGCCTGAACAGGCAATGGGGTGGTTGAACACCTTTATTATTTATGCGGCCTTGCCGGCACTTTTCTTCAAGTTACTGTCAACAACACCCGTTGAAAAATTGGCAAGTTGGGATTTCATCCTGTCAAATTTGTCAGTGACTTTCGTCATTTTCCTTCTTGTTTTTTTTACCGGACTTTTGGTTCTGCGGGAAAAAATCCCCCCCGCAACAATACAAGGTCTTGCCGCAGCCTATGGTAATATCGGTTATATGGGACCTGCGATTGCAATCCTCGCGTTCGGTGAAAAGGCAGCGGTACCTGTTGCACTGATTTTCTGTTTTGAAAATGTGATGCATTTCGTCATCGCCCCAACTTGTATGGCGATCTCGGGTGAAGAAAAACGTAAGATCAGTGATTTGATTAAGGAGATTGCGAAAAGGGTGTTTTTCCATCCCTTTATTATTGCAACAATTATAGGGGTTGGGGCTGCTTTTATCGAATTCTCGCCGCCCAAACCAATTGCTGCACTCATTCAGTACTTGGCGCAAGCCGCAGCTCCCTGCGCGCTATTTGCGATGGGGGTGAGCCTCGCGCTCCGCCCCTTGAAAAGAGTGCCTCCGGAGCTTGGATACATCGTTCCTGCGAATTTGGTGATCCATCCTTTGCTGATGTATGTGGTTTTGAGCTGGGTTGGGAATTTTGATCCGATTTGGCTCTATACTGCAGTCCTTTTGGCGGCGCTTCCAACGGCAACAAATGTATATGTCCTTGCTCAGCAATATGGGGTTTGGATTGAGCGCGCCTCAGCAACCATTCTGATTTCGACTGTATCGTCCATCGTAACCGTTAGTGGGCTTCTATACGCTGTCACGACAGGCATGTTGCCACCTGATTTATTCCCATAGGGGTAACGGTCTTGCGTTGCGCCCGGCGCTTTGAGGCGATAAAAAGGGTGCAATGAACCTATATCTGGAGACATGACGGAAAATGGCGTCTTACCAATATATTTATGTGATGAACGGTCTATCCAAGACCTATCCTGGCGGCAAACAAGTCCTTCGTGACATCCGCTTGAGCTTTTTCCCAGGTGCAAAGATCGGTGTGCTTGGCCTCAACGGTGCCGGTAAATCAACACTGTTGAAAATCATGGCTGGTATTGAAACCGAGTTCACTGGCGAAGCCTGGGCGGCTGACGGCGTGAAAGTTGGCTATCTTGCGCAGGAGCCAGAGTTGGACCCAGAGAAGGATGTGCTTGGAAATGTCATGGATGGCGTTGGTGAAAAGAAAGCACTTCTTGATAAATTTAATGAAGTTTCTGCCCGTTTTGGTGAAGATCTGACCGATGATGAAATGAATGATCTTATTGCTGAGCAGGGGGAACTGCAGGAGCAGATCGACGCGCAGAACCTTTGGGATCTGGAGCGCGAAGTTGAAATCGCCATGGACGCGCTGCGTTGCCCGCCTTCCAATGCGGATGTCACAAAGCTGTCTGGAGGCGAACGTCGCCGTGTTGCACTTTGCCGTTTGCTGTTATCCAAGCCAGATATGTTGCTCCTCGACGAGCCAACAAACCATCTTGACGCGGAAAGTGTCGCGTGGCTTGAACGTTTCTTGCACGAATATACTGGCACTGTTGTGGCAGTAACCCACGATCGTTACTTCCTTGATAATGTTGCAGGTTGGATTCTTGAATTGGATCGTGGTCACGGTATTCCTTGGGAAGGTAATTATTCCAGCTGGCTTGATCAGAAGGAAAAACGTCTTGAACAGGAAGGCAAAGCTGAAGATGCCCGCCGCAAGACCTTAAAAAATGAACTTGAATGGGTTCGTCAAGGCGCGAAGGGCCGCCAATCCAAATCCAAGGCCCGCTTGCAAGCATACGAAGATATGCTGAACCAGGATACGGCCAAGAAAGTGGATGAAATGCAGATCACCATCCCTCCTGGGCCACGTTTGGGTGATCTTGTCGTAGAAGCCGAGCATGTGAGTAAAGGCTTTGAAGACCGCCTACTTATTGATGATTTGAACTTCAAGCTGCCACCAGGGGCGATTGTTGGTGTTATCGGGCCTAACGGCGCGGGTAAAACAACACTCTTTAAAATGCTTACTGGTGCTGAGAAGCCCGATAATGGTGATTTCCGTGTTGGTCCAACAGTACAATTGGGTTACGTGGATCAGGACCGTGATACGCTGGATCCAAATAAAACTGTCTGGGAAGAAATCTCGGAAGGGAATGAAGTTATCTATCTTGGCAAGCGCGAGATTAACAGCCGCGCCTATGTCTCCGGGTTTAACTTCAAGGGTTCAGATCAGCAGAAAAAAGTTGGGCAGCTTTCAGGCGGTGAGAGAAACCGTGTAAACCTTGCCAAGATGCTGAAATCCGGCGCGAACTTCCTCATGCTCGACGAACCAACCAACGACCTTGACGTTGATACACTTCGCGCGCTGGAAGAAGCTTTGTTGGACTTTGCTGGTTGTGCTGTGGTCATCAGCCACGATCGCTGGTTCCTCGATCGTATTGCAACGCATATTCTGGCCTATGAAGGTGACAGTCACGTTGAGTGGTTTGAAGGTAACTTCGAAGCCTATGAAGAGGATAAGAAGCGTCGTCTGGGGGCGCAGGCGGTCGAACCACACCGCATTAAATACAAACCAATTAGTCGTTAATCAATTAAGCCCGCCAATAGGCGGGCTTTTCCTTTACTTGAGTGACCCGGCGGGATAACTGATATTCGCCTTGCCAGCCCCTAACTCATCCACAAAGCGGTTGGCTTCCGTCAACGTACATTTAAAGCCTTCGCTTGTTGCGCGTACTGCCGCAACTTTATCGCCTTTTTGGATAAGGCCTTTGATGTGGCCCAGTTTTTCCTCGTTCGACATTTCCGCTAGATTTTTTCGTTTTGTGACTTTTGCCTCCAAAACACGAAAATGTTTTTGAAGATTGGTGATGACATTATTTGGATTTTGAAGGCTGATCAGCAATGTTCCTTCATCAGATAGCATCAACGGTGTTTCATGAAAACCCAGCTGGTTATTCCTTCTGATTGCCTCGGTTTTAAGGGCTTCCCTGAGCGTCGAGAGATCCAGTTTGTTGAGGCCAATTTCAAGAAACTTTGAGTGCTTTTTTGTGTAGTGAACGCTTACCTCAGATGCCGAAACTCTTGAATGATCCAGTATTCGTATCCAGTCAATATTTCCCGCAGGGATTTTTGCAATATTATGGGAGATATTGTGATCGAACCATCCGCCTTGTTTTTTAAAGCGACACCAGATGCCGCTTTCGGACCATTTTAAAATCCAGGAATTTTGTTTTTTGCTGATGACGTATTTTCTGAGCGCGTGATAGGGAAATAGGGCGAGGATGCTACACCAAATCAGACAGAAGCCAAGGAGCCAGATAGGAGGCTCTTTTGGAAACAGGATCCAGGGAAGGAGCGCAATGATCAGGATAAAGGGGAGCAGAAGGAACGCAACAACAAGTGACCGCTTATCAACTTCACGGTAACTTTCAAGATTACTTTCTGATAGCATATCAGGGTCTGATATGACTTTGACACATACACTACACATTGTTCACTTAAATCAGTACGAATTGGCAAACGGATATTATTCTAATTTTAAATTCTATTCCTTAACAAATTTTCAATTCAGCAAATTAACAGCGTATCAACTATTGGTCGTTAAGTAGATGAAAACACTGCTTTTCTAGGGGTTAGGCACATTGGACATAGAAACAACGGCAATCAAAGATGTGATTGTTGTCACACCACGTAGATTTGGCGACAGCAGGGGGTTCTTTTCTGAAGTTTGGAATGAAGTAAACCTTCAGAGTGCAGGAATTACTGATCAGTTTGTTCAGGATAATCACGCTTTTAGTGCAGAGAAAGGCACGATACGGGGCCTTCACTATCAGCTGTCACCAAATGCACAGGGAAAACTTGTCCGTGTGACAAGAGGAGCAGTGTTGGATGTGGCCGCTGATATTCGGAAAGGCTCTCCAACTTTTGGGCAACATGTTGCCGTTGAATTATCGGCTGACAACTGGAAACAGCTTTGGGTTCCGAAAGGCTTTGCTCATGGCTATTGTACCCTGACTGAAAATGTTGAATTTCTTTATAAAGTAAGCGGGAAATACAGCCCTGAAGATGAGGCAGGAATTATCTGGAATGATCCGGATCTTGCAATTGACTGGAAGGTTGATCCATCAAGCGTTCATTTATCAGATAAAGACAAAATCCTTCCAAGATTGAAGGATCAGAACAAACTGTTCGAATACGGAGAGATCGCATGACAATTTTGGTTACAGGTGGTGCAGGCTTTATCGGCTCGGCGCTGGTCAGAGATCTGGTGAAGGACGGGGCTTCTCATGTGGTGACAGTCGATAAGTTGACCTATGCGGGTAGTCTTGAAAACCTGAGAGAAATTGAAGGGGCAGATAATCACAGCTTTGAGCAGGTTGATATATGCGACATGGCTGCGATTAAATCCTTGTTCGATAAATATAAACCAACCACAGTTTATCACTTGGCCGCCGAAAGCCATGTGGACAGATCCATTGATGGACCTGCGGCTTTTATTCAGACGAATTTGGTCGGCACATTTACCATGTTGCAAGCCGCACTTGAATATTGGCGTGAATTAGGTGATTCAGAACAGGCGAGTTTCCGGTTTCTTCATATCTCCACAGATGAGGTTTATGGTGAACTTGGCCCTGAAGGCCTCTTTAGCGAAGCCAGCCCATATGAGCCAAATTCTCCTTATTCTTCCAGTAAGGCAGGCTCGGATCATTTGGCGCGTGCCTGGCAGCGGACCTACGGATTGCCAGTTCTTGTAACGAACTGCTCCAACAATTATGGGCCTTATCAGTTCCCTGAAAAACTATTGCCGGTGATTATTCTTAATGCACTGGAGGGGCGGGATCTACCTGTTTACGGTAACGGACTGAATATTCGAGATTGGCTTTACGTGCATGACCATACCGCTGCTCTTAGGTTGGTGGTGGAGCGTGGTAGCGTTGGCGAGACATATATGATCGGTGGTCGGGCAGAGCGCACCAATATTGACATGGTGAAAGCGATCTGTTCTGCAATGGATAGAAAGTTCCCTGACAAAGCTCCCCATGAAAATTTGATTAAATATGTTACGGACCGTCCCGGACATGATGCCCGCTATGCCGTCGATTGCAGCAAAATTGAAAAAGAACTTGGCTGGTCTCAGACAGTCACTCTGGAAGAGGGGCTGGCAAAGACTGTTGATTGGTATTTAGACAATCTGGATTGGGTGCGTGCTGTTGGTGAAGGCGCTGAGAAAGATCGCCGAGGTTTGGGTTCTTGACCATGAAAATTCTGGTAACCGGCGCCAATGGTCAGGTTGGGCAAGCGCTAGCGACTCTAATCCAGGAGGAAGGGCTGGACGCGTATCTTGCTTCCCGTGAGCAACTGGATATTACGGATTACAAATCCGTATCAGAATGCGTGAAGTCTGTCATCCCGGATGTGATTATCAATGCAGCAGCTTACACGGCGGTCGATCGTGCAGAAGAAGAAATCGAGCTGGCATATGCTATTAACCGGGATGGGTCGGAGAACTTGGCCAAAATAGCAGACGAGATGGACTGCCCCCTTCTTCATATTTCCACTGACTTCGTTTTTGATGGGGGCAAGGCGGGGGCCTATCTGGAAACAGATGCAACTGGGCCCTTAAGCATATACGGAAAGAGTAAGCTGGAAGGTGAGCAGAGAATTAGTGCGAGCCACGCAAAGCATATTATCCTGAGAACCGCATGGGTGTTCGGTGGCCCGATGAGTTTTGTAAAAACCATGAAACGTCTTGCGGAAGATAGAACTGAACTATCCGTTGTGGAGGATCAGTTTGGTGGCCCCACCCCAGCAAAAGCGATCGCAGAAAGCCTCCTGAAGATTGCGAAAATAGTGACGGAAGAAAATTTTTCCGATTGGGGGGTTTACCACTATTGCGGCAAGCCACGCGTTAGTTGGTATCAATTCGCATCCGAAATCCTAAAGAGCAAAACAGACGTTACAGTGAAGCCAATACCAACATCTGGCTATCCCACCCCCGCGAAGCGTCCTGCAAATTCTGTGTTGGATTGTTCGAAGATCAAGAATATCTTTGGCATAGATCAGCCGGATTGGAAGGCGGCCCTAAAACAAGAAGGATAAGAAAATGGCCCGTGAAGATTTTAAGTTTTTCCATGATTTCAGGGTGCGTTACTCAGAGATTGATGGTCAGGGTGTTGTCTTTAATGCGCACTATCTAACCTATTTTGATGTAGCAATTACCGAATATTTTCGGGATTTGAATTTTGATTACTCTCAATATCCGGAGAAAACGGGTGCGGACTTTCATCTGGTAAAGTCTCTCGTGAATTATGAGCGGCCCCTTTTGTTTGATACAGAGTTTCAGGTTGGATGCCGTACTCAGAAAATCGGAAACAGCTCTATCGTTTTTGTGTTGGAGATTTTTGATAAAGACCAAAGCGAGAGATATGCTTCTGGCGAGATCATCTGGGTGAATACAAATCAGACCACCCACAAGACAGAACGGGTTGGAGATGAAATCCGGGATCTGCTGGTTGGCTTTGAAGGGACGGGAATTATCCAATAAAAAAGCAGCTGGAGGCCAATTTCCAGCTGCTTCATAGGAGCTACATTCTTTCAGGCTTAAGCGGCGATATCATCCGCTTTAGTGATGCTGATGGTACGGGGTTTCATTGCCTCGGGGATCTCTCTTTGGAGGGCAATTTTTAGCAGGCCATTTTCCATTTCCGCGCCAACAACCTTTATTGTATCTGCGAGTTCAAACGTCTGTGTAAACGCACGTCCGGCAATGCCGCGATGTAGATACTCTACATCTTCTTGCTCGTCCTTCGTTTCACCGGAAACCTCTAGCGAGTTATGCGTTGCAGTGATGCGGATATCACCTTCGGAAAATCCGGCAACGGCCATCACGATAGAATAACTGTCCTGATCGTTTTTAATGATATTGTAAGGGGGGTATTTGTCACCGTTTGTGGCACGTTCCATGCCTTCAAAAAGCTGACTAATACGGTCATAACCAACTGTTGAACGCATTAAGGGCGAAAAATCTAAATTGCGCATGTTAATATCCTCTTCCAGAGCAATATAATGATATGAGCACCCCATAAAGGGCGTGCCGCACACGAACCCGCTTGAGCGGCGTCCGTAAAACATATGTATGAAATAGGTTGAGGCTTTCAAGACGGATGAGAGAATATTAATGATTTTGGGTGTACACTGCGCCAAAGAAAACAAAGGGACAATATGAGCGGCGGAGAATTATCACCAATATCGGGCGCGATTTTTTTTACCCGGACCTATGATGAAGCGTTGGCTCTTGTGATTGAGGCGCGTGAGTATCTACTGGGCCCGGGAAAGATGGCCGTTCGAGAGATGCCTAGTAATGTAAGTTTTCATTACGCAACAGAATCACTTCGCCTTACAACACGCCTTACAGAAAGCATGTCGTGGCTGATGTTTCAAAGAGCCTTGTCTGAAGGTGAGATCACACCAGACGAGGCGCAGGCCGAAGAATGTCATCTTCAATATCAGGAAACCTGCCTTGCCGAAATTGATGATGAATTAATGCAGAAATTGCCTGATGGGCTGGTTTCTCTCCTCGCGCGGAGTGAATCACTTTACCGGCGTATTGATCGATTGGACCAGCAGGCTATGGAAGCCTACAAAACGGCTTGAACAGCAAGGTATAACGCAAAAAAGGCGCCTGCAATCAGGCGCCTGATCTACATTCTTTAGATTGGCTGGCTTTATTTCAGGCCGAAACCAGAGAAACGCTTGTTGAACTTAGCAACACGGCCGTCTTCACGTACACGCTGCTGTCCACCAGTCCATGCTGGGTGAGATTTAACGTCGATGTCCAGTTTCATAACATCGCCTTCTTTACCCCATGTAGAACGGGTTTCGAATGTAGTGCCATCAGTCATTTCGACAGTAATGGTGTGGTAATCTGGATGTGTATCTGCTTTCATATCGCCTCTACCCTTAAGGGGATGCTGGAATTCACTAAGCGGGCCTTATATAAAAGGTTATCGTGGATGGCAAGCAAAGATATATTTATTTTGCGAATTTTCTTGTAGAAGCGACGATATTCTTTAAAACCGATGGCAGAAAACCAAGTTCGGAAAGAGAAATTGTGACTGATAGCAGTAGTGTACAAACCGACCCGGATAGCGAGGGGAAAACGAGTAAAGCCCCAGTGTCGCAACTTCGGAATCTCATTCGATTCGTAAAGCCCTATAAATGGCAGGTTACAGGTGCTTTGGTTGCGCTTGTGTTTGCCTCCGCGGCCCTCTTGCTGATTGGTCAGGCAGTCAAGTTTCTGCTAGACTATGGCTTCTCGGCGGGCTCAGAAGATCTTGGCCAGTATTTCCTGGGATTAATGATTGTTGTTGTCGGTCTGGCCGTTGCGTCTTTCGCCAGATACTTTCTGGTCTCATGGATCGGAGAACGTGTCGTTGCAGATATCAGGAACGCAGTTTTCAGTCACATCCTGAAACTCAGCCCCGCTTTCTTTGAAGTTACGCGTACCGGCGAAGTTCTTTCACGTCTCACTACGGATACCACACTTATTCAAACAGTTATTGGATCGTCCATTTCCGTGGCGCTTCGCAATGTACTTTCATTCGTGGGTGGTCTGGCACTGCTTATTTACACAAGTCCGAAACTTGCCGGCATGGTTTTGTTGGTTGTCCCATGTATTGTCGTACCAATTATTGTATTTGGCCGTAAAGTCCGCAAGCTGAGCCGTGAAAATCAGGAAAGCATTGCGACCATCAGTGTTCAGGCAGATGAAAGTCTGCAGGCCATTCAGACATCCCAAGCCTATACACATGAAGATTTGGATCGACTGACATTTAGTGGAGCGGTCGAGGATAGCTTCAAAATAGCGGTCGCACGTATCCGCGCCCGCGCCTGGCTGACGGCTTTAGTTATTTTACTTGTCTTTGGTGCGATTGATTTTGTGTTGTGGAGCGGTGCAACAGATGTTGTAAATGGTGTTATGTCTGCGGGAACGCTCGGTTCCTTCGTGTTCTATGCGATTGTCGTTGCCGGATCCATGGGATCCCTCAGCGAGATCTGGGGGGAATTGCAGCGCGCCGCGGGCGCATCTGAGCGTTTGATGGATCTTCTACAGGAAGAACCAGAGATCAAAAGCCCCGAAAACCCAACACCTATTCCAGCCGACCTGACCCATGGTGTGGTATTTGATCACGTGACATTCCATTATCCGACCCGCAAAAATATGGCAGCTCTTAATGATTTCAATCTCGAAATCAAACAAGGCGAAACAGTTGCAATCGTGGGTCCAAGCGGTGCCGGTAAGACAACCGTATTCCAGATGCTGCTGCGCTTCTATGATCCAGAAGTAGGAGCGATCCGCGTAAACGGCATTGATATCAAGGATGCGGATCCAAGAGAGGTGCGTGCACTTACTGGACTTGTGCCGCAGGAGCCGGCGATCTTCGCAAGCAGTGCCCGCAGCAACATCATGTATGGCCGCCCGGACGCGACGGAAGAAGAAATGATTGCCGCCGCGAAAGCCGCAGAAGCCTATGATTTCATCATGCAAATGCCGAACGGGTTTGATACTGAATTTGGTGAAAAAGGTATCAAGATCTCTGGTGGTCAGAAACAGCGTATCGCCATTGCCCGTGCGATTTTGCGTGATCCGGCAATACTATTGCTGGATGAAGCGACAAGCGCGTTGGATGCTGAAAGTGAGAGCCTCGTTCAAGGCGCTCTTGAGAACTTGATGAAGGGGCGTACCACACTTGTAATTGCCCACAGGTTGGCGACTGTTCTCAATGCGGACCGTATCATCGTCCTGGATAAGGGGCATGTAGTGACGCAGGGGACACATGAGCAGTTGATGAAAGAAGGCGGTTTATATGCCAAGCTAGCGCGTCTTCAGTTTGATACAGGACGGGAAGCGCTGGACGCGTGAACACGCAGATCAGCGTTCCGTCAGCTTCAATTCAATTCTGCGATTTCTCAAAAACGCGATTTCATCATCTCGTGGATCAAGCGGCTGATAAGGTCCAAAGCCCGTAGGGGCCAGTCGGGTAGGGGGGACACCCCTTGCTACCAGGTACTTGGTGACAGACAACGCACGGGCCATGGAAAGCTCCCAGTTGGATGGGAAACGCACCGTGCTGATGGGTTGTTTGTCCGTGTGGCCGTCGACACGCAACACCCAATCAATATCATCAGGAATGGTGGAGGAAATCTCCAGCAGGGTTTGTGCAAAGGCGCGCATACTTTGACGGCCTTGCTCCCCCAATTCTGCCTCACCCAGGCCGAACAGAACTTCGGACTGGAAGACAAAACGATCACCAACGACGCTAACGCCTGGACGGTTCTTCAATACTTCTCTTAAGCGACCAAAGAAATCTGATCGGTACTGTTGTAATTCTTGAACTTTTTGGGCGAGCGCCTGATTGAGGCGACGGCCAAGATCCGCAATTTGCGCTTTTTGCTCTATGTCTTTTTGCTCAGCAATTTCCAGTGCGCTTTCAATGCGGGCCAATTGTTCACGCAAAGCAGACAATTGCACGTTGAGCAGCTGTACCTGGGCTTGGGCTTCAGAAGAAATCTTCTCTTCCGCGGTCAGGTTGTCTTGGGTTTGCAGATACAGAGTCTGTAACTCAGCGAGCTTGGTTTCGCGATCTTCAATATCTTTTTGTGCCAGAAGTGTGCGTTCTTGCTCATCTGCTAGTTTTGCTTCCAGTTCCTTACTGCGATCGCGGACTTCGCCAATTTCTGTATCTTTTTCTTTGATCCTCGCAGCCAATGCACCGACTTCGCTTTCAAGTTTCTTGCGAAGTTCCTCAAGAGAAGAAATGTCTCGTTTCAGGCTTTCAATGTCTTTCAGATTCGCGGCAATCTCATCTTCACGAAGTTTAATTCGCTCTTCCGCTTCTTTGAGAGCGGCCTCTGTATCAGCCGTTTTCTGTTCCTGCTTTTGCAGAAGCAAGGTCAGTTCATCTCGCTCTTCCTCCGCCGCCAACGCGCGCGCTGTAATGGTATCCAATTGGATGATGGCGTTGTCCCGATCCTGATTGGATTGGGTCAGGGTAATGTTGAGGGCCGCAATTTCCTGCTTCAAGGAGACATTTGTCTCTTTTTCAAGGGCGAGAAGGTCGGCAAGTTCAGCAACCTGCTGATTGAGCTTTTCAAGTGCAGCATCCCTGCCAGATAGGGCTTGAGACAGGAAAAATTGTGCCAGAACGAAAACGACCAGCAGGAAGATGATGACAAGCAGTAATGTAGTAAGAGCATCCACAAAACCCGGCCATATCTCATAATTGGCCCTTTGTCCGTTTTTCCTACGCGCCATGCTGCCCTATCTCCCGGCCGTTAGCTGCGACGATCTTCTTCGGCGATAGCCGCGATGGTCCGTGTGAGCAGTTTGATTTCACTTCTGACTTCCTGGCTTAGCTGGTTACGTCCATCAGCCATTTCTTCCAAGAGGCGCGCCATATAGACATCCAGGTTTCGAAGGTGGTTACGGCTGGCCTGATCAAGGCCGCCCTGTTCCTGAACTTGAGCCATACGCTGCAGGACAGGCTTCAATTCCATCTGTCCTTCCACAAGTTTGACCATCAAGTCTTGCTCTGCGCGCATCTGATCGGTAAGGGCGGCAAGGCGTTCACTCACCGTGATCATGGCAGCATCTCCATGGCTTCTTTTGTCTTCTCCACGTGCCAGAGTGCGTTGCAGCCCGTCAAGGCTTTCAGCAGTTTGCTCCAGCAACGCACTGACATAAGCCGGAACGCTCTGATCTGCGACCTCAGATAGGCCTACAGGACCAGAAGGCGCAAATTTTGTGACTGTTGTCAGCCACTCTTCCAGATCCATGTAGAAGCGGTTCTGGGCTTGTCCTGCCTGCATATCCAGAAAGCCAAGGATTAGCGACCCAGAGAGACCGAATAAGGAAGATGAAAAGGCAATGGCCATTCCGGCCAATGGCTTCTCCAGGCCGATTTTAAGTTCGTCAAATACCTTGGAGAAATCCTGCCCTCCGACATTTAAGGTTGAGATAGCATCTCCAACGGATCCAACAGTTTCCAGAAGGCCCCAGAAAGTTCCCAGCAGACCAAGAAAGATAAGCACATTAATCAGGTAGCGTGAAATATCACGGCCTTCATCCAGACGGGCGCTGACACTGTCCAAAATGGTATTCATGGTAACCGCCGTCATTCGCAGCGGCCCATTGCTATCCCCGATAATTGTGGCTAGAGGAGACAAGAGTGTCGGTGAGCTTTGTAAAGAAATGCCGCCCCCTTCAAGCCGGGCAAGATCTTCTGTCCAGGTTACTTCACCGTTCAAGATTAGGACCTGACGGAACATGTAAGCGATACCAAACAGCAAGGTGAGAAGGATCACACCGTTCAGGTAAGGATTTGCATTAAACGCTTCGGCTGCTGGGGCAAAAAGCAAAACTGAAATGCCAATAACAATTGCCAAGAAGACACCCATTCGGATCAGATGCCGCCGAGGACGATTAAGTTTCGGGGCCGCCGTCTGCTGGGCTGAGCCAAAGCTGGATAATGTGCTCATACGCTATCTCGTTATAATTTTAAGATCTACCCTGTCAGGCGGTGTATCGCCCTCTGGTGCGCCAAGGGCGCGAACTTCAATTCGATTATTTGGAATACCCATATTCATCAGCTTTTCACGAATGGCGAGAGCACGACCAAGCGAAATGCGGCGTGCCCGACCAATACTGCTTGCCTTTGCATAGGCGACCAGCTGAATACGATCCTGTGTCCCACCAACAGTTGAAGATAGTTCCTTCAAAAGAGAATTCGCGTTGCTTGGAAGATCGGTTTTGCCTTCTTCAAAGATGAGTTGGTGTGCAGCTTTGTCTACCTCAGGCTTAATCTCCGGAATCTTTGACGTTTTCGCGCTGACTTCACTTTCTTTTTCAAGTGAGGCCACCTGTGTTTCTTCAGACTTAGGAACAGGTACGATTTTTTTCGGGGTGGGCTTGGCTTCAACTGGTTTTGCCGGCTCTGGTGTTTTAGGTGCCTTGGCAACCTCTTTGGGCTTTTCTGCTATCGCTTCTGGTTTAGTCTCTATCTTCGGTTTTGCCGGTTTTACCTCCGCCATCTCTTTTTTTGCTGGTTCAGAGGGTTCCACCAGTTTTTTAGCGGCAGTGGCTTCTACTTTTTTCGGTTCAGGTACTGGCGTAGGCGCAGGTTTCTTGACTTCAGCGACTTTTGGCGCCGGAACCGGGGGGCTCTGTTTCGGTTCTGTGACTTTCTTTGGAGCCGGTTTTGCAGCGGCTACTTTTTTCTTAGGTTCTGTGACTTTTTCAGGTGTAGTTGTTTTTGCGATCTTTTTGACGCGCTTCGCTTTCTTTTTCTGCTCGCTTGGCGGTGTGAGAACAATCACCTCGTCGCCTGATATAATGCGCGCGCCCTTTGAATAGTCCGATCCCGCAGTCGCAGTTCCTGAAGACGGATAGACGGGTTGTCCATAAGGAGAAGCTGGTGCCGGGGGGTAGTTGACCACCACCGGACGATCATTTCCGCCGCCAATAATGACGGTTTGCGCATTTACTGATGTTGAAAAAGATAAACTGGAAGCGGCCGCAACGGTCGTGATTACCAACGTGGCCTTGAATTTTCCCAATGCAGTTTTGTTACCGCTTGCCATTTCTGGCACCCCCTGAACAATTACTTGCGCGCGCTACCATATGGCCGCGAACACGTGCTCCGATGAAGTGCCCTTGTCTACTTTATGATTATGACAAGTTGAGGGCACTCGTGAATGCTGAGGGAAACAATAACTTAGCGGTGCGCACGGGACAACTTTTAAGTGAGGTTGTCCCGCGCAGCTAATATTGCTTACTTTTTGCGAGCGCGGCGAAGAGCTTCGCTCATTTGAGAATTAATCTCGCTGTTGGAGGCAAGAATATCGCCTTTTTCCAACATTCTTTCACCGCCATCGATCTGGGTGACGAACCCACCAGCTTCACGCACGATGATGATACCGGCGGCAAGGTCCCATGCTGAAAGCCCGCGCTCCCAGTAGCCATCGAAACGACCCGCTGCCACATAGGCAAGATCAAGGGAAGCGGCACCGAAGCGACGAATACCTGCAGAGACAGCCATGATTTCATGAGCTTCTCGCAAAAATGTTTCGTGGCCCGGTTTGCCGAGGAAAGGGATACCTGTTGCAAAAACGCAATCGGCCATACGGTTGCGACCGGATACACGAAGGCGCTGGTTGTTAACAAAGGCGCCTTCACCTTTTGCTGCCCAAAAAAGTTCATCTTTCACTGGATCCAGAATAAGACCAGCCAGAATTTCTTTACCTTCCATCAGTGCGATGGAAATGGCGAAGTGTGGCATGCCATGCAGGAAGTTGGTTGTTCCGTCCAGTGGATCAATAACCCAATAGCTTTTTCCGTCTTTAGCTGGAATTTCTCCCCCTTCTTCCAGCTTAAATCCGAAATCCGGACGTGCATATTCCAGTTCTTCGCGAATGAGTTTTTCCGCGCCAACGTCGGCGTTACTGACAAAGTCAGCTGGACCCTTTCGAGATACCTGCAGGTTCTCCACCTCGTTGAAGTCGCGGAGTAGTTTGCGTGCGGCTTTGCGCGCGGCATTTTCCATTACGGTTATGAGTGGTGTTTTACGAGCCATTTTGGGTACCTGATTTACAATTTAAGGGGGAGGGAAAAGGGGCGGTTAGTCCGCCCGTTTAGAATATTCAGCTGTTTCTGTGTTAACGACGATTTTCTCGCCTGTGTTACAGAAAGGCGGAACCATAATGCGCATGCCATTTTCCAAAATAGCAGGCTTGTAGGAAGATGCTGCTGTCTGACCTTTTACTGTAGGTTCAGTTTCAGAGATTTCCAGTGTGACATTTTCCGGAAGAAGAACGTTCAAGGCTTCATCTTCGTAGAATTCGATTTCAACCTGCATCCCATCTTGCAGGAACTGAGCTTTATCACCAACAAGGTCTGCAGCAATTGTAACCTGTTCATAATCCTCAACATTCATGAATGTGAAGAAATCATCATCCGCAAACAGGAATTGGTGGTCTTTTTGTTCCAGACGCGCACGTTCAACAGTTTCAGAAGAACGGAAACGTTCATTCAGTTTTGTGCCATCGCGCAGGTTTTTAAGCTCTACCTGCAGGTACGCGCCGCCTTTACCAGGCTGGGTATGTTGAATTTTAACTGCGACCCAAAGGCCACCTTTATGCTCAATTACGTTGCCAGGACGAATTGCATTGCCGTTAATTTTCATGGCGAACCATCTTCTATTTGATTTTCAGAATATTGTTGGCGGAACCTATCAGGAAGCAGATATGTTATCAATCATCCTGTTCAGTTCGCGTATAGCAGCTTCGGGGCCTTCTGGATTACTCCAGACGCCTCCTGAAATTGCCAGAAAGTCAGCACCGCTTTTAATTAGTGGAGCAGCATTGTCAACTGTTATCCCACCTATCGCTACACATGGTGTTTCTGCAAGGCTTGACCACCACTCCAGAATTTCGGGTTCAGCTTTGAATTTTGCGTCCTTGGTGGAAGAGGGGTGGAAGGCACCAAAGGCCACATAATCCGCGCCGTGCTCTGCAGCCGTCATGGCCAAATGGCGGGAGTTGTGGCAAGTCACACCCACGATGCCATCATCGCCGATAATTTCGCGGGCCTGTTTGTAAGGCGTGTCATCCTGTCCCACATGAACACCATCAGCGCCTATTTCCTTTGCTAGAACAGGATCATCGTTTAATAGAAAGGCAACACCGTGGTCCTGAAAAACAGGAATTAGATATTCTGCCGCGCGGCGTATCTGATCTTTTGGTTGGTCTTTCAGGCGCAACTGAAAGCAGGCAACATCTCCACCTGCAAGAGCACCTTTTGCTAGCTCACCGAAAATTTCCAGCTCAAAAGCAGGAGGCGAAATCAGGTAAATTCTTGTGCGATAATCTTCTATGGGACCAGCTCCGATTGACTTGTGTCGTCTTTAGTTTTCCATGTTGGCAGAGTAAATACCTTGGCGGGCTGCACTTACCAATCGTGCCCGGCGAATCAAGGCTTCCTGAGCTGTTGTTACGTTCTCATCTTTTCCCTGCCATGTGGCAAGCGCGGACCCTTGCAGTGCACGACCATATGAATAGCTGAGCTCCCACGGTGCTTTCTTTTCACCGCCATTGATGGCGTTCAGGTTCGCACAGGCCGTCGGTTCATCCTGACCGCCAGATAAAAATACGATGCCTTGCACCGCAGCTGGCACGGTTTGCTCAAAACAATACAGGGTTTTTGTGGAAACTTCGTAAGCGTCAGCCTGTTCAGGGCATTCCAGACCGGAGATAACCATGTTTGGCTTCAGCAACATTTGCTCGAGAACGACACGTTGCTTGTACAGTTCGTCAAAAACTGTTTTCAAAACAGTTTCCGTCACTGCATAGCATTCATCTATGTCATGTTCACCGTCCATCAACACTTCGGGTTCTACAATAGGGACAAGGCCAGCTTCCTGACACAGAGCGGCATAACGGGCAAGAGTATGAGCGTTTGTATCAAGGCCATATTGGCTTGGAGCACCGTGCCCAATTCGGATGACAGCGCGCCATTTGGCAAACTTTGCACCAAGTTCAACATATTCATTGAGCCGTTCTCGAAGACCGTCAAGACCTTCTGTGATCATCTCCCCTTCGGAGAAAGGAAGAAGTGAGGTACCTTTATCCACTTTGATGCCGGGAATAATCCCCTCATCCATCAGATATTCTGCGAAAGGCTGACCATCAGATGTGGATTGGCGGATGGTTTCATCATAAAGGATGACGCCGCTTATATAATCTGAAAGACCTTCCGTTGTGAAAAGTAATTCCCTGTATTTACGGCGATTTTCTTCGGTTGACTCGACACTAATTGAGGCAAGGCGTTTTGCTATTGTCCCTGTGCTTTCATCGGCTGCAAGAATACCTTTCTTGTCAGCGACAAGCATCGCTGCGATATCTTCCATCAAAACACTTGCCATTGGTATTTCCTTTTTATTTATACGCCGAGAGCTTTAACTCCTGGCAATTCTTTACCTTCCATCCATTCAAGGAACGCACCGCCAGCAGTTGAGATATATGTGAAATCATCACTTACTCCTGCTTTGCCAAGGGCGGAAACCGTATCACCACCACCTGCGACAGAAACCAGTTTTCCTTGTTTGGTAAGGGCAGCGGCTGTCTCAGCCACCGAGAATGTCGCGCGGTCAAATGGTTCAATCTCAAATGCACCAAGCGGGCCATTCCAGATAAGAGTATTACAGTCAGCCAGAACTTTCTTAAGTTCTTCGGTCGATCCTGTGCCCATATCCAGCATCATTTCATCAGATGCCACGTCATTTACAGAGGCGTTGCGGTTCTCGGCATTTGCCTTAAATTCGCGCGCGAGAGCAGCGTCAGATTGCAGGAAAACATTGCAGCCGACTTTGTCAGCTTTTGCCAGAATTTCGGATGCGGTTTCTGCAAGGTCGTGCTCGCAAAGAGAGGCACCAACATCAACACCTTGGGCGTTCAGGAATGTGTTCGCCATACCGCCGCCAATCACTAGGTGATCCACCTTCTCGATCAGATTGAATAGCAGGTCCAGCTTGGTTGAAATTTTCGCGCCGCCAACAATTGCCATGACAGGTCGTTTTGGCGCTTCCAGTGCAGCGGACAGAGCTTTGAGTTCTGCTTCCATATTGCGACCGGCATAGGCAGGTAGCTCGCGAGCCAGTGCTTCGGTTGACGCATGAGCACGGTGGGAGCAGGAGAAAGCATCATTGACGTAAAAGTCACCCAGCTTTGCCAGTTCGCTTGCAAAGCCGGGGTCATTTTTTTCTTCGCCCGCATGGAAGCGGACATTTTCAAGGAGAGAGATATCACCATCCGTCATATCATTTACAACGGACGCTGCCGTATCACCGATGCAGTCTGAACCAAACGCAATGTTCAAGTTCAGATGATCAGCCATCACATTTGCCACAGCCGCGAGAGACATTTCAGGAACCACTTGCCCTTTAGGGCGGCCAAAGTGGCTAAGAAGCACAACTTTTGCACCCTTTTCCGCTAATTCACGTACTGTCGGAGCAACCCGTTCAATGCGTGTGTAGTCGCTGACTTTTCCGTCCTGCATAGGGACGTTCAGGTCAACGCGGACCAGAGCAGTTTTTCCTTTGGCATCAATGCCATCCAATGTCTTGTACGCGGCCATAGCCCATTACTCTCCCTGATCGGTGATTAGCCGAGGTTAGCCATTACAACAGCTGTGTCATTCATGCGGTTAGAGAAGCCCCATTCGTTATCGTACCAGCTAAGGACGCGAACGAAAGTGCCTTCGATAACCTGTGTCTGAGTGACATCAAATGTGGAGCTGGCTGGGTTGTGGTTGAAGTCAATGGAAACCAGTGGCTCATCACATACACCCAGAACACCTTTCAGACGACCTTCGGAAGCGGTGCGAATAGCGTCGTTGATTTCTTCTGGAGTTGTTGCGCGGCCGGCAACAAATGTCAGATCAATCATGGACACATTTGGTGTTGGAACACGAACAGAAGTACCATCCAGCTTACCTGCCAGTTCAGGTAGAACCAGACCAACCGCTTTAGCAGCACCAGTAGACGTTGGGATCATGGATGTTGCTGCTGCACGTGCGCGGCGAAGATCGCCGTGAAGTGTATCCAGAACTGGCTGGTCACCTGTGTAAGCGTGAACAGTTGTCATGAAACCATGAGACAGGCCAACAGTTTCGTTCAGAACCTGAGCAACTGGTGCAAGGCAGTTTGTTGTACAAGAAGCATTTGACACGATCTTGTCATCTGCTGTCAGCTGATCGTGGTTCACACCGTAAACAACAGTTTTGTCAACTTCTGTACCAGGTGCAGAAATCAGAACTTTCTTGGCGCCGGCTTCGATATGAGCTTTCGCTTTGTCTGCATGAGTGAAGATACCTGTACACTCGTAAGCGATATCCACGTTCAATTCGCCCCATGGCAGATCTGCAGGGTTGCGTTCTGCAGTTACTTTGATTTCACGACCTTCGATAAAGATGCTGTTGTCTTTAACTTCAATGTTGAACGGGAAAGGACCGTGAACGCTGTCATATTTCAGCAGGTGTGCATTTGCCGCAACGGAACCCAGGTCGTTGATGCCAACAACTTCAACATCTGTACGACCGGACTCGTAAATAGCCCGAAGAACATTACGGCCGATACGACCAAATCCGTTAATCGCTACGCGAACTGTCATTTTTAACTCCTATGACTGACTTTGGCGACGCCCGCCGCCCATTTCCTAAGTGCTCGTTAGAGCTGCCCTTTTGCCGCTGCTACAACGGCTTCACTCGTAATTCCAAAATGCTCGTATAGTGCATCAGCAGGTGCGGAGGCACCAAAGCTGTCAAGACCTACAAAAACACCGTCATTGCCGATAAATTTCTGCCAACCGAAGGAACATGCGGCTTCAATGGCCACTTTAGCGGTGCCTTCACCCAAAACTTCCTTCTGGTAGTCCGCATCTTGTTGAGCAAATAGTTCCCAACAAGGGACGGAGACAACACGTGTGCTCACGCCATCAGCTTCCAGTGCTTTCTGTGCATCCAGAGCAATGGTCACTTCTGATCCTGTTGCAAAGAGTGTGACTTTCGCCTCTTCAGATGCGGAAGATAGCTCATAGGCACCGCGCGCTGAAAGATTTTCAGAAGAGTAATCTTTGCGAACTGTTGGCAAGCCTTGACGGCTAAGAGATAGAACGGAAGGTGTTTTCTTTGCTTTCAGTGAAAGTTCCCAGCATTCAGCAGTCTCAACAGCATCCGCAGGGCGGAAAACGTTGACATTAGGCATGGCGCGAAGCGATGCCAGATGTTCAACAGGCTGGTGGGTTGGGCCGTCTTCGCCAAGACCGATGGAGTCGTGCGTCATAACATAGACAACGCGCTGTTCCATCAAAGCGGACAAGCGAATGGCAGCGCGGGCATAGTCAGTGAAGACCATAAAAGTGCCGCCGTATGGAATAAATCCGCGATGCAGTGCCAGACCGTTCATAATGGCGGACATGCCAAACTCACGCACACCATAATAGACGTAGCGACCGGAGAAATCCTCTGGTGTTACAGGAACAGTGTGTTCTGTTTTTGTCAGGTTGGATCCTGTGAGGTCAGCAGAACCACCAACGGTGTTTTGAACATTACCGTTGATAATGTTGAGAGCTTCCTGACTTGCTTTACGGCTCGCCCAACCTGGTTGTTCTTCACTGAGCTGGCGTTTGTAATTGGCCATAACTTCATCGAAGTCGGCTGGCAATTCACCGGAGAGAGCAAATTCAAATGCCGCTTTTTCATCAGCAGGCATTTCGTCTACTGTTTTTTTCCACTCGCAAGAATGACGGGCACCTTTGGTGCCTACAGCGCGCCAGCGATCCAGTATTTTTCCTGGAATTTGAAATGGGCCATGTTCCCAACCAAGAGCGGCACGGGTCAGCGCGATTTCTTCTTCACCAAGAGGTGCGCCGTGAACACCAGATGTGCCCTGTTTGTTAGGGGAGCCATAACCAATGGTCGTTTTGCACGCGATC
This sequence comes from Sneathiella sp. P13V-1, assembly GCF_015143595.1. Lineage (NCBI taxonomy): Bacteria > Pseudomonadati > Pseudomonadota > Alphaproteobacteria > Sneathiellales > Sneathiellaceae > Sneathiella > Sneathiella sp. P13V-1. The sequence continues at coordinate 203,517 of NZ_WYEU01000003.1, read as the reverse complement.
AGGGATGGTTTGTTTGTTTCCCGTGCAGCTGCAATCGCTTTTTCAATGTCTTCTGGATTGTGACCATCACAAGAAAATGTGTCCCAACCCAGTGCTTCGAAACGCTTACGCTGGTCGTCGCCAACGGCAATGTCGGTCTTGCCGTCGATGCTGATTTCGTTGTCATCCCAAAGCACGATCAGTTTGCCAAGTCCCAAATGACCAGCAAATGAAGCAGCTTCGTGGCTGATCCCTTCCATCAGGCAGCCGTCACCGGCAATGACATATGTGTGGTGATCAACTACATTGCGATAACGTGCAGCCATCATTTTTTCACCAAGCGCCATACCAACGGCGGTTGCAAGACCCTGCCCTAGAGGACCGGTTGTGGTTTCGATGCCGCTTGCGTGGCCAAACTCAGGGTGGCCTGCCGTTTTTGCGCCTAGCTGGCGGAAATTTTTAATCTCGTCCAGTGTCATATCTTTATACCCTGTGAGATACAGCAGGGAGTAAAGCAGCATGGAGCCGTGGCCGGCGGACAGGACAAAGCGATCGCGATCAGGCCAGTTCGGCTTCGCCGGATCAAATTTCAGAAACTTGGAAAAAAGCACTGTTGCGACATCGGCCATACCCATTGGCATACCGGGATGTCCAGAATTGGCTTGTTGCACGGCATCCATGGAAAGTGCACGGATTGCGTTAGCCATATCATTGTGCTTGGAGTTTGCAGGCGAAGTATCGGCGCCGTTTGTGTTCATTTTCGACTCTTTGCTATCCACCCGCGGTTTTGTACTGGTTGGTTCTTTTGGCCCGTTGCATGAAGCGACACTCGGTCGGGTCAAATTCCAACAACTGCAGGTGCCCGTTTCGGGACTGAACAATGTTATAACCGGCTGATCTATGCCTAGGTGGCAAAAAATTTAAAGCACGCGAAAATACGCACCGGACCAACCAGTCTCGGAATCGTGGGGAAGATGCCGTTCAATGGCCTCAACGTCAACAGCTTAGTTTGTCACAACTCGTTTTAACCCAACAAAAAGTGATAAATGTATTTCAGTTGACGGGTATAAGATGCTGGACATATTGTTCGGTAGTCGTACCATACTCCGGTTGAGGGGCAAGATAGGGCCGCAAGTCATGGGGAATCAAGAAGAGATCGAATCGCGAATTATTGCCGCTATTGAGCGGATTGAGAGATTCAGCGAAAAACCACAAGAGATGCCCCAGCAGGCATCTTTTATAATGGGCGATGATCCAGCTATCAAAGATGAACTTGAGACACTCCGTTCTGAAAACCAGTTGCTTCGGCAAGAGCTGTTGGAACTTACCGCAGCGTATAACGGCTTGAAACAGGCGGCGACAAATGTTTCAGGTAAGTTAGATGATACAATCGAAAAAGTGAGCGAATTGCTGGAGCATTAAGATGGCGAGTGTAACAGTTAAAGTGAATGGCCGTTCCTATCCCATTATCTGCGGCGATGGGGAAGAGGATCATCTGGTCTATTTATCTGAATATGTTGATAAGAAAGTCCGTGATCTCAGCAATATGGCGGCCAGTGCCACTGAATCTCAACTTCTTCTAATGGCAACTTTATTGATTGCTGATGATCTCTCTCAGGCCTATGAAACGATCGACGAACTGAAACAGAAAAGCACTGGTGAAAAAGAGGGAAGCGCACAACAAGTTGATCTGGAAAATTGGGCAAACCGTTTAGAGATGGTTGCAGAACGACTTGAAAAGGCTTAAGTAACGCCTGCTGCACTGCCTTGTGCGTCAGATTATAGTAATCCTGGGGCCAATAACGAAATCTGGGGGGCTAATCCCTGATTGGATCGTGGTCCTGTTAAATCGGCTCCCACCTGACTTGTCAGGCCACAGAGATTTCATACAATCGACGGCTATGGTGGTGCGGCACATATTTTGTGCGTGCACTCTGGATCAGGCCTCAAGATGTCCCGTGAAGTTGAAAAAAAACGCCTGCGGGAAAAGGCGAAACTTATGCGGGATCAGATAAATGATCCTAAGGCGGGTCAGCGTGCCGCAGACCTGTTTTTATCCGAGATTTCTTTAGACCGTGATAAAAGAGTTGGCGGCTATTATCCTTATGGAAGTGAGCTGAATTGCTTGCCTTTGATAGAAAAGCTGACAGATCTAGGTATCATGACGAGCTTACCTGTTGTTCATGCAAAAGCATCTCCGTTAATATTCAGGAAGTGGCAATCAGGCGACGTAACTTATGCCGGTGCTTACGGCATTCCGACTCCCACAGAAGAGCAGAGCATTGTTGAGCCGGATTTGCTGCTGGTCCCGATGCTTGCTTTCGATGGTAAAGGCGGGCGGCTTGGTTACGGCGGCGGGTTTTATGACAGAACCCTCGAGAAAATGAGAAAAGAAAAAGATGTGATCGCTGTCGGCTATGCCTATGCTGAACAGGAAGTGGATCATCTGATCACAGACACCCATGATCAGCCGCTGGACTGGATGGTCACAGATAAATATGTAAGGAAATTCCGTTGAAAGTACTTTATTGCGGTGATGTGGTGGGTCGTGCAGGGCGTGACATTGTCATTGAAAAAGTCCCTGAGCTTCGAAAAGAGCTGGATCTGGATTTTGTTGTGGTGAACGGTGAAAATGCGGCCTCAGGCTTTGGTATCACTGAGAAAATCTGCCAGTCTTTTTATGACGCTGGTGTGGATTCCATTGTTCTTGGGAACCACGCATTCGACCAGAAAGACATTATGGGATACATGGCAAACGATGTTCGCCTGATCCGCCCCTTAAACTACCCCGAAGGAACACCGGGGCGCGGGGCGGCGGCCTTCAAAACCAAAAAAGGGAAGAGCATTCTGGTTCTGCAGGCAATGGGCACGGTCTTTATGGATCCGCTGGATAACCCGTTTCATGCTGTGGATAAAATCCTTCAAACGGGCCGGCTCGGGTCAAAGTATGATTTCATTTTTGTTGATATCCACGCAGAAGCAACGTCAGAAAAAATGGCTATGGGGTTTCATTGTGATGGGCGTGTTACTGCAGTTGTTGGAACCCATCAACATACTCCAACGGCAGATGCGATGATCTTGCCTCAAGGTACTGGATATCAGACAGATGCTGGTATGTGTGGGGATTATCATTCAGTGATTGGAATGGAGAAGGAAGAGCCTCTACGGAGATTTACCAAAAAAATCCCGGGAGGACGTTTTTCACCTGCACTCGGTGAGGCAACTTTATGTGCGGTTCTGATCGAAAGTGATGATGCAACAGGTCTTGCAAAGAGCATTCGCCCTATTCGGATCGGCGGCCACCTTATTCAGACTTAAGGCTTAATTATTTTTCCGTTTTCTTAATAATGTTCTGATATCTCCTGCAGTATTAAAGCACATTTGTAGTATAAAGTACTGCGCTGGAGGCGAATTTGCAGAACAGCGAAACCCATTTTGAAGTCTTGGGGCAAAGAAGCGGTAGTTGGTCATTGCAGAAGGTTTGCGATGGTGAAAAGGCTGCTGTTGATTATGCACGGCAATTTCACAGCGAGCTAAAACTCGACGCTGCGAAGGTAATGAAAATTACCTATGATACTTCTGCGCAAAATTACATCGAAAAAGAGGTCTATTTTGCAGGGGAAAAAGCCGTCGCGTCAAAGCACAGCGACGTTCCCCCAATACTTCCTATCTGTAAATCTGCAAGCGATCTGTACCTATCCAATTCGCGCAGAGAGATATTCAACGTTCTCAGAAAACCTCTGGAAGGTTGGAAAATAACACCTGTTGAACTGCTTTATTGCGCTGAGCATGTTCAGCGCTTGAATGATACCGGTCAAATTTTGCAAGGTGCTGTGCAGAAGGTTGCGATCGCCCAAATTCAAAAGACAGGGCAAAAAGTCAATGAACGTGTGTTGGAGTTGTACAACTTCACCAACGAGATCCTGCAGGATTTGAAAACCCATCGCCAGAAAAGTGACCTTGGGATTGATCAGAATGAAGATCTTGAGAAGCTAAAGCAGCATTTAGCGGACAATGAAGATCCAAGAAAAGATTTCTTTGTTGCCCTAAGTCATTACTTCAATCGCTTGCCAAACTTGTCAGACAAGTTTGAAAAAACGCTTGAATTTATTGAGAAGTATGATGATGAGGAAATTCTGGATATCCTGGATCACTATTTGGCGGATCATCTACTTTGGAGCGCCAATGTCAAGGTACTGCTTGGCGAAGAAGAAAATCTTGGCGAGGGGTTGTTGGCTTTGATTGATTTGATCCGCGGGCAATTGCGGCCGCGGGCGGATCGCCATTACATCATCGATAAGCTAAATAGCCTGTATGCTGACAATAAAATGTCAATTAGCCGGAAGACGCTGGTTCACAAACTGACGACCGGCCTGACGGGTAATGCGTCATTTGATACTACAAGTCTGCTTCAGAATATCCTTTATCACCGAAAAATTGCCCAGGCGCTTCACCTCGGCGGAGAGAAATATATCGGTGAAAGTGAAACCTATGATGCCCTTAAAAACAGATGTGAAAAGCTGACGGGAAGTACAACGATTGGCAACCTGCTGGAAGGGTTGGACCATCCGCTTGATCGTGTGGAAAGGCTGTTGGATGCATCCGCCGGGTTTGTTGGGGCCGTCAATTTACGATCGTTGGCAAACTATATTGTTCCCATATTGGAAAGTGCCCATAACCGTGGCATCGTTATAGAAGATATAGATAAAGGTTTTGCAACGCTTCGTCGCTTGTCCGCGTTGCAACGTAAGACCCGTAAAACAGGATTTCCTGATTTCTTTCAAAGGCGTATTTTGAGTGATTTGGATGATCTTGCCTATGAAGGCATGATGGAAACAAAAATCATGGAAAAAATGGTAGAGCAGTCAGAAAATATGCTGATGGCCGGGATGGCGTTGTTGGGCACCGTATTTAAAGGGGAAATGCCACGCCCCAAAACCATGACAGAGTTCAAGCTGTTCACTCGTAAAACCATTATGGCAGAAAAGTTTTTGATGCATATTCAGCAACACGCCAAAGGCGGGGCCGTTGAGAAATCGCGGCTTCAACAATTCTATAAATTGCTTGAAGACACCCGAATGGATCTGAAATCCTGAGTGTCCGAGTATTCTTGGTCTCAATAAATTTCCTTTTTTTTCATTCTGGGCTTGGGTCCATGCCTTGCATGAGGTAAAAAAACAGCATGCATGCTGGTTGATAGTGGTCTTTTGACAATTAGAGACCGTTTTCAGGGCTTAAAACGCGATAAATGGGGAAGCGCCCCCGAGTTTAAGAGAAGATTTATGGCAGGACATTCCAAGTTTAAGAACATCATGCACCGTAAAGGTGCGCAGGATAAAAAACGCGCAAAGATTTTTGCTAAACATATTCGTGAGCTGACTGTTGCTGCGAAAACTGGGCTTCCAGATCCGGAAATGAACCCACGCCTACGTACCGCTATCGCCGCGGCCCGTGCGGACAATATGCCGAAAGACAATATTGATCGTGCCATCAAACGTGCTTCTGAAGGCGCCGATGGCGATAATTACGAAGAAATGCGGTATGAGGGATATGGTCCCGGTGGCGTAGCTGTCATCGTTGAAACTTTGACAGATAACCGTAACCGTACAGCGGCAGAGGTTCGTGCGGCTTTCTCAAAATCCGGTGGATCCCTCGGTGAAACTGGTGCCGTTTCGTTTATGTTTGATCAAGTGGGGCAGATCACATATGCGGCAGAAGGCATTGACGCGGATGAAATTTTCGAAATCGCGCTGGAAGCCGGTGCTGAAAATGTTGAAAGCTCTGACGACGCCCATGAAATTACGTGCGCCCGTGAAGACTTCAACGATGTGCAAAGCGCTCTTGAAGAAAAATTTGGCACGCCGCAAGAAGCCGGCATCATCTGGAAGCCAAATAACTCCACTCCTTTGGAGACTGAGGAGAAAGCAAATTCCATCATGAAGTTGATTGATGTTCTGGAAGACAATGATGACGTCCAGAACGTTTTCGCCAACTTTGATATTCCTGACGAGATCATGGAAAAGCTCGGCGGTTAATACTAACGGGGGATTTGACCATGCGCCTTCTTGGGTTGGATCCGGGTTTGCAGCATACTGGCTGGGGTATTATTGAGGCGGAGGGAAATTCGCTCCGCCATCTTGGGAATGGGTCTATTTCCTCCGACAGTTCTTTGGATCTCGCAGGACGCCTGGTCCAATTATATGACGGTATTGAAAAAGTGATCGGTGATTGGCAGCCGGATGAAGCCGCCGTTGAGGAGACATTCGTCAATAAGAACCCGGTGTCTACTTTGAAGCTGGGGCAGGCGAGGGGGATTTCTTTGCTGGTGCCAGCACTGCATAATGTTCCGGTAACTGAATACGCGCCCAATAAAATCAAGAAGTCGGTTGTGGGTGCTGGTCATGCCGGGAAAGAACAGATCCACGCAATGGTAAATATGCTTCTTCCCGGGTGTAAAATTCAAAATGAGCACTCTGCTGATGCGCTGGCAGTTGCGATCTGTCACGCTCATTATGCTGGCACAAAAAAAAGTCTGAAACGGGCGACACAAATGGCAGGAGGTAAGCCGTGATTGCAAAATTGATCGGCAAAGTCGACAGTTTTGGGGAAGACTGGGTCATCGTTAATGTGAACGGTGTGGGTTATTTGGCTTTTTGTTCTGCCCGAACTTTACGCAACCTGCCGACCGAAGGTGGGGATGTAACTCTGCTCATCGAAACCCATGTACGCGAAGATCATATTCACCTGTATGGTTTCCAAACTCAGGCTGAAAAGCAGTGGTTCACTCTCTTGCAAACTGTGCAGGGTGTGGGCGCGAAGGTGGCGTTAGCTATTTTGGCGACATTTGGGGGGGATGAACTTACTCAAATTGTTGCGGCAGCCGATAAAACTGCTCTTACGCGTGTAAGCGGTATCGGTCCAAAGGTGGCCGGGCGCATCACTTCGGAACTGAAAGACAAAGTTGCAAAGATGGATTTGGGGGCGGCGGCTTTCCAAACTGCAGCTACCGATAAAAAAGCCAGTAAGACAGTCGACAGCGGCGCGGGTGGTCCTGTGGCTGCTGGTGATGCTGTATCTGCGCTTGTTAATCTCGGATATGCGCGAGGCGATGCTTTTGGCGCGGTCGCAACTGCAGGACGGCAACTGGGGCCAGATGCCACGGTTGAGCAGTTGATAACTGCGGGACTTAAGGAGCTGGCTGTATGAGCGATGATCGTCTTGTAAGTTCCGGAAAACTGGATTTGGATGAAAATGAACGTCATTTAAGGCCGCAGGTCCTGGATGATTTTATTGGCCAAAAACAGGTTCGCGAAAATTTGAGCATCTTTATACAAGCCGCCCGCTCCCGTGGTGAAGCGCTGGATCATGTCATGTTCTTTGGACCTCCAGGTCTTGGAAAAACGACACTTTCCCAAATTGTTGCGCGTGAACTAGGGGTGAATTTCCGCGCGACAGCGGGACCTGTGATCACAAAGGCCGGAGATTTGGCGGCGCTGCTTACAAATCTTGAAGAAAATGATGTATTGTTTATCGACGAAATCCATCGCTTATCTCCCGCAGTTGAAGAAATCCTTTATCCTGCCATGGAGGATTTTCATTTAGATCTCATCATTGGCGAAGGTCCAGCTGCAAGGTCCGTTCGGATTGATTTGCCGCCCTTTACGTTGGTGGGCGCAACGACACGTTCCGGTTTGATTACAACTCCACTTCGCGAACGATTTGGTATTCCGCTTCGAATGAATTTCTATGAACCGGATGAGCTGCAGCTTATTGTCTCGCGCGGGGCCCGGGTTCTTGGATTTGAACTCAGCGATGATGGCGCAGAAGAAATTGCCAAACGAAGCCGGGGAACACCACGTGTTGCGGGCCGCCTTTTAAGACGTGTCCGTGATTTTGCTGCAGTTGCGGGGGATAAAGTTGTTACGGCTGATGTGGCGGACGCGGCGCTATCACGCCTTGAGGTGGATAAACGCGGACTGGACGCAATGGATCGGCGCTATCTAAGACGGATTGCTGAAGATTTCGGTGGGGGGCCTGTCGGCGTTGAGACTTTGTCTGCGGCGTTGTCTGAACCCCGCGATGCTATTGAAGACATTATTGAGCCGTATCTTATTCAGCAGGGATTGCTTCAGAGAACTCCGCGAGGTCGTTTACTGACAGAAGCGGCGTTTGATCATTTGGGCCTTGGCTTCCCAAAAGAAATATCCAGACAACTGAATTTGATGGACCGTGAGGGCGGGGATGAGTAACGCACCCGCGCTTGGGCGTATTGTCGATCTTGATGACGGTCGTCAGGAACATCATTTTGAGCTGCCTGTGTATTGGGAAGATACGGACGCTGGCGGTATTGTTTATTACGCCAATTACCTGAAATTTACAGAACGCGCCCGCACAGACTTGCTGCGCTTGTTGGGCATTCATCAACAGGAAATGTTGGAAAAGGACGGACTGAACTTCGTCGTTCGGGAATGTCACATCGATTATCTTAAATCGGCGAAACTTGACGATTTGTTGATGGTCAAAACCCAGTTGGGTGACCTTAAAGGGGCCACATTGCGCATGTATCAGAATATCTATTGCGCTGAAGAATTATTAATCAAAAGCGAGGTGCGTGTGGCATGTCTGGGAGAAACTGGAAAGCCTGCCCGTTTTTTGCCTCAAATCAAAGATAAGTTCGCGTTAATGATCAGCCGTCGGGAGCCGTGAAAAAGTAATGGAAAATGAAGCAGCCACAATGGTGCAGGAATTAGGTGGTGTAGCGCACAACCTGTCCATGTTTGATCTGTTTTTACAGGCGGACATTGTTGTTAAAATTGTGATGATCGTTCTGATCCTAGCATCCTTCTGGTGCTGGGCAATCATTATCGACAAGGTTTTGCGGTTTAGAAAAGTCACCCAACAATCTGATGATTTTGAGCAGGATTTCTGGTCAGGTGGAAACCTAGAAGATCTTTACCGTCGTGTAGGTTCCAATCCGGACAGTCCGCTTGCTATGCTGTTCTCAACAGCTATGCGCGAATGGCTGCGTTCCACCGAAAAAGGTATTGATGTTCACGTTCACACGGGACTTCAGGCCCGTATCCATCAGGTGATGCGCGTTGCCATTGATCGTGAAGTGGAACGGCTTGAAAAATACATGGGTTTCCTTGCGACCGTTGGCTCAACTGCCACATTTATTGGCTTGTTCGGTACCGTATGGGGAATTATGAACAGCTTCCAGGCCATCGCGGCGACCAAAGATACATCATTGGCTGTTGTAGCCCCGGGTATTGCAGAAGCATTGTTTGCGACGGCTCTTGGTCTGGTTGCGGCGATCCCGGCTGTTGTGGCCTACAACAAATTTACAAATGATCTTCAGAAAATCATCACCCGCCTCGAAGGGTTCGCAGGCGAGTTTTCCGCGATCCTCTCTCGTCAGTTGGAGCAAAACTGATGGGCATGGGCGGTGGACAATATGACGCCTTCTCTGGAAAGGGACGAAAGGGTCGCCATCGGGCAATGTCAGAAATTAACGTCACGCCTTTTGTGGATGTGATGTTGGTTTTGCTGATTGTCTTTATGGTGACTGCCCCGTTGCTCACAGTTGGAGTGCCGCTTGATCTGCCGGAGACTAAGTCTACCACAGTCCAGGGTAATGATGAGCCATTGGTTATCAGCGTTGATCGTGAAGGGCGGGTCTTCTTGGAAGATCTGGAAATTGGCCTCGAAAATCTCGTTGAGAAACTTCGTGCTGTAACCGGTGAAAAGGCGGATCAACGTATTTTTGTGCGCGGCGACCGTGACGTAAATTATGGGCGTGTTCTTCAGGTCATGGGCGAAATTCATGACGCTGGATTTACGCGTGTGGCCATGGTTTCCGCAGGACCATCTAAAGAAAAAACCGAGACTGAAAAGCGCTAGGTGTTGTTTTTGGCATGAAAGTATCGGCGCTCATATCCGCTGCCCTGCATCTGATCATTCTAATTGTGATGTATACAGGGTTGCCGCTGTTCCAGGACCCGGAAGTCCTTGAGCAGCCACGCGTGATTGAGGTAGATCTGGTTGAGATTGCAGATATTACCAACTTGCCAAAGCCAGAACCCAAACCAGAGAAAAAACCGGACCCAAAGCCTGAGCCTCCGAAGCCAGAGCCAAAACCAGAGCCTCCTAAACCTGCGCCGAAGCCGGAGCCTCCGAAGCCTGAACCACCCAAACCGGAACCGAAACCAGAACCAGTCCCGGAGCCTGAACCCGCGCCCGAGCCGGAACCTGAGCCTGTGCCAACTCCGAAGCCTGAACCAAAACCTGAGCCAAAAGAAGAGGTGAAGCCGGAAGAGAAGCAAGCGCTTCCTGTTCCAAAGCCACGGGTTCGTCCAAAGCCTGAAACGGTAAAAGCTGAGACGAAGAAAGAAGAGAAAAAACCTGAAAAGAAATTTGATCTAAGTCAGATTTCAGCTTTGCTTGATAAGAAGAAACGGGAAAAAGCGTCACAGAAAACAGAAGAAAGCGACACAAAAAAGTCGCAATCTGCTGAAAAGGTGACGAGCAGTTCGAGCAAGGGGGCAGATCGATCTCTTCCACTTAGTATTAGTGAGAAAGACGCGTTCCGTCGTCAGGTGGAAAAGTGCTGGAATCCACCTACGGGTAGCGTGAAAGCGGAGGACCTGATTGTGACAGTGAAGATTTCACTGAACAAGGATGGTACCGTGAAAGGTCGCCCTGAAATCGTAAGAAGTGGATCTTACGGAAACAGGTTTGAGAAAATTGCGGCTGAGAGTGCCGTGAGAGCAGTATTGCAATGTCAGCCTTATAAGCTGCCGATTGCCAAATTTGAACGCTGGCGCGATACTGTGTTGAAATTTGATCCAAGGGAGATGTTTGGACAATGAGTGGTGGATTGGGATTAAGCGCACTTTCGAAGAAAATAGGCGCAATTATCTTAATGGTCTTTGCGATGACGTCGCTGGCACGGGCAGAGTTGGTTATCGACATTACGCAAGGCAACGTTAAACCCCTTCCAATTGCGATTTCCGATTTTGCCGGTCAATCTGAAACAACCAATATTATTGGTCAGCGGATTGCAGATGTTGTCAGGGCTGACCTGGAACGGTCTGGTCTTTTCAAGATCATTAGTAAAAACGCGTTTCTTCAACAAATCAGTGATATTCAGGCGATCCCAGTATTCTCAAACTGGAGAAAAATCAGTGCGCAGGCCCTGACCAATGGTATCGTGACATCTTTGCCAGATGGGCGACTGGAAATCCAATTCCGCCTTTGGGATGTGGTTTCAGAACAATATCTGGTTGGACATAAGCTTTCCACTCAACCAACCAACTGGCGCCGTCTCGGGCACAAAGTCGCTGATTACATATACGAGCGACTGACAGGGGAAAGCGGCTATTTCGATACACGTGTTGTTTATGTTTCTGAAAGTGGACCTGCCAATCGTCGTGTAAAACGTCTGGCGATTATGGATCAGGATGGTGCGCGCCATCAGTTCCTGACCGATGGCAGCAATCTGGTGCTGACGCCGCGGTTCTCGCCGAGTCAGCAAGTCATTACGTATCTTTCCTACTTTAATAACCGCCCTCGGGTTTATTTGCTGGATATTGATACCGGGCAGCAGGAAGTTCTTGGCGAATTCCCGGGCATGACATTTGCCCCGCGCTTTTCACCTTCTGGTAATCAAGTCGTCATGAGTATGGCTGATAATGGTAATTCAGATATCTATATTATGGATTTGCGTACGAGAGCCGTGAAAAGACTGACGAAACACCCGGGCATTGATACCGCGCCTTCTTTCTCACCAGATGGCTCGCAGATCACTTTTGAATCTGATCGTGGTGGCCGCCAGCAGCTTTATGTGATGAATGTGGATGGCAGTAATCAGAAACGTATCAGCTTTGGGCGCGGCAATTATGGCACACCGGTATGGTCACCTCGCGGAGATTTGATCGCCTTTACAAAACTGACGGGCGGAAAATTTTCCATTGGTGTCATGCGTACGAACGGCTCTCAGGAACGAATTCTAACTGAAGGTTTCCATAATGAGGGCCCGTCCTGGGCGCCAAATGGCCGTGTTCTTGTGTTTTTCAGGCAAATACCCGGCAAAAACGAAAAAGATCCCGATAAAGTTCGCTTGTGGTCTATTGATCTCACGGGTTATAACGAAAGAGAAATTATTTCTCCGCGGGATGGGTCTGACCCTGCATGGTCGCCCTTGATTCCGGATGGTAGATAAGTATAGTTAAAAGTGTAAGTCTGTTAAGGGGTCTATATTTCAGTGTCAGGCATCGCGAATAAATAAAAGCGACGTTTTACTTGGGATACCCATAAATATAATCTCCAGAGGATGGGAGTTAATTAAATGCGGCTCAATCTTGGCCTTAAATTCTTGAGTATGATTGCTGCACTGACATTGGTCGCAGCCTGTGAAACGGCACCGCAGGATTCCGGTGACAGCTCTGGTGGGGGCGCTTCCACATCAGCAAGCACATCTGGTTCCGGTAGCTCCGCGACTTCTGGCGGCACAGCCACAAGCGTACAGCCTGGTAGTCAGGAAGACCTCGTTCTGAACGTTGGTGATCGTGTATTCTTCGGTTTTGATAAATACAATCTGACAGCCGAAGCTCGTTCAACTGCACAGCGTCAGGCAGCATGGTTGAAAGCGAACCCAACAGTGACTGTGACAATTGAAGGTCACGCTGACGAACGCGGTACGCGCGAATACAACTTGGCACTCGGTGAACGCCGTGCGACTGCAGTGAAAAACTACCTGGTCACACTGGGTGTTTCTTCTTCCCGCGTTGCAACGATCTCTTACGGTAAAGAGCGTCCAGTTGCACTTGGTCACAATGAAGAAGCATGGTCACAAAACCGTCGTGGTGTAATGACTGTCAACTAAGTGACATGAACTCTTAAAAGGCCCGCTACCTGACCAGAAAACTGGATATGGTGGCGGGCCTTTTTATTTGCAAAACACTGCCCCTGTTTGGTCACATTAAAAAACTAAATTTGCAGTGTAAAATATCTTGGATCAGTCAGTAGGTTAACTGACCGGCAGGTAATTGAGGGTATCAAGATGAGACGGTTTGAGCGATCTCTGATCAAAGTAGCATTGGTTTCATGCGTCGTTTTTGGCAGCTTGTCTAGTGTTGCCACGGCACAGTCAAGTGATGTTCAAACATTGGTTGACCGTTTGAATAGGCTGGAAGCAGACCTTACAAATGTTCAGCGGAAGGTCTTTCAGGGCGCTTCTGTTCCAGCACCAAATGTTTCTGCTTCTGGTGGTGGCAATATTTCAGGAAGTTCAGAAGCTGCTGTCGTGCTCTCATCCCGACTTGACGCGTTGGAGGAAGAACAACGGCGCATTACCGGAAGTTATGAAGAGATCAATTTCCGTATTGAACAGATTAAAACCCGACTCGATAAACTGGTTCTTGATATAGATTACCGCCTGACTGAGATTGAAACACGCCTGAACGGCGGTGGCGGTCAACCGGTTGTCGGTAGCGCGCAGCAAAACCCTGCGGTGAGCAACCAGTTTTCTGCACCTGATGCGGGAACAGCCAATGATACGGCGCTTGCAGCACCACAAACTACGCAAACTGACCCTACACTTCCCAAAGGTAGCAAGGTTTTGGGGACGTTAAAAGTTGATCAGCAAGGTAATCCGATTGTAAATAGTGGCACGACCGCTCCTGCAACATCAGCGGCAAATGATACTTCTTCGGTTGCAGCAGTAACCTCATCTCTCTCTCCCGCCGATCAGTATAACGAAGCGATTTCAATGATCCGCAAAGATGATTATGCCGGAGCTGAAGTTGCATTCAGGACCTTTTTGGAGGCAAATTCAGAACATCCACTGGCTGGTAACGCACAGTACTGGCTAGGTGAAAGCTACTATGTCCGGGGAGATTATCCGAATGCGGCATCCGCGTTTCTAGGCGGCTACCAAAACTATCCGAAAAGCGGGAAAGCAGCTGATAATCTTTTGAAATTGGCCATGACACTTGGCCGGATGGAACAAAAGGTTGAGGCTTGCGCGACGTTTGAACAACTGGATAAACAGTTTAGTAATCTGCCAGCAAGACTAAAGCGCATCGCAGGTCGTGAGAAAACCAAATTTGAATGCAACTAACTGGGTTCTCTATCCATGACTGATACCTTGCTTGAAAAATTCGAGCGGGGCATGGAAGAGTGTGCATCCAGGCTAAACAGTAACAGACGCATTGCTATCGCCATCTCCGGTGGGTCAGACAGTGTCGGGCTTTGTTACTTGCTGAAAACATGGTGTGAAAAACATGGGTATGTGTTGAATGCCTTCACAGTGGATCATGGACTTCGGGTGGAAGCTACCGATGAAGCAAAGCTGGTCGCCCGGTGGTGTAAGGAGATTGGGATTTCCCACCAGATTCTTAGAAAAGAAACCACACCACCTCTACATGGTGTTCAGGCGTATGCTAGAGATTTAAGATACGGCTTACTGGAAGAGGCTTGCTTGGCTGATGGTATTTCTGATCTGTTTTTGGGACATCAGGAAGAAGACCAGATTGAAACCTTCCTGATGCGTTTTTCCAAGGGAAGCGGTTTGTCCGGTTTGGCTGCCATGCGGCCTGTCTCTATACGCGGTCAGCTCACACTGCACCGACCAATGCTTTCAATCCCGAGGCGAGAGATTAGGGACTACCTGCTTGAGCGTTCAATTGACTGGATTGAAGACCCAAGTAATGAAGATCCTCAATATACAAGGACGGCCCTCGGAAAAATCAGGGCAGAAATTTCAAACCTCCCTGGGAGTGGGCAATCTTCTCTCAGTCGTTCAATTGTAAGACTTATGCGCGCCGAGAACGCCGTGCAAGAACAAGTGAATGGCTTTTTAAAGCAGAGCGTTTGTCTCTCTCCTCTTGGATTTTGTGAAATAGATAAAGTGTCTTTTCTCAAAGGCAGTACAGAAGTTCTTATTCGGGTAATGGAAAAAGGACTTTGTGCCGTTAGTGGCCTTTCAAATATTGAAAGACTGTCCGAAGTAGAAAGATTAGTCGACGGTCTTCTGATCAACGAAAATGGGGCTACACTTGCTGGATGCCAGATTTTAAACCAGAAAGATAAACTGATTATTTGTCGGGAGGCAGGACGCAAGGGTCTGCCGTCTACACCATTCCCCGAAAATGGTGAAGTGATCTGGGATAACCGATTTCACGTAAAAATGATCTCTAACAAGAACGATGCAGCAGGTTTGTTAGTGGAGGCCATAGGGCTGGAAGGCTTTAAGGAAATCGGTGAAGTGATTCCCAAAGAGATTAAAAACTTTCCCGCGGTGATTAAATATAATCTGCCAGTTCTCCGTAAAGAGGGGGAAATTGTTGCTGCCCCGCTGATTTGCCCTGAAATAAAAGGCTCAGGCATTGCAAAAGGTCAGGTTGAGATGCTATTCAACTCTGAAATCGTTCTAAATTGAAGTTAGTGGACAGGTTGCCCTTGGAACTTGTCTATATTGACTTATATTTAACATGTTTCCCCGATGATAGGGGTGGGTTTATCGGATCTGGTTCAAGTCGCCAGATCCATTTATGGGAAGATCTTTCGTGAATCTCTTTGGCAAGAATGTAGTGCTTTGGGTGTTAATCGGCTTATTGGCCCTCATCCTGTTTAATGTATTTAATGACACATCCCCTCGCAATGCTGGTTCCAACCTTGCTTATTCCACATTTTTGGAAAAAGTTGACAGTGGTGAGATCACAAGTGTGACGATCCAGGGGCAGAACATTACCGGGAATGCCGATGGTCAAAAATACTCAACTTATGCACCGAACGACAACACGCTGGTGGAACGCCTGAATTCTCGTGGCGTTCAGATCACCGCAGCGCCTGAAGAAGAAGGCAGCCTGTTGATGGCCACATTGTTGTCCTGGTTCCCGATGCTTCTATTGATCGGCGTCTGGATTTTCTTCATGCGTCAGATGCAAGGCGGCGGCGGAAAAGCAATGGGCTTTGGTAAATCAAAAGCCAAATTGCTGACAGAACGTCAGGGGCGTGTGACTTTTGAAGATGTGGCAGGCATTGAAGAAGCAAAAGAAGAGCTGGAAGAGATCGTTGATTTTCTGAAAAACCCACAGAAATACCAACGTCTTGGTGGTAAAATTCCAAAAGGCGCTCTTCTTGTGGGTCCTCCGGGCACTGGTAAAACACTGCTGGCACGTTCTGTTGCAGGTGAAGCAAATGTGCCTTTCTTCACTATTTCGGGTTCTGACTTTGTCGAAATGTTTGTCGGCGTTGGTGCAAGCCGTGTCCGTGACATGTTTGAGCAAGGTAAGAAAAACGCCCCCTGTATTATCTTTATTGATGAGATCGATGCCGTTGGTCGCCATCGTGGTGCCGGCCTTGGTGGTGGTAATGATGAGCGCGAACAGACACTCAACCAGATGCTGGTTGAAATGGATGGTTTTGAAGCGAACGAAGGCGTGATCCTACTTGCAGCAACCAACCGTCCGGATGTTCTGGATCCGGCTTTGCTGCGCCCGGGTCGTTTTGACCGTCAGGTGGTAGTTCCAAATCCTGACATCATCGGTCGTGAAAAGATCCTGAAAGTTCACATGCGTAAAGTGCCTTTGGCCAACGATGTAAATGCGCGGACTATTGCCCGTGGTACACCAGGTTTCTCAGGTGCGGATCTTGCGAACCTTGTGAACGAAGCAGCCTTGCTGGCAGCACGTAAATCCCGCCGACTTGTCACGCAGCAGGAATTTGAAGAAGCGAAAGACAAAGTCATGATGGGCGCGGAACGTCGATCCATGGTTATGTCTGAAGACGAGAAAAAACTTACCGCTTATCACGAAGGTGGCCACGCTTTGGTCGGTATGCATATGAAAGCATCTGATCCAGTCCATAAAGCCACTATTATCCCACGTGGGCGTGCTCTTGGTATGGTGATGCGTCTTCCTGAGAAAGACAGTTATTCACTGCGTCGCGATCAGTGTTATGCAAACCTCGCTGTTGCAATGGGCGGCCGTATCGCTGAAGAAATGATTTTTGGACATGATGCGGTAACAACTGGCGCATCCGGTGACATTAAAATGGCGACAGATATGGCGCGTCGAATGGTTACCGAATGGGGGCTCTCAGAGAAGTTGGGACCACTGATGTATAGCGCTAACCAGGAAGAGGTTTTTCTTGGTCATTCTGTGGCACAGCAGAAGAATGTCTCTGATGCAACTGCACAACTTATTGATCAAGAGGTTCGCCGTTTTGTTGAAGAAGGTGAAGCAACCGCTCGGAAGATTCTCGAAGATCACGAAGATCAACTGCATCGTATTGCAAATGGCCTGTTAGAGTATGAAACACTGAACGGTGATGAGATCAAAATCTTGATGGAAGGTGGGGATCTTAATCGTCCAGAGGATGAAGATCCTGTGGATCATGGCCCAAGTTCATCTGTTCCAACGACAAGCGGTCCCAAAAATACGGGTCCAGAAGGCGGGATGGAGCCAGAGCCACAACCCGGTAACTAATGGTCTCAGAAATGATTGAATACACAGAAGGCTCCGCATTTTTGCGGGGCCTTTCCTTATCTGACCGCCTTTACCTTGCCCCCTCAGAGGAGCTTACAAAAGGTGCCGTGGATATCGCTGTACGTTCCGAACAAGGAACTGTGCGGTTTTACCGGACTTCCTCCAGTGGTCTTCAAAAATGGATTGACGGCGGGGACCTGAATGCAGCCAGAATTGCTGAACAATTAGAAGCTCTGGAGCGTTTCTGGAAGCAGCAAAAGCAAGACGACTATTGCCCGCGCATCATGGGCATTGTAAATGTCACGCCAGACAGTTTTTCTGACGGCGGCAAATTTTTTGATCCAACCCATGCTATTTCACACGCAAAACAGCTTATCTCTGACGGGGCAGATATCCTTGATATCGGCGGCGAAAGCACCCGCCCCGGGGCGGATAGGGTCGAAGTCGATGAAGAAATAAATCGGGTTGTCCCTGTTATTCAGGGATGTCAGGGACTTGGCAAAGTCATCTCGATAGATACGCGTAAGTCTGCTGTTATGGCGTCTGCCATAGAAGCCGGGGCCAATTTAATAAATGACGTGACAGCGCTTGAATATGATGAGGGCAGTATCAATGTTGCCTTGAAATCAAACCTGCCCGTTTGCCTGATGCACAGCTCCGCAGATCCAAAGGTGATGCAGGACAATCCAACTTACGATCACGTTCTATTTGATGTGATAGATTATCTGCGAGATCGGAAAGAAGCCTGCCTTCAGGTTGGTATAAGGACGGAAAATATTATTCTCGATCCTGGCATCGGATTTGGGAAAACCGTTGAGCATAATCTCACCCTGTTAAAAGGCTTGCGGTTTTTCCACGGTCTTGGATGTGATATTCTCCTTGGATTGTCACGCAAAGCCTTCATCGGAAAGCTGGATCGGATTGGCCCGGCGGAGGAACGTGTGGCAGGATCTTTAGCTGGGCTTCTATATGGCCTTAAAGCAGGGGTTCAGATGTACCGCGTACATGACGTTGCAGAAAGCCGTCAGGCAATCGCTGTTTGGCAAGGAATTGCTAAACAGTCTCTGAACGTTTAATAATCACATTTAATTAGACTAAAGCCGAGGGGACTATGGCGCGCAAATATTTTGGAACGGACGGCATTCGTGGGACAGCAAACAAAGATCCCATGACCGCTGAAATTGCGCTTAAACTGGGGAAAGCCGCAGGAGTGAGATTTGCCAATCGCGGTGATTACCGGCACCGGGTCGTTATTGGTAAAGATACACGTCTGTCTGGCTATATGATTGAGCCAGCGCTTACGGCAGGTTTTATCTCCGTTGGAATGGATGTGATCCTTGTTGGTCCTCTGCCAACGCCAGCGATTGCCATGCTCACCCGATCTTTGCGGGCAGATCTTGGTGTGATGATTTCCGCTTCTCACAATGCGTTTCAGGATAACGGTATCAAGCTGTTTGGACCTGATGGGTATAAACTCTCCGATGAAGTTGAGTTGGCCATTGAAGCGGATATCGACAATTCCGAAAACCTCATCCTTGCGGCACCTGACAAGCTCGGACGGGCAACGCGTTTGGACGATGCGCGCGGTCGGTATATTGAGTTTGCAAAAGGAAGTTTCCCAAGGGATCAGCTTCTTAACAAATTGAAGATTGTGGTCGACTGTGCCAACGGTGCGGCTTACAAGGTCGCGCCAACGGTTCTTTGGGAATTGGAGGCAGAGGTCATTGCTATCGGGGATAAACCCGATGGCTTTAATATCAATAAAGATTGTGGTTCTACATCTACGGAAGCCATGTGTCGCCGCGTTGTCGAAGAGGGGGCGGATCTAGGTATTGCTCTCGATGGTGATGCCGACCGTCTCATCATGTGTGATGAAAAAGGCAATATCGTGGATGGCGATCAATTGATGGCGTTGATCGCCAGAAGCTGGGCGGATCGCGGATTGCTGAATGGCGGCGGTCTTGTGGCGACTGTAATGTCCAACATGGGTCTAGAGAAATACTTGGAAGGCCATGGCCTTTCCCTCATTCGCACCGCTGTGGGGGATAGATATGTGGTCGAGCATATGCGCTCTCAAGGCTATAACCTTGGCGGGGAGCAATCCGGTCACATGGTCATGAGTGATTTTGGAACGACAGGCGATGGCCTGATCGCCGCCTTGCAGGTTCTTTCCGTTATTGTGAAAGAGGAAAGACCCGTTAGTGAGATTTGTAAATGCTTTGAGCCGTACCCACAGATCTTGAAGAATGTTCGTTATTCAGCGGGTCAGCCGCTGGAGGACGAAAACGTAAAATCCGCGATCAGCGCAGGTGAAGAGAAACTTGCCTCAAGCGGACGGTTGCTTATTCGTAAATCCGGAACAGAGCCTCTCATCCGCGTAATGGGAGAAGGGGAGGATCCAAAACTTGTTGAGCAAGTTGTGGATGACATTGTTGCAGAAGTTCAAAAAGCAGCAGGATAAAAGCGAGACCAATCAAATGAAAAGCAGAATTCTTACGATAGCAGGATCAGACTCAGGGGGCGGAGCAGGAATTCAAGCAGACATAAAAGCAATTACTGCCCTTGGGGGATATGCCGCCTCCGCTCTAACGGCTCTTACTGCACAGAACACTTTAGGGGTCTCAGCAATTGCGGCTGTGGATCCAGATTTTGTGGTGGCCCAGATCAAGGTTGTTCATGAAGATATTGGCCTCGACGCCATAAAAATTGGCATGCTTCATCGTGTTGAGGTGGTCAATGCAATTGCGGATTATTTCGATAGTTGCGGATCGCTTCCACCCATTGTTTTGGATCCGGTTATGATTGCAAAAGGCGGTGCCGCGTTAATTCAGGATGATGCCCAAGAAGCCATGATCGAAAGGCTTGTCCGTCCGCATACAACACTTCTGACACCTAATGTCCCGGAAGCAGAAAGACTGTCAGGTCATAAGATCAATGATATGGAAGATGTAAAACAAGCGGCGGAAATATTGCTTGGAATGGGGCCGGATGCAGTCTTGATGAAAGGTGGGCATATGGACGGGGCTGTCGTTGTGGATACTCTTGTCACTCCAGGTGACTACATTCTCTATGACCATCCCCGCGTTGAAACGCCTCACACCCACGGCACTGGCTGCACATTATCCTCTTCCATTGCGACAGGCTTGGGTCAAGGGCTGGATATGCCAAGTGCTGTGGATAGGGCATTGCGTTATGTAGAGCTTGCTATTGAAAATGCGCCAGGTCTGGGCAAAGGGCATGGTCCCTTGGATCACGGTCACAATATAGCCCCGTTTTAAGCGAACAGGTTTATAATCGCTGAGGGATCAGGTGTTGCGCCACTAGGCTGACTGGGACCTGTCGGTTGATCTCCGGTATCTGATCCAATTACTTCGCCTGTTTCAGGGTTTTCGCCGCGCCGCTCCGCGTCCCGAATTGAATTTAACTCAATCTGTGCATCCAGTTTGCGTGCAGAAGCGGTTGCAGCTACTTTTCTGTCTTGGGCTGACGGCTCAGCCGGAGCGAGGGCAGCCCGAATGACGGTGTCCATCTTCTGAATGGTTGCTTCTGGATCACCAGCAACTGGGCTTGCGTCAATTTTCACTTCGCCGCCGACAGCATACCGCTGATTATCAGGGCCACTTTGATAGGTATAGGTTGGAGATCCGGCATATTGCCCGCCAACAGCAGCGTGAGCTTGCTCATGATTTCGAACTTCCCGGTCCCGCGCTTTAAGCTGCTGTACAATCGCCTGCTCTTCCTCGGTGAGGCCTAGTTGGTTTTCGCTCTTACCAGCTTCTTGAAGAGCGGTTACAGCATCTTTGGAAAGCTGTGCAGCATTGTAACCATGATTGGCAGCGGACGGGCTTGCCTCAGTTGTCGGAGAGTTTTGATGCGGGGCCTCAGACGCAGAAAGCCCTGACAGGTTACCGACCACGTTACTGGCTGAAATAACTGCAGGGCTATGTGCAAGTGATACCGAAGCGAGCATCCGAAAATCCTGAGAGGGTTTTCGTTAAATTTGCAGATCTAGCGGATTACGCTGAGAGCGACCAGCTGTATCGGTTTGTTCGCCGTCGGGAACTTCACCGCGTGCGTCAACGCGTGCTTGCTCAGCGTCATTCTCTTGCCGTTGAACTTCAGCATTCTGAACATTTGCAGTGCCTTCTGCTTGATCTTCAGTGATCGCACCGACAACAGCCTGTTCATTGGTATTTGCAGTCACTTCATTTCGGGCAGTTGTTGCTTGTTCTTCCTGAACTTGCTGTAGGGCCGTTACCGCTTCTACAGAGATCGGCGCGCCGTTTGTCGCTGGAACTGCTGCAGCAGTTTCTGAATTGGCAGGTGCTGGCGCCTCTGGAGCGTCTTGTTGAACTGCGTCGAAATGTTGTTCCGGAATTTCCGGTTTGTGGACAGGGGTGTGCTGAGCAACAGCCGCGCCACCAAAACCAACGGATGCAGGAAACATAATTAAGCCTTTCGGAATTTCTATGCCGTTTGTATGCCTTCTGGCACACATGAATATCTTTACATTCTAATTATTAAGGATGTATTAAATTTTGCGTAAGATACAAGGAAATCAGCGGATTTCAATCACATTCTCTTGATCAGTTCCACCAATTTATCCAACTCGTTTTCGTCATTGTAGTAATGAAAAGAGGCGCGCACGAGTGTCGGCAGTGCTCGCCTTTCCATATCATAACGGGTGGAACTAGTTGTTGATGTGGAGACATTCACATGCTCTTTGAAAAGCTCGGCCTTGATATCCACAGCATCCCTTTTCTCATGGGCGAAGGTGACCATACCCCCTTTATGAAGTCCCAGATCGTGAACAGATACACCCGGAATTTGGGAGAGAGATTGACGCGCAGTTGCTGCAAGAGAGCATAGCCTATCGGAGGCTTCGGCCATTCCGACTTCCATGTAATAATCGGCAGCAACTCCCATTCCGATCAGATTTGCAACACTGTTTTCCCAGTTCTCAAAGCGGCGAGCATCTTCGCGCATTTTGTAGCTGTCTTTGGTGACCCATTCTGCACTATGCAGATCAAGAAAAGGAGGTTCCAACTTGTCTAGGAAACCTTTGCGCACATAGAGAAATCCTGTTCCCCGTGGACCGCGCAGGTATTTACGGCCAGTTGCCGACAACATGTCACAGCCAATTTCTTCCACATCAATAGGAACCTGACCAACTGACTGGCAGGCATCCAAAAGATAAGGGATATTGTATTTCTTGGCGACCGCTCCAACCTCTTTTGCAGGATTAATCAACCCGCCGTTAGTTGGGATATGACTGATGGAAATGAGTTTAACATCCGGTCCTATTTTCTCTTCAAGGGCGACGACATCAATCTGACCGTGCTCGTCTGAGGGAACAACATCAATAACAACCCCTTTGTTTTTTGCCATTTGCAGATAGGAAATCACGTTACTGGCATATTCAGCTTCGGCTGTCAGGATACGGTCACCTTTCTGCCAATTGAGACCGTGGAAAGCCATTAGCCAGGCATAAGTGGCATTTTCTACAAGCGCAATTTCACTTCTATCCGCATTGATCATTTGCGCGACCGCATCATAGGTGCGCTCAAACGCTGGCATGGCGCGCGCATGTGCTTCATACCCACCTATCTGCATTTCAAGATCCAGATGCTCAACAACAGCATCGTAAACCGGTTTTGGCATGAGAGAGGAGCCAGCATTGTTTAGATGTATAGAATGCTGAGTACCTGGTGTTTCCTGACGTAATTTTTTAATGTCCAAAGTCATGTCACTCTCATTTAAGATGTTGTTTTAAAGAACTAATCAGGCGGTCAAAATCCTGATCGGAATTAAACAGGTGGGGGGTTATACGTAAGCTATCTCCGCGCTGTGACAAGAAGATCTTTTCATCTGCTAGCCGGCTTAAAATATCCGCAGGAAACCCGCCCTCTTTTTCAAGGCCAAGAAAATGACCTGCACGGTATTCGGTGGGAACGGAAGTAAGATCGATATCAATCAATTCATTGGCTAATGCTTGATTACGGGCTCTGAGAGTGGCTTGAATGTTGTCGGTTCCCCAATCCAGCAATTGTTCCAATGCTGCAATCATAATTGGAAGTTGAGCAAAATTGGCTCTTTCTCCCATATCATATCTAACAGCGCCCGGCTGATAATCTTCCTGATAGTTCACAAGACCCGCGAAATCTTCTGAACCAGCTCTATTTAACCAGTTTTCTTCCAGCGGGATACCATTTTGGAAATCAGGTGCCGCATACATGAAGCCGACGCTATAGGGACCTAACAGCCATTTATAGGCTGCGACGGCCATGAAATCCGGACGTACTTTCTGTACATCCAGCGGCATTGCTCCCAGTGACTGAGTAACGTCCAGAACCAGTTTTGCATCTGACTGATCAAGTTGTTGCCTGACTTGTATCAGATTGATTAGGCCTCCATCCGCCCAATGATTGTGAGGAAGGGCGGCAACGGCGGTTCGTGGGGTGATATGTTTCTGAACGGCTTGCGTCCAGTTTCGGTCCTCTGGCCGGGCAACAGTAATGATGGTTGCGCCACTTTCTTTCGCCGCCCTTTGCCAGCAGTAGATGTTGCTTGGAAACTGATCTTCCAGAACCAGAATTTCATCACCTCTTGTCAACGGTATATTGGCGGCGGCAATTGCAAGTCCATAAGAGGCTGACGGTATGATCGCTATGTCCTGCGGTGCAGAGTTGATGAGTTCGGCAGCCAGTTCCCGAAACCGATCTGAATCGGTGAAAAAGTCCTTCGGTGTCAGTTCCCAAGGATTTGATTTTCGAAGTAAGGCTTTTTGCCCAGCCTCCGTAGAGGCTTTCAAAAGCGGCGACATATACCCGCAATTGAAGTAAGAAACTTCCTCAGGAATATCAAATAAATGGCGTTGGCATTCGATCATAATCTGTCTCTATTTTGCATGCCAAAAACCTTATTGAAAAGGAAGATTGTTCGCCAGCCTATAATTGTCTTAAAGACAATTCACTGAACGGGATTCGTACAACAGGGAGGTGCCACATCTCAGATCTCTCCGGAAATGGGTAGCCAGGAAAAGAAAAAGATATGTATTGCAAAGTTATGACAGAGTAATTCAACATTGATCCCATTAATGCGCAACTAAATCAATTCAACCCATTGTGTTCCTTGGGATAGGCAAATGTTTGGCTGCGGCCTCGATCTGTAAGCGTGCAAATAAATATTTGTTTGCTGGCAAACGTGTATCTGCTGTTTGAATTGGGCGTTTTTGTCGCAGTGCAAAAAAGTCCGTTGACAAACCGGCATCTCTCCATATTTTCGTCTGTGGGCCACATCCCCCCACCGGGATGCTCTAGACTGGAAGGTTTAGTATAACATGACAGACTTAATGCGTCCGGAGAGACGCCCTAACTCTCCTTTATTTTCATCCGGCCCATGCGCCAAGCGCCCCGGATGGTCTCCTGAAACCTTGAATAATGCATTCCTTGGTCGCTCGCACCGTGCAGCGGAAGGTAAAGCGCGTCTGAAATCCGTCATTGACGAGCATCGGGCAATTCTGGGTATCCCTGAAGATTATAAAATCGGTATCGTGCCGGGATCTGATACAGGTGCTGTTGAAATGGCGCTTTGGTCACTTTTAGGTGCGCGCCCCTCAACAATTCTCGCATGGGAAAGTTTCGGCTCAGGTTGGGCAACTGATGTTGTCAAGCAACTGAAACTGGATGATGCAGAAGTTGTGACAGCGGGTTACGGCGAACTGCCAGACCTGAATTCCGTGGATTGGAAGCGCGATACGGTTTTCACATGGAACGGGACAACATCTGGTGTTCGTGTTCCAAACGGTGACTGGATTGCCGACGACCGTGAAGGTCTTGCCATTTGTGATGCCACTTCTGCCGTTTTCGCCATGGACCTCCCATGGGAAAAACTGGATGTTGTGACATGGTCATGGCAGAAAGTTCTGGGTGGTGAGGCTGCCCACGGGATGTTGGTCCTAAGCCCGCGTGCTGTTGAACGCCTTGAGAGTTACACGCCACCTTGGCCAATGCCAAAAGTTTTCCGCATGACGAAGGGCGGTAAGCTGATCGAAGGCATTTTCCGCGGCGAGACAATTAACACCCCGTCTATGTTGGCGGTAGAAGATGTTCTGGACGCCCTTGAATGGGTGAAAAGCATCGGTGGACTGGAAGGCACAATAAACCGTGCCAACGCCAACACGAAAGTGATCTCTGATTTTGTGGAAGCATCTGACTGGCTGGATTTCTTGGCCGACGATGCCGCAATCCGAAGCACCACTTCTGTATGCTTAAAAATTACAGATAAATGGTTCACGGATCTGTCTGATGAAGATCAGGCGAAAGCTGCAAAATCACTTGTTTCCATTTTGGCAAAAGAAGAAGCCGCATTGGATATCGGTGCTTATCGTGATGCGCCCGCAGGTCTTCGGATCTGGGCAGGATCTACGGTTGAAGCTGACGATCTGGCTGCTTTGATGCCCTGGCTTGACTGGGGATATGCCGAACTGAAGAACACTTTCAAATAATTCTCCTTGGATCAAAGGAACATTCAAATGGTTAAAGTCCTTATCTCTGACAAGATGAGCCCGAAAGCGGCTGAAATTTTCCGCGAACGTGGCATCGAAGTAGACGAAATTACAGGTATGACACCTGAAGAGCTGAAAGCATGTATCGGTCAATATGACGGTCTTGCTGTTCGCTCTGCGACAAAAGCAACTGCTGAAATTATTGAAGCAGCTGACAACCTTAAAGTTATTGGTCGCGCAGGTATCGGTGTGGATAATGTTGATATCCCTGCGGCAACAGCGGCTGGTATCTGCGTCATGAACACACCTTTTGGTAACGCAATCACAACTGCAGAACATGCTGTTGCGATGATGTTCTCACTTTCCCGTCACATTCCAGCAGCCTCTGAAAGTACACATGCCGGTAAATGGGAAAAGTCTGCCTTCATGGGTGTAGAACTCTACGGCAAGGTTCTCGGCATTATCGGGTGCGGTAACATTGGATCTATCGTTGCGGATCGTGCAATTGGCCTCAAAATGAAGGTTGTCGCATATGATCCGTTTCTGTCTCCTGAGCGCGCTATCGAAATTGGCGTTGAAAAGGTGGAGCTGGAAGACCTTCTGGCCCGCGCCGATTACATTTCGCTGCACACGCCAATTACGGATGGAACCCGGAATATCATCAACGCTGACAATATTGCAAAGATGAAAGAAGGGGTCCGCATCATCAACTGTGCCCGTGGTGGTCTGGTCGTAGAAGAGGATCTGAAAGCAGCGCTGGAATCTGGCCATGTTGCGGGTGCCGCTCTTGATGTGTTCGTGCAGGAACCGGCTACAGAAAATGTTCTTTTCGGTATGAAAAATGTTGTTTGTACTCCTCACCTTGGGGCTTCAACCAACGAGGCGCAGGTAAATGTGGCCATTCAGGTCGCAGAACAAATGGCGGATTACCTGCTGGTTGGTTCTGTCACTAATGCCCTCAACATGCCTTCAGTTACAGCAGAAGAAGCACCAAAACTGAAACCATATATGGATCTTGCGAAACAGCTTGGTGGTTTTGCAGGTCAGGTTACAGAAACGGGTCTTAAACGTGTTCTTGTGGAATATGAAGGACAGGCAGCGAGCCTGAACATCAAGCCGCTGACATCCATTATCCTGCAAGGTCTACTTGGCCCACTTCTGGATAGTGTGAATATGGTGAACGCACCAGTTGTCGCAAAAGAGCGTGGCATTGACGTTACTGAAAGCATCAATGAGCGTGCTGAGGATTATCAGACTTTGATCCGCGTCACTGTAACCACTGAAAAACGCAGCCGTGATATTGCCGGAACACTTTATGGTGATAATCGCCCGCGTATCGTCAGTATCAAAGGCATCAACATGGAAGCAGAACTTGGTCCTCACATGCTTTATGTGACGAACCAGGATAAACCAGGTTTCATTGGTGCACTTGGTAGCCTACTCGGCGAAAAAGGGGTAAATATCGCAACCTTCCACCTGGGGCGTCAGGAAGCTGATGGTGAGGCGATTGCCTTGGTCGAAGTAGATTCGGAACTGGACGCGGATACCATCGAAAAAGTTCGCAATCTGCCGCATGTTGAGCAGGTGAAAAACCTAAAATTCTAAGTTTCTCTGCTGAGACTCTGGAAATAATGAAAGCGGTACCTAAAAAGTGCCGCTTTTTTATTCTTCTTGTTGGCACTCATTGCCGAAATGTGCTTTATAGGCGCATGTGATGAACAGTTATTCTGAAAAAGGGCTGCTGCCGGCTGGATTGGCCGATATGCTACCGCCCGCCGCCGCCGCAGAAGCCGAAGTTAGTGAAAACCTTATGCGGGTTTTCAAATTAAACGGCTACCGTCGTGTTAAACCGCCTCTCATTGAATTCGAAGAACATTTGCTTGAAGGTGCAGGCGAAGCGCTCGCTGCAAAGATGTTCCGTGTGATGGATCCTGTATCCCATCGTATGATGGGGATCAGAACAGATATTACGCCGCAGGTGTCTCGGATCGCGACAACACGCTTAAAGCAAGACGCGCGCCCTCTCAGGCTTTCCTATTCAGGTCAGGTACTACGTGTTTACGGGGGGCAGTTACGGCCCGAACGTCAGTTTACTCAGGCGGGTGTGGAGCTGATCGGATCGTC
This sequence comes from Sneathiella sp. P13V-1, assembly GCF_015143595.1. Lineage (NCBI taxonomy): Bacteria > Pseudomonadati > Pseudomonadota > Alphaproteobacteria > Sneathiellales > Sneathiellaceae > Sneathiella > Sneathiella sp. P13V-1. The sequence goes on along the minus strand of NZ_WYEU01000003.1, from coordinate 175,419 downwards.
GGAGATTTCTGCCGACGCCGAACTTATTCTGTTGGCTGCTGAAGCGTTGGATACTCTTGGGATCAAAGGTTTCTCAATTGATCTGACACTCCCCACACTTCTTCCTACTATTTGTGAGGAAATGGGGATTGAAAAAGAGCAGGCGGATGCGGCGCGGGATGCGCTGGATCAGAAAGATGCCGCTGTTCTTTCCACCTTTGGAGAGACTCTTTCTCCTGTTTTGGGAGCGCTTTTAGAAGCTGCTGGGCCTGCTGACCGTGCTTTGGATCGGCTGGAGGCACTGACGCTGCCTTCAAATGCGGCCGAGCAAGTGTCTCAATTGCGCGAACTGGTCACTTTGTTGCAGGCGGCAATGCCTTCGCTGATATTGACCATTGATCCAGGTGAATATCGCGGGTTCGAATATCAAACAGGTATCAGCTTTACGCTTTTTGCCAAGAATGTGCGCGGTGAGCTAGGGCGCGGCGGACGATATCATCTTCTGGATGGAGAATGCGCGACAGGTTTTACGTTGTTTCTGGATAGTCTCCTGCGGGCAGTCCCACGCAAAAAGGCAGAAATTAAGGTTTTTCTTCCAAAGGGTACATCGCGACAACAGGCATTGGAGCTTCGCGAAAGCGGATGGATCACGATTGTTGGTCTTGAAGATGTGGAAGATGAAGAACGGGCGGCGAAGAAATTTGGCTGTACCCATGTATTTATAAGCGGCGACGTAAAAGAAATCGCCTGACGTTTCGTAAATTAAGGACTTAAAGTTATGGCAAATGTAGCTGTCATCGGTTCCCAGTGGGGGGATGAAGGCAAAGGCAAGATTGTGGACTGGCTGTCAGAGCGTGCCGACGTGGTCGTGCGTTTTCAGGGTGGCCACAATGCGGGCCATACGCTGGTTATTGATGGTAAAGTTTATAAACTGAGCCTCCTGCCGTCAGGTATTGTTCGTGGTGGAAAGCAATCCATTATTGGTAATGGCGTTGTGGTTGATCCATGGGCGCTCTTGAAGGAAATCGACACACTGCGCGGTCAAGATGTGGAGATCAATTCCGACAATCTCAAAATCGCGGAAAACGCAACGCTGATCCTTCCACTTCATGGTGAGTTGGATGCACTCCGGGAGGATGCGACATCTGCCGTCAAGATTGGAACGACCCGCCGCGGCATTGGTCCAGCCTATGAAGACAAGGTTGCCCGCCGTGCGATCCGCGTTTCCGATTTGGCGGATGAAGACCTGCTGCGCAGTAAAATCGCGACCCTGCTGATGCACCACAATGCCCTTCGCAAGGGATTGGGTGCTGACGCTGTTGATGGCGAGGATCTGCTTAAACTGCTTCTGGAAATCGCACCAAAGATCCTGGAATTTGCAGATGTGGTTTGGCGCCGTCTGGATGAAGCCCGTAAAGCCCGCAAACTTGTGCTTTTCGAAGGGGCACAAGGAACAATGCTGGATAACGACCATGGTACATACCCATTTGTCACCTCTTCAAATACTCTGGCTGGTCAGGCAGCGGTAGGTAGTGGTGTAGGACCTGGTTCTGTTAATTATGTACTGGGCATCACCAAAGCCTATACAACGCGTGTCGGAGAAGGACCTTTCCCGACAGAGCTGTTTGATGAAGTTGGACAAGGTCTTGGTGAACGCGGTCACGAATTTGGTGTTGTCACAGGGCGTAAGCGCCGGTGTGGCTGGTTTGATGCGGTTATGGTACGCCAGGCTGTTAAAACAGGCGGTATCACAGGTATTGCCCTGACGAAGCTGGATGTTCTGGACGGTATGGATGAACTGAAAGTCTGTGTTGGATATCGTATTGGGGACAAGGAATATGATTACTTCCCATCCAACATGGCAGATCAGGCAGCGGTCAAGCCGATATACGAAACGCTTGAAGGATGGTCGGACAGCACCTTTGGGGCGCGTAGTTGGGATGACTTGCCCGCGACGGCAGTAAAATACATCCGCCGCATCGAAGAGCTTATCGAGGCACCCATTGCTCTTGTGTCTACAAGTCCTGAGCGGGATGACACAATTTTGGTAAAAGATCCTTTTACTGAGTAATTTACGAATGTATTAATATGCAAAAAGGCGGCTTTTTAGCCGCCTTTTCTGTTTTAGATTTAGTTTTTAGCTTAACGTCATTTTAACGCTACTCCGTCATTTTGGGGCAAGTTGTAGGTTCGCTGAGCATTCTGTGCTCGGCCTTAGGCAAAATAAATGACGATGGATGAAAATCTTGGACTGCTTCATGGGCGATATCGTATTCAGATGTCGCAACCGCTATCACATCTTGATAGTGGCGAAAACCGCGCTTGTAAGGTAGAGGACACGCGCGACAGCACAAGTCATCTTTTTGCGATTATCCTGAATTCTGGCGTGGTGTATCGAGACGAACTCGTCCAAGATCTCATGAAGAAAAGCCCGCCAGGACTGATCTCGCTACAAAGCCATGGTGTTGTGAAATTCGATGATACGGACTATCGGTATGTTTTCGTTTTTGAACAGCCATTGGGGGGGGCGGTTTATGCTGAGGGCCGAGGTGCAATCAGCGAAAATGTTCTTCTTGGGAAAATTGTCCCGCGTCTTGTTGATCTTCTGATCGATTTTTCCAACCGGAAATTGTCGCACCGCGGGATCCGCGCTGATAACCTGTTTTATATGGAACCTGGCGAGTCAGGCGTTGTTCTGGGTGATTGTGTTTCTACACCAGCCGGCTCGCTACAACCCGCTGTGTATGAGCCTGTTGAAAGTGCAAACGCACTTGCCGAAGGGCGGGGCCGCGGTGATATCATGTATGATATCTACGCTTTGGGTGTCACGATTGTGCATATGTTGGGCGGTGTTCTTCCGGGCGAAGGACGAAGCCGAGAAGAATTGTACGCTGCCAAACTACAGCACGGCAGTTACGCGGTTCTGGTACCCAAAATTCCTGCATCAACACGTGTTGGATTTCTGCTTGCGGGCCTTCTCAATGATGATCCGACACGCAGGTGGAATGTTGAAGTTTTAAAACGCTGGCGTGATGGCGTTTATGAAAGACCCAGACCAGGTTTTGGAGACAGACAGGCCCCAGGTCCAATTGTTTTTGAAGAACAGGAATATGTGTCTCCTCGCTTGTTATCTCTTGCAATGACCCAACGCCCCGCACAAGCGTTCACATTGATGGAAAATGGCAAGCTGGAAAGCTGGGTTCGCAATTCTTTGGGCGATAAAGATGCGGCAACGCGCATGGCTGAAATCTCATTGAAGGGGATTGCCAGCGGACGGGGGCGCCAGGGAGATACCCAGAGTGTTTCAAAAGCCTGTGCAATTCTGGATGGAGACGGGGCTTTTTGGTATCGCGAAGTGTCTTTTTCAAGAGGCGGATTTCCAAGTTTACTTGCCTGTGCCTTTCGAGTTGCAGGCGCGTTAAAAAACTCCATGGCCGAATTGCTGGAAAATGGGACCTTGCTTGATGTTATCTATTCTGACGTCTCAACAAAGCCAGCGGCCACAGGGCTTGTACCTGGTAAGAAGAAGGAAAGTTGGCTCAAAATTAATCTGGCGACAGAGTGTTTTGAATATATGGAGAAGCGAGACGTTATCGGCTTTGGCTTAGAACGCTGTTTATATGAACTAAATCCACAGTTGCCATGTTTAGGGTCAGTGTTTGAAGGGGCTTTTGTGAAAGACGTTGAAACATTAGTGGACGTTTTGGAAGCACGGGCGCTGAAAGCGGATGGCAATATCAAACCTTTTGACAGACATATCGCCGCCTTTTTGGCTGCCAGAAATAAATCTCTGGCAAAGCATTTTCAGAAATTCAGCAGCATGCAACCCGGTGGCATCGAATATACGTTGCATTTGGTGGCCTTGTTCGCCAGGTTGCAGACGCTTATCAGCCCCTCTCCAAAACCCGGTTTGGCAGCTTGGGCCGCAAAAATTTTGAAACCCTTCATCAAGTCAATAAATTCGGATATCAGACGGGAAACCATACTGAGAAAACTTGCAAAAGCGGTCGAAACTGGAAATATCGATCGGATCTTAAAAGACATTGATTTGCAGAACAATATGAACCGGGATGGCCGTGAATACCGTCAGGCGCTACAGGTGTTCATAAAAATTGTTGAGGGGATGCGAGCGTTGGAAGCCGGTACTGAGGCGCGCAAATTGGCAGCGCAGAAATACGGCCATTGGCTAGCATCCATTATTTCAATCGCAGCTCTGATGACGAGTATGGGGCTCTCCTACATGTATTTTTTGAGGTAAAAAAGTGAGTGCAGATCAAGCAAAAGAGGCGACAAAAGGTGTCTTGCCACTGCTCATTTTTTTAGGAGTGGGGGCTGTCGTTGCACCTCCGACTATTATAGTTCTGACGGTTGGCATGATCCCAAGTATCGTTGCGACTTTTGTAAATCCAAGTCGTGTCAAAGGTAGTATCGCCGCGATGACTGCACTAAATCTGGCAGGTGTCGTCCCTGTTATTGGTTTCCTGTGGGAGAGAGGGCACACGATCGATCAGGCTATGCGGTTACTTACGGATGTGTTCATGTGGCTGTTGATGTTTGGTGGCGCCGGGATAGCAGCTTTCCTCCTTTGGGGGGTCCCCATTGTTGTGCAGGGCGTTTATGAAGTCCAAGCTAGGCACTTAGTTGGAAAGCTCGAAAAAAGACGGATGAAGATGATCGAAGAGTGGGGCGGTCGGATTGTTGAAGATTCCAAAACAGGCGTGCCTGGGTCAGCCAAAAGCCAAAAGAAAGAATCCGATACAAAAGAATAAAAAATCTACATGAATGTGTAATGCTTTGATATAGTTCCTGTAACGCAACAAACAAAACGGGGACAACCATGTCAAACCATGTCTATTGGATTATCGAAGCCGATGTAAAAGACGGCAAGCTGGACGAACTTAAAAGCCTGATGGTAGAGATGTCAGAAGCGACCAAGGCCGATGAGCCTGGTGCACTAAACTATGAGTGGTCTCTCAGCGAAGATGAAAAAGTCTGTCATATCTTTGAACGTTACACAGATTCTGACGCAACTATGGTCCATATGGGTAATTTTGGAAGCAAGTTTGCAGGCCGGTTTATGGGTGTACTTAAACCTACAGCATGTACTTTATATGGTGATCCGGATGAACGGGTTCAAAAGGCGATGAAGCCTATGGGATATGTTCCTATGAAATCGGCGGCGGGTTTCTCTCGCTAATAAAAAAGGGCCCGAGAGGGCCCTTTTGTTTTTTAATGACTGCTTTTTTACATCGCTGTCAGGGCAAGACCACTAAGAGCAATAGCTGCTCCAGCGATACGCAGTACAGCAGGGGCAACAGTTCCGATCCCTAAGCCGAGTACATGTAAGGCAGCTGTTGAAACAGTCATGCCAGCCGCAAATGTCAGTACTGAAGCTGTCGCTGGAATTTCAGCACCGTGTGCGACACCGTGGAACATGGCAAATACTGCAATCATGGTTGCGGAAACGACCGTTGGGATTTTACGTCCAAAGGCAATTGCTGCACCCAACAGAACAACGGATCCAACGATACCGGCTTCAACAAATGGAACGTTAAGGGCAGTCAAGCCAAGTGCACCGCCTGCCAGCATAGCTACGACGAAAAGTGCTGGTAGTGTATATTTGCTTTTGCCGCCGCTTTGAACTGCGAATAGGCCGACAGCGACCATTGCCAAGATGTGATCCAGTCCAAGAAGTGGGTGGGAAAGGCCAGAGATAAGGCCGCCTGCATCATGACCGGTGTGGGCCAGAGCTGGTGTGCTGCCAAGGGCAATAAGTGCTGCGGATAGCGTAATGGTACGTTTCATATCGTGCCCCCTGTTGGTTGGGTGGGTTGTTTCTGATTGATAGGTTATCGAGCAATCATAGTCGCTTTTCTCGCAAGTGCAACATAATGAAGATGCGCACAAAAAAAGCCGCTCCACAGCGGCTTTTTCATATTGAAAAGGTCATTTAGTTCAAACGCTCTTCAAACGCTTTGGCTTTTACTGCCTTCTGTAGCTTTTCGAAGGCGCGAACTTCAATCTGACGAACCCGTTCGCGGCTGATGCCGAACTCCTGGCTCAGATCTTCAAGTGTCAAAGGGTCTTCGCGTAGGCGGCGATGAGTGAGAATATGCTTCTCGCGGTCGTTCAGGCAATCCATTGCGCTTTCCAGCATTGCTTTACGGCGTTTCAGCTCTTCACTTTCCGCATATACGGTTTCCTGATTTGGACTGTCATCTTCGAGCCAGTCCATCCACTCTCCTTCGCTATCAGCACGCATTGGCGAGTTCAGGCTATGATCCGGCGCAGTAAGGCGGCGGTTCATGTTGACAACTTCTTCCTCGGACACGCCTAGTTTTGTGGAAATGGTCTCCACCTGTTCTGGTGTCATGTCGCCATCATCAATGGCTTGTATTTGGCCTTTGACTTTGCGGAGGTTAAAGAAGAGTTTCTTCTGCGCCGCCGTTGTCCCCATTTTCACAAGGGACCATGTGCGAAGAATGTATTCCTGAATGGCAGCCCTGATCCACCACATTGCATATGTGGACAGTCGAAACCCTTTTTCAGGTTCAAATCGTTTAACGGCTTGCATCATGCCGACATTGCCTTCGGCGATCAATTCTCCAACGGGGAGGCCATATCCGCGGTAACCCATGGCAATCTTGGCCACAAGACGTAGATGGCTCGTCACCATTTTGTGAGCGGCTTCCGAATCCTCACGTTCCTTCCAGGCTTTTGCCAGCATGTATTCCTCGTCTGGATCCAGCATTGGGAATTTGCGAATTTCCTGAAGGTAGCGCGTCAACCCACCTTCAGGTGTGATGGTTGGCAGAGACGAATTGCTCATTTGGTTTTAAACCCTCTCCTTGTTGATGTAGCAAGTTCCGGATCACTGCTATCTTAGCCAGCTTTTATGAAACTTCTACGTAGTATAAGGGATATTGGTTTACTGTCGTTACGCGATCAGCGCACTCCTACCCCCGAAATGCATGAAGCAGTTTCTTCATGTCAGATGGGAATTCTACCTCAAATTTCAAGGGTTTGTTTGTGATGGGGTGCACAAAACCAAGGGTTTGTGCATGTAAAGCCTGCCTTGGAAATTTGCGTATGACATTTTGCCGGGCTTCGGGAAGTGATTTTGTACGGCTGAGTTTGGGCCGCGTATAGACAGGATCGCCCACTAAAGGATGACCTTCTTTAGCCATATGCACCCTGATCTGGTGGGTTCTACCTGTTTCTAAATTGCATTTTACCAGACAGGCGATGTCTTCGAAGTTTTCTTCAACTTCATAATGGGTAATCGCTTCTTTCCCGCCGTTTGTCACGATTGCCATACGCTTTCGATTATGGGGGTCGCGCCCGATGTTGCCCTCAATCGTACCGGATAGAGGATAAACGCGGCCCCAGACAATGGCGCGGTAGGTTCTTTCGATGTCATGATTTTCAAATAGCGTGGCCAGGCCCTGATGAGCAGCGTCCGTTTTTGCAACTACCATCAGACCACTGGTTTCTTTGTCAATACGGTGGACAATGCCAGGGCGTTTTACCCCTCCAATCCCAGAAAGGCTATCGCCGCAGTGAAAAAGCAATGCGTTGACAAGGGTGCCGCTCCAATTTCCTGCCGCAGGGTGAACGACCATACGGGCGGGCTTGTTGACCACAATCAGATGTTCATCCTCAAATACAATATCGAGGGGGATGTCTTGTGGTATCGGATCGGGATCGCGGGCTTCCGGAATTGTGATCTCATAAATTTCGCCTTCACGAACGCGGCGTGAAGGATCCGTGATAACTTCACCAGCAAGGCTTGCCTTGCCATCTTTAACCAAAGGTTTTACACGATTTCGGGAAAGGCCCCCTAATTTTTCCGCAAGAAACCTGTCCAGACGTTCTCCAACGTCTTCGGCCGAAACTTCAACTTGATGTGTACCTTCAGGTGATGGCATATGTGGATATCCGTAAAGAAACTATACTGGCAGATCTTATGACAGAAGAAGAAGTTCCAAACACCACTTTTCTGAAATCCGTTGTGATTATTCTCGGAATTTTAATTATTGGTGTGGCATCCCTGATCGGTGTGACGATTTATAAGCGCGCAACGAAGACGACAGAAACCGAAACAGTGCAGGAAATTCCGCTACCAACAGGTATCGTCACCAGCAGTATTTCAAGTTTTGGCGAAGTTAACATCAACGTTCCCGCTGGCTTAAGTGTGGGATCTGTTAAAGCGGATCAAGGCTTACTGTTGATTACATATGAACGATTTGAAAAACCTGAACTCATTCTGGTGTTTAGTCCGGCAACCGGAAAAGAGATTGGCCGTCTTTTGCTGAACCCTTGAGCCAGACATGCAGTTGTGCATTACATCTGAGCATATGAAACAATTAAAGGACTTGGGGAGACGTTGCTATCCTGAGGAAGCCTGTGCTTTGCTCATCGGAAATGATGCATGTGTGTCTCAGGTTATTGTGTCAGAAAATATTGCCAGTGAGCCAAAGCGGTTTTTTGAAATTGATCCCACGGTTCGGATTAAGGCGGAAAAACAGTGCCGTGAAGACGGTCGCGCGGTTATAGGTGTCTTCCACTCGCACCCAGATGGGGATGCCAGACCGTCAAAGACGGATGAGAAGATGATCTACGAGCCAGATCTTTTTTGGCTGATCGCTTCTGTTGATAATGCAAATAAAATTGAAATCGCTGCTTTTCACCCATCTTCCGATGATGGGTTTGAAAAAGCTGAATTGAAGATAGAAGGAAAATAGAGCTAATGTCAGCCATTACGCGCAAGAATTTTGCCAGTGATAACGCAGCTCCCGTTTGCCCGGAGTTGATGGATGCATTGCTGCAGGAAAATCAAGGGCCGGCAATGGGCTATGGTAATGACCAGACAACAATTCAGATGGAAAAACAGCTTCAGGATTTGTTCGGCTGCGACTTGCGTGCGTTTCCCGTGGCAACAGGAACAGCGGCAAATGTACTCTCTCTGTCTGTGCTGACACCTTCCTACGGCTCGGTTTATTGTCACAAACTTGCCCATATTGAAGGGGATGAATGCGGGGCGCCAGAGTTCTACACTGGTGGGGCCAAACTCGTTTTGCTGGATGGAGATGCAGGGAAACTTGACCCTCAAGTTTTGGAAGACGCCTTATCCAGGACTGATCCGGAAAATGTGCATCACGTCCCGCCAAAGGCCATCAGCATTACTCAGACAACTGAATGTGGGACTGTTTACACACCTGATGAGGTGGCTGCTGTCGGTCAGGTGGCAAAAGACTATAATCTCGGCTTGCATATGGATGGTGCGAGATTTGCCAATGCAGTTGCCTCTCTTGGATGTCATCCTTCGGAAATTACCTGGAAAGGGGGCGTTGATATCCTTTCTTTCGGAGCGACAAAGAACGGAGCCATGGCTGTTGAAGCGGTTGTCTTTTTCAATCAGGAAAAAGCCAAGGAATTTGAGTTTAGACGTAAGCGGGGGGCTCACCTGTTCTCAAAATCCAGATACCTGTCAGCGCAGCTGAAACGCTATGTGGAGGACGGTCTTTGGCTTGAAATGGCGGATCATGCCAACCAGATGGCGACCCGTCTGGCGACAGGACTTGCTTCCAATAATGAAAATCCGATTGTGATCGATCATAGTGTGGATGCGAATATTCTTTTTGTAACCCTTTCTGAAAAAATGATCACAAATCTTGAAGAAGATGGTTTTCTTTTCTACGTGATGGGGAAGCGGAGCGAAGGAAATGTGAGACTTGTAACGTCGTGGAATACTACAGAATGCGAAGTAGATCGTTTTCTTGAAGTTGTCAAAATCAGCGGTTAAGTCAACCTTCACTCAGATACTCGTGAGCGGAATTATTAAAGAGGGAATATTTTGGAAGCATCAATCGTCAAATTCTGGGAGATCCTGAAGGATGTCTGGAATGATGGATATATGGGTATTGAATTTAACGCCATAATTCCCGCGCTTGCTATTTTACTCGTTGCCCTGACACTCAGAGGGGTCTTCACAAGATTTGTTGTCAACCGGCTTATAGGTCTGACCCGCCGCACCCGTAACAGCTTTGACGATCAGATTGTTGATGCACTGGAAGGGCCAATTCGCTTCGTTCCTATTGTCATCGGCGCTTATGCTGCTATTGAAATCAGCGGTTTCGCAGACAAAGAAGTTTTGAACGGCATGTCTGATCATATCGTCCGTTCTCTCATCGTATTTAACCTTTTCTGGGGATTATTTTGTCTTGTAGATCCACTTCGCTTTTTAATGAGCAAGCTGGAGCAGATATTTTCAGAAGAGATGGTCTCTTTCACGATCAAGGTACTGAAAGGACTGGTTGTTTGCCTTGGTGCTGCGACTATTTTGGAATTATGGGGCATTCAAGTAGGTCCGATTATTGCGGGTTTTGGACTCGTTGGTGTTGCCGTTGCCTTGGGTGCTCAGGATCTATTTAAAAACCTGATCAGTGGTTTTCTTATTCTTGCAGAGAAACGCTTCCATGTGGGGGACTGGGTGCTTGTTGAAGGCATTGTTGAAGGAACTGTTGAGAAAATCGGGTTCCGCTCCACAATGATCCGCCGTTTTGATAAGGCACCGACCATTGTTCCAAATGCGGTATTTGCTGATAAGGCTGTCACTAATTTTTCAGAAATGACCTATCGCCGGATTTACTGGAAAATTGGTGTTGAGTATTCCACATCAGTTCAACAGCTTCAGGCCATTACGGAGCAAATAAAGGATTATCTGATTGGGAACCCCGATTTCGCTCAACCAGAGGAAGCTACTTTATTTGTCGTCACTGATAGCTTTAATGCGAGCAGTATTGACATCATGATCTACTGCTTTACCAAAACGACTAATTGGGGTGAATGGCTCTCGATCAAGCAGGATTTTGCATACAACATCAAGCAGATCGTAGAAGGTGCGGGAACCGGGTTCGCCTTCCCGTCCATGACAATATATCGAGGAAAAGAAGGGGCCGATATTCCGGAAGCGTTTGTCCCACCGAGCGAGGGAGTTGGAAAAAGCACTCAGGTCTCAACTAATCAACCTCATGGAAATGAAGGCGAAGGCTGAACTACTCGGGCTTTACGCCAATCTGAATATGATAGGTGAACACACCCTCTTTTTCTTCTTGAGAAAGAAGGGTGTGGCCGTCTGTATGGCAGAAATGGCCAAAGTCAATCTTTGAGGCCGGATCTGTCGCAGTTACTGTCAGGAGGTCCCCAATCTCAAGTGTTTTTGCCAGTTTTTTTGCTTTTAAAACCGGCAATGGACAGCTTAACCCTGTGGTGTCAAGAGAGTGTTCCTGCACAATCAATTCCTTCAGTGATACTTGAGGGAACTATAGCCACAAACGAGTGGGGATCAAGCAATCAGCTGAGGGCGCGTTTCAAAAACTTGTCCAGCACATCATCCAGCTGCTCTGCCATAAATATTGTGTGACCGTCTGGGTTTAGAAGTCTGAAATTATCGTGAATGTCACGGATGATGAACCTGTTCTGACTGGGCGTTTCGCTAAACATAACCACCCCGACATTTTCAGTTTCGGTATGACACATAATATTTCGGCGGAGCTGTGCGGGTATGGAATTTAAGAAAGCGTATCCGCACCAATGGGCAGCTCCTGACAGTTTTTGAAATTGTTGCTTCACCGTTGAAACGTGAAAAGGTTCTAGAGATCGAGGGTAGATCAGATTGGTCGCTGCGATCGGAACGCCAATTTCAAGATTATCCAGATCAACCATCCTGCTCTCCTCTTTAAAAGTTAAACGCCATCATGGGTTTGGCTTTTGTCAGAAATACGATGACTCTGTGGCGTTAACAGGAGGTTTAAATAAGCATTCAAATTTAATTGATGAGAAAAGGCTAAACAAAATAATGGTTTGATGATTGAGGTTAACCATTTTTTACCAAGTTTTGGGGATATTAAGCCGATTTGCCAATGGTAAAATCAGAGACTGATTCGGTAACTGTAAATACTTTGTTCGAATGCTAATGATGCAAGATACTACAAAAAGTGGAGCTCAATCTTCGGCCCCTCCTTCCAATGCGAAGGGGAGTAAGGTCGTGCAGCATCATGAAATCGGGCAAGTCGGGCAGTTTCTTCGCAATTTTGGCGGTAGCAAGGAACAGGCTACCAAATCTCTTCTAGCCAGTAGCCTTCAGATTGTCGGCTTGGATCAGGTCAAAGAGAAATATGCCCAGCAATGGGAGAAGCTGGAGAAGCGTGTTGATCAAGCGGTGGAAGCTTTTTTCACTAAAAAGCTCGGCAAAAAGGACATGTTTGTGAAAATGGCGGAAAGCCGTTTCGCTCTTCTTTTTGCTGATACGACTTACGAGGAAGGCCTTAAAAAAGCCAATCAATTGGCTAAAGAGCTACTGCAACTCTTATTTGGGGAACTACCTGATCAGGAAGTGGTTTCTATCGAAACAGTAGTTTTGGATGTCAATCTGATCGAACATATTAGTGAATTTAACTCACCAGACGAACTGGTTGAGTACCTGAATTTTGCTGTTTCTGATGTTGAAGAGGAAAAACAGGAAAATGGCTCTTCCAAAGCGAAGGAAATAAATTCTGTCCTCTTTCGTTCTGTTGTTAATTGCCAGAAAAATCTGGTTTCCATGACTGAACTGCTGCCTTGCAGACTGGTTGATGGAAGAAAAGAACGTATCGAAAATTCGGAACTTGCCGCCTTGCATGGTCAGCGGGAAAGAGCAGGAATTGATTACAGCCTTCTTCATGAAAGCAAGGCTGCCATGAGGTCACTGGGTAACTTGGGAAACAAGCCGTTGGTATTTGCCACGGTTGATTACGATACTTTGGCCAACTCCTATCGGCGATACGAATATGCAGGGATTATCAAACAGTTACCTGCGTACACTTTGAAGCATCTCGTCATAAACATTACCAATATTCCTGATGGTATTTTGAACAGTCGTATTCGGCAAATTCTGACTACGTTAAACCCACTTGTTCTTGGGTTTGTTTTTGAGGTGGGGCCTGACTGGAATGAATTTGACACTGTGAGTGATCTTCCTGTTTTCGGAATTAGTTTCTTTGGGGATTACGAAGAAGATCTGTTATGGATTGAGCCTCTTATTGAACGGGCCAAGAGTCATGGCTTTAGGACCTTTTGGCGGGGGGTTGAAAGTGATGACATCGCACGCCGTGCGTTTGAAATAAACGTAGACTATTTAAGCGGTGACGTTATCGGCCGAGTTCAGGAAACCCCTGTATCGCCCTTTTCGTTAGGGCGAAAATCACGCATCGGCTAGCGGGTGAATGTGGTGAACAACTCCACATGATTTGACCATCTGAACTGATCCACTGGTGTTATGGGGCCCATCTTAAACCCGTAATCAATAAGTACTTCAGCATCTCTTGCAAAGCTCTTCGGGTTGCAGGAAATAGCCAAAACTTTGGTGATTTTTGATCGCGCAATTTCTTCTACCTGCGCCTTGGCACCAGCACGCGGTGGGTCGATGATCACCGTATCAAATGGCTTGAACTCATCCGCAAGGAGAGGGCGTCTGAACAGATCCCGTGTTTCCGTTTGGAGAGGCAGCATCTGCCTGTTCGCCGCAATTTTCATATTATCTGTATGGTAAGGGTTGCCTTCTACAGCTAAAACTTCGCGGGCGTGCTTGGCGGCAGGAAGTGAAAAGGTGCCGCAGCCTGCAAACAAATCGACGACTTTTTCTTTTGACCCAAGTTCAGCGCAAACAAGGCGGATAAGTGTTTCCTGACCATGTTCAGTAGCTTGCAAAAACCCTCCCGCAGGAAGTTGGGTCTCTACATCGCCAACAGTAATGACAGCGGGCCTGACAGCAGCGATCTGATCCTGAAGTTTCTCAACATCATCATTCCAAGTCAGGCGGCATAGTTTGTGATCTTGAGCAAACCGCGCCAGTTTTTCACGGCCTTCCAAATCCAGACTGTGTGCCGTGGCAATAACAAGATCAATCCCGTTATTTGTCATAGTCAGGGTAAGGCGGGCCTGACTATTTCGCGCCATCAATTCAGGAAGCAGGATGCGAAGCGGTTTCACCAAGGCGAGCAATTCTGGAACCAGCAAAGGGCATTCGCCTACATCAAATATTTGATGAGATTTGGGTCTGTGATACCCGATCATTACCCCTTTTTTGCGTTTCGCGGCGACAAACTCAACCCGCCTGCGGCTGTGTATTGGGCTGGTTTCAATCGGTTTAATTTCTGGTAAAGGTAGCTCTTTTGTTTCCAGTGCTGACGTGATGAGTTCGCTTTTCCAGTTTTCAACAAACTCATTTGTCAGATGTTGTACATTACACCCCCCGCAAATGCCGTAATGTTTGCACTCTGCAGGGACGTGTAATTCTGATTTTTTCAGGAACTCATCTACTTCAGCCGCATTGCCCTGGCCGCGTTGTTCTGAGTTTTGGATAGACACCACATCGCCCGGCGCAGTGTAAGGCACGTAATAGCTTTTACCGTTCAATGTACCGACACCGTCACCGGCTACCCCGATATATTCAATCTCAACTTTATCGCTCATATCGGGCTCCTATCAGGAATTCAGTATTGCCGTCCCCCCCTTTAATGGGGCTGGGTGTTACGCCAAGGCTTGACCAGCCTTCCAGGCCATTAATCCAGTCTTCAATTCGCTTTGCGGCGGCGGCGGCGATTTCCGGGTTCTTTACAATGCCACCTTTCGCAATATTCTCACGGCCAACCTCAAACTGCGGTTTAATCAAAGCGGCAAGATAGGCGCCTGATTTACAGAGAGAAAGTGCAGCGGGCAAGGCTTTTTCCAAAGAAATAAAACTGACATCACTGACAATCAGATCCAGTGGTTCCGGTATGACGTCAGCGGAGAGGGTTTTAGCATTCACCCCTTCCATATTAATCACACGCGGGTCTGACATAATCGTGGGATGCAGTTGATCATGTCCCACATCAACAGCGTAGATTTTCTGAACATCCCGTTCCAGCAGAACTTCACAAAATCCGCCGGTTGATGCGCCAATATCCGCGGCCACTTTTCCTTTGGGGTCGATATGGAAGTGATCGAGGGCCTTGATCAATTTCAAAGCACCGCGACCAACCCATTGTTTTTCATCTGACGACAAGGTTAGCAGCGCACTATCACTCACTTTCTGGCTGGGCTTTCTTGCTGGCTCTCCATCAATCTCAACAAGCCCTTCCTGGATAAGACTTTGCGCACGGGCGCGGGTTGGCGCAAGTCCTTGCGATACAAGCGCCATATCCAGTCGTTGGGAAACCATTACCTAGAGAGAGGAAATGTTTTTGGAGCTGTCTGACTCAATGTCGAGCGCCTCCAGTGCAACGGAGATCATCTGCGCAGCATTCAGGCCAGCTTCGTCATACATTTTTTCAGGTTTTCCGTGATCCACATATGTATCGTTCATGCACATAGGGCGGACTTTAATGTCCCCATCAAGAAGACCATTCATGGCGAGGAACTGCATGACGTGACTTCCAAAACCACCTACAGATCCTTCTTCGACGGTTAGAAGAAGACTATGCTCTGCGACCAGTTTGCGAATGAGGTCTTCATCCAGTGGTTTGCAGAAGCGTGCATCGGCAACAGTCGTAGAAAGACCAAGGCTATCGAGAGCCTCAGCCGCTTTGATGGCTTCTTCCAGACGGGTGCCAAAAGACAAAATGGCGACTTTGCTTCCTTCTTTGACGATACGGCCTTTACCGATTGCGAGAATTTCACCTTCCTCAGGAAGGTCAACGCCAACGCCCTCGCCGCGTGGATAACGGAATGAAATAGGGCCATCATCATAGGCCGCAGCAGTGGCCACCATATGGGTAAGCTCCGCCTCGTCAGCGGCAGCCATCACAACCATATTGGGGAGGCAAGCAAGATAAGTCGTGTCAAAGGAACCTGCATGTGTGGCACCATCCGCGCCAACAAGACCTGCCCGGTCGATGGCAAATCTTACGGGTAGATTTTGCAGATCCACGTCATGAACAACCTGATCATAACCGCGCTGTAGGAATGTAGAATAGATAGCAACAAAGGGTTTGATGCCTTCGGTCGCCAACCCCGCTGCGAAAGTTACAGCATGTTGTTCAGCAATACCTACATCAAAGCAGCGG
Source organism: Sneathiella sp. P13V-1 (assembly GCF_015143595.1). Classification (NCBI taxonomy): domain Bacteria; kingdom Pseudomonadati; phylum Pseudomonadota; class Alphaproteobacteria; order Sneathiellales; family Sneathiellaceae; genus Sneathiella; species Sneathiella sp. P13V-1. Next base: position 159,352 of record NZ_WYEU01000003.1, on the reverse strand, counting down.
TCTGGAAATTCTTTAGCAAAATTGGAAAGACCTGTGCCATCTGGCATTGCAGCAGTGACAGCAACAATATTTTCGTCTTTTATGGCTTCCTTCATCAAAGCATCCGCAAACACCTTGGTGTAGGAGGGGGCATTTGGGATGCCTTTGTCCTGAGCACCTGTCACAACATCAAACTTGGCAACACCATGATATTTATCAGCAGCGGCCTCGGCAGGAGCATAACCCTTGCCCTTCTGTGTCACGCAGTGGATAAGGATAGGCCCGGTTTCTGAATCCCTTGCATTTTTGAGGACCGGGATCAGATGTTCCATATTATGCCCGTCAATCGGACCAATATAATAGAAGCCAAGTTCTTCAAATAAAGTGCCACCTGTGACCATGCCTCGGGCAAATTCTTCGGCACGTTTGGCTGTCCGCTCCAGTGGGTCGGGAAGGCGCGATGCAATCTGCTTCATCAATTCACGGATATTGCGATATGAAGGTCCGGATAGAAGCCTTGACAGATAAGCACTCATGGCTCCAACGGGAGGGGCGATGGACATATCGTTGTCATTCAAAATGACGATTTGCCGGCTGTCCATAGCGCCGGCATTGTTCATGGCTTCATATGCCATGCCGGCACTCATGGAACCATCGCCGATCACAGAGACAACATTGTTGGTTCGGCCTTTAAGGTCACGACCAACAGCCATACCAAGCCCCGCGGAAATTGATGTGGAAGAATGTGCTGCACCGAAAGGGTCATATTCACTTTCAGATCGTTTCGTGAAGCCTGACAAACCGCCAGCTTGGCGAAGTGTCCGAATGCGATCACGGCGTCCTGTCAGGATTTTATGCGGGTAACATTGATGCCCCACATCCCAGATTAGGCGATCTTCGGGGGTATTGAACACGTGGTGTATAGCAACCGTTAGCTCAACCACACCAAGCCCGGCACCCAAGTGGCCGCCCGTTACGGAAACAGCATCAATGGTTTCCTGACGAAGCTCGTCAGCCAATTGTTTGAGCTGATCGATGGTAAAATTCCGCATATCTTTGGGTTCTTTTACCTTATCCAGCAACGGGGTATGTGGTCTTGTGCTCACAATAATACTCGATTCTACTTATTGCGTTTGACAGTAAACTCAGCTGCGTCCCGCAAAAGATCTGCCTTGCTATTAAATACGTCCAGATGGCTGATTGCTTGTTCAGACAACATATCAGCGTGAATTTTGGCTTTTTCCAGACCTAGTAATGAAACAAACGTGGCTTTTCCAGCATCCACATCTTTGCGCGTTGCTTTGCCCATTTCTTCACTTGTGCCTTCAACATCCAATATGTCGTCCGTAATCTGGAAAGCCAGCCCAAGGTCATGGGCATAGGCGCGAAGGGCGGTGCGTTTAGCAGGATCAGCATGCCCCAAAATAGCACCCGCTTCACAGGCAAACGTGATCAGCGCCCCCGTTTTCATCTGTTGCAGACGGGTAATGGTTGCAACAGAAAGATCATCCTGCTCTGTATAGATATCCATGGTTTGCCCGCCGACCATTCCATGTCCACCTGCGGCCATCGCGAGCTTGCGAACCAGAGACGCACGGACATCTCCAGAAGGGTGTGTCAAAGGGTCTGCAAGGATTTCGAAAGCCATCGCCTGTAGGGCGTCACCTGCGAGAACAGCGATCGTTTCGTCAAACTTCTTGTGAACGGTTGGAACACCTCGGCGCAAATCGTCATCGTCCATGCATGGGAGATCATCATGAACCAGAGAATAGGTGTGCATGATTTCCAGTGCCGCAGCAACACGCACTGAATAGTCTCGCGACACATTGAACAGATCCGCACTCTGGATCACCAGAAACGCGCGAAGACGTTTGCCGCCAGATAATGCAGCATAGCGCATTGCACTGTGCAGTTGTTTCTCGGGATTGTCAGATTCAGGAAGAAACTCGGACAATTCCCGATCCATAAGTTCGGCGGTTTGACGGAGTGCTGTTGAAAAATCGTCGTTCATATACGGTCTCAATTGAAACGGATCGGCAACGCGATCTCGGTTATTCTACATTGGCAGGCTGGGTGCTCAGAGTGCCGTTCTGATTAACAATTTTATCCACGCGTTCCTGCGCAGCACGAAGCTTTTGCTCGCAATGCGATTTCAGTTGAGAGCCGCGTGTGTAAATGTCGATAGATTGATCTAGATCCACATTTCCGGAATCCAGTTTTTCAACAATGGCCTCCAGTTCCTGCATGGCAGATTCAAAGGACATTTCCTGAATATCTGCTGGAATTTCGTTTTCTTCGGACATGCTCTCTCCTTTTGCTCCTTATACTCCGGGATTAAGCGTCAAGCAACGTCTTCACATGTATTTGCGCACTTTGTGCAAGTCCTACAAGATCATAACCACCTTCCATCACGGAAATGATCCTGCCATGTGAGTGTTTTTTTGCAATTTCGAGCAGTTTTTCCGTTGCCCACTGATAATCTTCTTCAGTCCAGTTGAGGCCTGCACACGGGTCAGCGTGATGGGCATCAAAACCGGCAGAGATAAACAGAAGATCCGGCGCAAATTTATCGAGTGCAGGAAGAATCATCTCCTCCATTTTACTTCTGAACAGGGTGCCGTTACTTCCTTCGGGGAGGGGGGCGTTTACAATATTGCCACAACCCGTCTCATGAGCATGCCCCGTGCCGGGGTAAAAAGGCGCTTCCTGATGGGTTGAGGCATAGAATAGGTGAGGGTGCGGCTCAAAAATCGCTTGGGTACCATTTCCATGATGAACGTCAAAATCCATAACCGCGACTTTGGGAATGTCATATTTCTGGTGTGCGTAAATGGACCCGATGGCTACCTGATTAAACAGACAAAAACCCATGGCCTTGTTCTGTTCGGCGTGATGACCCGGGGGGCGGGCGGCACAAAAGGCGATCTTACCTTTTCCCGCCATAACAAAATCCACGGCGTCCCGCACCGCGCCAACAGCCCGTAAGGCCGCCTCATAGCTGCCCGGAGACATAAAAGTATCTGGATCCAATTGCACAATACCGGAAGAGGGGCGATGACTTTTAATATACTGAACGTAGTCAGGTGTATGTGCGAGCTTTAGAAGATCCTCTTCCGCGAGAGAGGCCTCATGTTTGATAATGTCTTCAAACCCTTCCTCTTCCAGGTAATGCCAGACCATTCTCAAACGATCAGCTTTCTCTGGATGGTCTTTTCCATTGTCGTGAAAAAGGCAATCACGATGTGTAAAGAGATGAACTGTCATGAGAAATATCCGTATATGCTAGAACAGGAATTAAGATCACGATCCCGTTTTGTCAGATTTTTAGGTTGATTTCAATTTTTGTCCGTCACTATCATCCTTGTCTTCGCGGATGGAAAGCCAGATATGAAAATAACAACACAACTAATTATTCTGATCGCCATAGGCGCGGCGGCATTTGCTGGCTGGAAATATCAGGATCAAATTCCCTTTTTGTCAGAAGAGGCTGCGGACAATAGCAAAGGTGGCAAACGGGGAGGTCGACCTGTGGCCGTGATTGCTGTACCTGTTGGGACGGCGGATCTGAAATCCACCATCACGGCTGTTGGAACACTGGAGGCTAATCAGTCCGTAAACCTCACGAGTAAAATATCCGCGATTATCAAAAACCTCGCTTTTAAAGAAGGTGCGAAGGTCTCAAAAGGACAGTTGCTTGTGGCCCTTGATGCGACGGAAGTTCGTGCTGAAATGGCCGAAAGTCAGGCAGAATTGGAAAATAGCCGGAAATTGTATGAACGTACTCTCAAGCTATATAAAAGCGGGAACGCCCCTAAGGCGCGTGTGGATTTGCAACTGTCTGAGATGAAGGTGGCCGAAGCCAAGGTTCAGGCAGATCAGGCACGGCTTAATGAATATGAAATTCGAGCGCCATTTGATGGTGCTGTTGGCTTCCATGAAGTGAGTGTTGGCTCATTGGTTCGCCCTGGTGACATGATTACGACACTGGATGATGTGAATACGCTTAAACTGGATTTTGGTCTGCCCGAGGCGTTTCTCGCCACAGTGAAGCCGGGCCAGTCCTTTTTAGCGACGAGCGTTGCCTATAAGGGGCGTGTGTTTGAAGGGAAAGTTCAGGCGATCGCGAGCCGCGTAGACCCGGTTACCCGAATTGTAAAAATTCGAGGAACCCTCTCAAATCCAGACGGTGCGCTTCGCCCCGGTATGTATCTCTCTGTTTCGTTGGAGACAGGCTTTGAAAAAGCCGCCCTTATGGTTCCGGAACACGCCATCATAGTATCTCCGGCCGGCAGCAGTTTGTTTGTTGCAACTGAGGACGGTACGGCAAAAATGCAGGAGATCATACTTGGCCAAAGAAGAAGAGGTTGGGTGCAAGTCGTTGATGGTATCTCCATCGGTGACAAGGTGGTTGTTGAAGGACTTCAGAAGATTCGAAATGGCAGTAAGCTAAAGGTAACAATAGAAGAGCTTGAATACAGAGAAGCCAACGCAGAAAATGGAGTGGGGCAGTGAGATTATCTGAAATCTCAATCAAACGTCCTGTTCTTGCGATCGTCTTCTCGCTGGTTCTGGTACTGTTTGGTTTGTTTTCATATCAGGCGCTGAGTGTGCGGGAGTATCCAAACGTTGATAAGCCGAATGTTTCCATCAACACCACTTATCGCGGGGCGTCCGCCGATATTATTGAAAGCCAGATAACTCAGATCGTTGAGGATGCCGTTGCGGGTATTGCCGGTGTGGAGCGTATCAATTCGACAAGTCGTGAGGAAAGTTCTTCCGTTAATGTTGAGTTTAGTCTGCAGCGGGATATCGAAGCTGCAACCAATGACGTCAGGGCACGGATATCGCGTATCCTTTCGGTCCTACCTGACGAAGCTGATAGTCCCCGTATTTCCAAAACTGAAAGCGATGCTCGTCCAATTATGTGGCTTTCCCTTCGAAGTGAGCGAATGGGACCTTTGGAGCTCACCGATTTTGCGGAACGCAATCTTGTAGATTTGCTTTCTACCGTCAATGGGGTGGCAAATGTTCGTGTTGGCGGTGCGCGTCGATACGCGATGCGGGTTTGGGCGGATACCGATGCTCTGGCAGCTCACAATCTGACAGCTCAGGACATTGAGCGGGCAATTCGCTCACAAAATGTCCAGTTACCGTCCGGGCGTGTTGAATCAGCGGAGCGGGAATTTAATATTCGCACAAGATCCAATTTGGAAACTGCAGATGAATTCAGACGTATCATCCTTCGTCATGATGACAGCGGCATAGTGCGTCTTGCAGATGTTGCACGTGTTGAACTCGGGGCTGAGAACGAGCGCACCGCCCTCAGAGTGAATGGTAAGGTGTCGGTCGGGCTGGGAGTCGTACGGCAATCCGGCGCGAATGTTTTGCAGGTTGCGGAGGGCGTTAAAAAGGTCGTTCGTAATATTCAGGACACACTGCCTGAAGGGGTGCAGCTTAAAGTTTCCTATGACCAATCCGTATTTATCAGTCAATCTATCAAGGAGGTGTTTATCGCCTTGGGGATTGCGATGGGATTGGTCGTTGCTGTGATTTTCCTGTTTCTCCGTTCCGTCCCCGCAACATTTATCCCCGCAGTAGCCATTCCGGTTTCAATTATTGCAACCCTCATGGTGCTTGCGGCACTGGATTATTCAGTAAATGTGCTGACGCTTTTGGCACTGGTGCTTGCGATTGGATTGGTGGTGGATGACGCGATTGTGGTGCTTGAGAATATTCACCGGCGTATTGAAATGGGAGAGCCACCGCTTTTGGCAGCTAACCGCGGGGCAAAACAGGTCGCGTTCGCTGTGATTGCGACAACTCTGGTTCTGGTTGCTGTGTTTCTACCGATTTCCTTCCTTGAAGGTACAACCGGCAGACTATTTCGGGAATTTGGCATCGCGGTTGCTGCGGCGGTGATGTTCTCCAGCTTCGTGGCGCTCAGTCTAACTCCCATGTTGTGTTCGAAAATGCTGGTGGAGCAAAAGCGCGAGGGGTGGTTCTATAAGTCAACAGAGGCCATCTTTGTAGGACTTGCCAATATCTATCGTTGGGGTCTGCTGTTCGCGTTTCGCATTCCCATTCTTATTGTCGCCATGGCAATTGGAATTTCCGCGGTCGGATATTTCTTCTATCAGGCATTGCCAAAGGAGTTCGCGCCGACAGAAGATCGCGGTATTTTCTTTATTCCTGTGAAAGCTGTTGAAGGGGCCAGTATGGAATATACCAACCGCAGTGTTGGTAAGATCGAAAAGATCCTGAACCCGCTGGTTGAAAAGGGAGAGGCGGAAAGCGTCTTTGCCTTGGTCGGGAGCTTCTCTCGTCCAGGTCCGGTCAATACAGCCTTTATGTTTTCACGGTTGGTGCCGTGGGAAGAACGAGAAAGATCACAGCAACAGATTGTCCGCTCAATCTTTCCGGGGCTTCTGTCTGTGCCGGGTGTGCGTGCCTTTGCAATCAATCCCGCTAGCCTTGGTCAGCGGGGGTGGGGAGCACCGGTCCAGTTGATCCTGGGCGGACCGTCATATGAAGTGCTTAACAAGTGGGCAGATGAGATTGTCGAACGTGCTGGTGAGAACCCAAAACTTCTGAATGTTGATAAGGACTATTCTGAGAAACAGCCGCAAATTCGGGTATCCATTGATAGAAACCGTGCCTCAGATCTGGGTGTTTCCATTGAAACCATTGGGCGTACATTGGAGTCGCTGATGGGAAGCCGTACCATTGGACGGTTTGAAAAAGGTGGCAAGCAATATGATGTGATCATGAGGGCGGAAGCAGAGGATCGGCAAACACGCAATGATTTGAACAAGGTTTATGTTCGATCAGAAACTTCCGGTAAGTTTATCCCGATTTCCAGTTTTATTACCCTTACTGAAACCGCTGGCGCCGCGGAACTCAAAAGAACGGACCGGCTCCGCGCCGTACGGGTAACCGCTTCGCTTGGGCCAGATTATACTATGGCTGAAGCCCTTACCTATTTGGAAGGTCTGGCGCAAGAAGTGGCAGGCGACCAGGCGCGCGTATCATACGGCGGCTTAAGCCGGTCCTTTAAGGATAGCAACGCGGCGCTTTTGTTTACATTTGTCACCGCGTTTCTTGTGGTGTTTCTAGTGCTGGCAGCTCAATTTGAAAGTTTTATTCACCCAATTGTGATTATGACGTCTGTACCATTGGCTGTTACAGGCGCTTTGGGGGCGATGTTAATGCAGGGGGTAACCCTTAACGTCTATAGCCAGATCGGTGTGATCATGCTTATTGGTTTGACGGCTAAGAACGCGATTTTGATCGTTGAATTTGCTAATCAGCTCCGCGATGAGGGGATGGAAATCTTTGAAGCAATTATAGAAGCGTCAGTTACGCGCCTTCGCCCTGTGCTCATGACTACAATCTCTACGGCACTCGGGGCCGTCCCACTTGCAATGGCAACCGGCGCAGGGGCAGAAAGCCGCGAGACCATTGGGGTTGTGATCATGGGCGGCGTGTTGTTTTCAACTATTTTGTCGCTTGGGGTGGTGCCTGTGTTTTATCTGCTTTTGGCAAGATTTACCAAACGCTCGGGAGAGATCTCTCGCGAATTGGAAGAGCTGGATAAAGCGTACTAGTAAAATTGAATTTTGTTCAACTCAAAAAGGGGTATTTACGGGTATTTAGTGCAATTTTTACAAGTTTTTTAACTTAGTTTTAATACTATTTCTTCTAGGGTTAGCCATTAAATTCTTGTTGCGTCGGCGTTGATGAGTTCCGTTATTAGAAGGTTTTTGTTGGGGGTCGACTGAGTAGATGGCGGCGAAATTTTGGCGTCGCAGGGATGGTCATGGTAGCAGTACCCCAAAGAAATCTGGCGTCCGTGAATCTGGCAGTTTTGTCAAATGATCCGGTTATGGAAGGCCGTATTGAGGCGTTGCTGGGTGATCCGGTCGTCACACCTACTTTTCATACATTTCGCAACAATAAACTCCCGCTTCTTGCACTTCGCGAATTTGATGTGATCTCAGCGGTGGCTCCTGAAAAGGGGTATCGCGACTTTCTTCAACAACTTAATTTTCTGGTGAAGCAGAAGAATTCAGTTACCATTTTAGTACTTGATCCGTATCCGACCACTGCGCGTGCAGTTGAGGCCATGAAATCAGGGTGCAGTGATTATACAGAACTGCATACAGAGTACTTATCTGAGTTGGTAACCAAAATTGAACAAACCTGCCTTAATACACTGTTTGATATCCCTGATTTTGATGCCGATAGCGGACGAGCTGCGGGCAAGGGGCTCAAAGTTCTTCACAACAAAATTCGTAAAGTCGTTCAAGCAGCAACTTTTTTGACCACTTGCCGAAGCCTTGAAGAATTATGCGGTGGACTCCTTAGAACTCTCGGGGATGCACTGGGGGCCACCGGGGGTAGCTTATACCTTGTAAAGGGAAATGAGTTGCGACAGGTGCACTCACTTGACCCTGGGCATGCACCTGCAACAATTACCCTTCCCTTGGAAGAAGGAAGTATTTTTGAACAGGTCTCAAAATCTGGTGAACCATTACTCCTCATGGATCAGCAGAGTATCAACCAATGTAAACTCAGCGGTTGGGATGGATACAGGGGCGATAGTGTCCTGGTTTATCCCTTGCGAGAACGCGATGGATCCTTGATCGGTGTTTTTTCTCTTCACGGTAAAGTCGGTGATGATTTTTCAAGAGAAGACAGGGATTTGGTCCTGATCCTGGCGGCATATTCTCACGAAACCATTCGTGCTCTATACGCCCAGGAGAAATCCGCAAAAGCGCTTGAGAGCCTTCAACTTACCTTTGAAAATATGAATGAAGGCATCATGTTGCTCGATCGTCGGGGCAATATTGTTCAATACAATAGGAATAATTCGAAGATCACAGGTATTCCAGAAGAGAATTTTAGCTCATTTGAGAGTATCTCCGACCTGTACGAAGCGATGTATCATAGAGGGGATTTGACCAACCTCGAAGGAATGGGTTGCCCTTGGACCGAAATCTCGGAGAATTTCAGCTACGATCATTTCTGTCATGATGGAAAGATCATCCATTTTGTGGGTAACTATTTGGATACAGGCGGGTTTGTCCTGACCCTGACCGATATTACTGGTCGGAAAAAACGGGAAACTGAACTGTTTCAGGCGAAAGAACTGGCAGAGAAAGCAAGCGCTAGTAAGACCAATTTCCTTGCAAATGTAAGCCATGAACTGAGAACACCGCTGAATGCCATTATCGGTTTTTCCGAAATGATGACCAAGGAGGTGTTTGGCTCCTTGCAGAATGAACACTACAGTGAATATGCTGAACATATTCACGAAAGTGGCTCTCATTTGTTGCGGCTTATCAACAATCTTCTCGACCTCTCCAAAGTAGAGGCCGGTAAATTTCAGCTTTTCATTCAGAAACTTTCTCCATCTGATTTGGTAGAAGGAATGAGATCTTTCTTTGAACATCAAGCTCAAGACGCCCGTGTGGATTTGGTTTTTGATATTCAAAATCCAGAAATTTCGATTGAAGCCGATGAAAATGCACTACGTCAAATCGGGCTAAACCTTATCTCAAATGCCATCAAATTTACGCCCGCTGGCGGTGAAGTTATTGCCCGTTGTGGAACTTTGGGAGACGATAAGTATTTTATCGAAGTCATTGATGATGGTATCGGCATGGATCAAGGCTCTATTGAGCTTGCTATGCAACCGTTTGGTCAGGTGGAAAATGCATTCAACCGAAAATATGCAGGGACGGGACTTGGATTGCCGCTGGTGAAATCTTTAACCGAACTGCAGGGGGGGGAGTTTGAAATTGAAAGTCATTTGGGTATTGGGACCAAATGTCGCGTAATTTTACCCTTAAAAAATCACCGCTAGACGTTGGGCTCTACCAACTCACCTTCTTTAATTTCACCGCTTTCATTCAGATTTACGGTGATACATAAATTCATGAAAATGTGCGCACTGATTTCGGCAAACTGGAATGCCACCAGATTATCAGCCGCCAATCTTACAACTTTTGCTTTGAATTCACCTTTGTCTTCTACATCGAAGACATCAATGACACCGGTGACGATCTCATTTAGGTGTAGTTTTTGGTCATCACACTTGATGGCAAAACCGTCAGGTGACCAGTCTTTCGCCAGATAAGGTTTGTTGTTGATAACGACAATAACGCGTTGCACATCATTCCGTGGATATTGTCGATTATCTTCACCCTTTCGGTCAGACTTCATATCCTAGTTCCTCAGCAAAAAAATAATCTGCCCCAGACGTACAATTAATGGTAAAACAGATACTCAGCGGGGATTACTTACATCTTCTGATAGATTAGCTTAATTTTCGGTAAATATGGGCAGGGTATGTCATGAGCAATTCAAGGAAAAATCTTTTGTTAACTGGGGCAAGCCGAGGGATCGGACATGCAACCGTAAAAAGATTTAGCGCCGCCGGTTGGCGTGTTATGACTGTCTCGCGTCAGGCATTTTCCGAATATTGCCCATGGGAAGGTGGTGAAGAAAACCACATTCAGTTAGATCTTGCCGATGTTGAACAGTTGCCAGAAAGCATTGCTTTAATTGAAGAAAAACTCGGGGGCGAGCCTTTACATGCGCTCGTCAATAATGCGGGCATTTCCCCTAAAGGGCCAGATGGATCTCGTTTCAATACGCTAAATTCCAGCTATTCTGACTGGCTGCATGTGTACAATGTCAATCTTTTTGCACCTATGATGCTGGCCCAAGGCTTGTTCGACCAGTTGGTGGAGGCAAAAGGTGCCATTGTTAATGTAACGTCTATTGCAGGCAGCCGTGTTCATCCGTTTGCGGGATCGGCTTACGGTACCTCCAAGGCGGCGCTTGCTGCATTGACCAGAGAAATGGCTGCTGATTTTGGCCCCCATGGTGTCCGCGTAAACGCGATTGCCCCAGGGGAGATTGATACCTCGATCTTGTCGCCGGGGACAGAGGAATTAATCACAGAAATTCCTCTTCGTCGTCTTGGCCGTCCGGAAGAAGTGGCATCCACCATTTATTTCCTGTGCGACGCGCCTTCTTCTTATGTCACAGGGGCAGAGGTGCACATAAATGGCGGGCAACACGTATAAGTTTTGCCGGAAATGGAATACGCTAAGTAAGGATTGTTTAGCATAAATTAATTTTTGTCTAATACCTCTGATACAGATACTCATTCCGTTGATCGGATTAATTGTGAGATAATCTGTGCGTCGCTTGTTTCATTTTTTTGCTATTTCCCTGATGTTCTTTTTCGCGGCCTCTCTCGATGGTTTTGCTGACGAAATCCAATTGGTTCAGGGTATTCTCCCGCCATATGCTATGCCTGAAAGTGACTCAGGCATTGAAGTTGATATTATTCGGGCAGCATTGGCGAAGAGAAACCATAGCGTAGATATACGATATGTTCCCTTTGGCAGGGTGGCGCTTGACTTTTCTCGGAGTGAATCTGATGCAGGCTCCCCTCTGAATCCCAGATCCGGAATCATAGCGGAGTATTCTGACAGTCATTTAGTTTATGAGAATGTAGCTGTCAGCCTTCGCGAAAACCGCTTAAAAATCGAAAATATCAAATCATTGAGTAAATATAGAATAGCCGCATTTATGGATGCGAAGATTTTTCTTGGGTCGGAATTTGCTGCAATGGCGGTGGGTAATACCGGATATCGTGAAGTTGGAAATCAGATAAACCAAAACCGCTTACTGCGTAGAAAAAGAGTTGATGTCACAATTGGTGATTTTCGGATTTTTCAGTACTACGATAAGCAATTGGCAAAAGAGCAATCTCTCAAGCAGGTTGAGTTTCATCATATCTTTGACCCGACCCCCTATCATGTTGCATTCAAGGATGAGAAGTTGAAAGACGACTTTAATATGGGGCTGCAAGAAATTCGCGCATCAGGAGAATATCAAATAATTATTTCAAATTATACGACTGGTCCGCAAATAAACTGAGGCATTTGTTATGTTGACTAGTTTGATGATCAACAATTTATCATCGGTATTTAACTAAAATTAATTGTTTCACTAATACACTAATGATCAGGTCACAATTGTTAGTAATAGGTGGTGCAATGAAAGTATCTGTTCTCAAAAATCTCTCTCCCGTCATTCTTGCTTCTACGCTAGCCACTGTTGCGTTTTCGTCTGCAAATGCTGCGGAAGTTAAACTCGCACAGGGCATCCTTCCTCCATATGGGATAAAGGAAAGCAACTCTGGTATTGAAGTCGATATTATCAAGGCAGCCCTTGCTAAAAAAGGCCATACGCTCTCCGTCCGGTTTGTACCTTTTGGTCGGATGGGTAAAGAGTTTGAAGGCGGAAAGGTAACAGCGGCTACGCCTCTCACTCCGGGTTCTGGAGTTAAGGCGGAGTATTCTGATAGCCATATTTCCTATCAGAATGTTGCGACTACCTTGAAAGAGAAAGGGCAGAAAATTGGCTCTATCACTGATCTTGGAAATTATAAGGTCGTTGCCTTTGTAAAGGCTGATGTCTATCTCGGAGATGAGTTTGCTAAGATGGCAAAAGCAAACAAGAACTATCGTGAAGTTGGAGATCAAAGTACCCAGAACAAGTTGCTTATGACGGGGCGTACAGATGCCGTTGTTGGCGATATCCGTATCTTCAAATACTACAACAAGCAAATCGCGTCCCAAGTGAAGTTAAAAGACGTTACCTACCACGAAATCTTCAGTCCGACTGTCTACCATGTTGCTTTCAAAGATGCCGCGGTACGTGATGATTTTAACGCTGGCCTCAAAGAGATTAAGGCCAGTGGTGAATATGACAAAATCATTGCGAAATACGTTTCCGATTAATCCATCTTCTTAAGTATTTGATATCAGAACTGGAACTGTCATGACCGAAGTCGTCACGAAATCCAAAGGGATGAATATGTCACTGCAAGCCAAAATTCTGGCAGCCGTTATTGGGCTGACCATATTAATTTTGGGTGTTGCCGTCACTGTTGGACTTGTTGTGTATGAACAAAACCAACATTCCCGGATGCAAAATAGGGCAAATATTATTGCAGACCTTCAGGCCGCTGCACTTGTCGGCCCAATGTGGGATCTCAATGATGAAACAACCCAAAAATTGTTAAAGGATCTGGAACAGGATCGTGACTTCCAGTTCGCAGAAATCAAAGGACCTAATGGTGATCAATTATTCTCACAAGGAGAGATTGCCCAAGGTCTCGACGTTACCAGTGCGGAAAAAGACATTGTTCACGTTGAAGATGGAGAGAGCGAGAAAGTGGGAACTCTGGTTCTTTACCTGTCGAATGCACAGATAAGTAGTGAGCTCCTCTCTGTAATCGTGGCTGCCATTCTCGCGACATTGGTTGTCGTTGCGGTAATCTCCTCTGTTGTCGTTGTGTCATTCAGAAAACTAACGGTTCCTCTAGAGCTCATGGCGGGCGAAATGGGGCAACTTGTTGAAGGTAATCTGGACATAGAAATTGCGCATCTTGACCGTGATGACGAAATTGGGCGAATGGCGAAAGCTGTTCAGGTGTTTAAAGAATCTGCCTTACAGAATAAGCAGCTTCAGGTGAAGCAGGAGCAAGCCAGAGCTGAGGCAGACCGCCAAAGAGACAAAGTTGAAAAAGAGCGTGCAGAAAACCTTCAGAAGGAAGAAGCCGCGAAACAGCAAGCCGAGCAAGAGAAAAAACAAGCCCTTATTACGATGGTTGCATCGTTTGAACACTCGGTCGGCAGTGTCGTGGAAGGTGTCGCCTCGGCGGCTACTGAAATGCAGTCAACTGCCCAAAATATGACCCATATCTCTGAAGTGACTAATACTCAGGCCAACTCTGTTTCCATGGCGGCTGAAAGCGCGACAAGCAGTGTGCAAGCTGTTGCTTCGGCGGCAGAGCAGTTGTCTGCGTCCATTCGTGAAATCAGCCAACAAGTGGCGCAATCTTCTGTGGTGACCAGTCAAGCGGTGGAAGAGGCAGGTAAGGCTGATGTACTCATACAGGGATTGGATGAAGGCGCACAGAATATTGGTGAAGTTGTCTCTTTGATCTCTGATATCGCGGAGCAGACTAATTTGTTGGCGCTTAATGCCACTATTGAAGCTGCCCGTGCAGGAGATGCTGGTAAAGGTTTTGCCGTTGTGGCGTCAGAAGTGAAAAATCTGGCCTCGCAAACCGCGAAAGCAACCGAACAAATCTCAGAGCAGATTTCAAAAGTCCAGAGCGCAACAGGTGACGCTGTCGGTGCTATACAAGGGATTTCTGATACAATTACGAAAGTTGATGGTATTGCAGCTGCTATTGCTTCCGCAATTGAGGAGCAGGGGGCAGCAACTCAGGAGATTTCCTCCAGCGTTCAAAAAGCGGCAAGCGGGACACAGGAAGTTTCTTCTTCCATCGTTAATGTGACAGAAGGGGCAAGGCAGTCAGATCAAGCCTCACAAGATGTGCTGTCAGCATCAAGTGAACTTTCTCAACAAGCCGAACATCTAAGACGTCAGGTGTCTGATTTTGTCGCGAACGTTAAGGCTGGATGATTAAATGGATCCGAACAAAAAAGGCCCCAATTAATGGGGCCTTTTTTTATGTTTTATTTCGCATCCCGCCAGTTATTGCCATTCACGTCCTGAGCGAGACGCTCAAGGCCTCTCTCAAATCGGTCAAACATCTCATTGATCTGTTCTTCCGTAATGATGAGGGGCGGGCAAAGTGCAAGATTATCACCCGCCACAGCACGGCTGATGACGCCTTCTTCTTGAATATAGCCATACCCAGTTGGACCTACGGCGCATGAAGGGGCAAAAGAGCGTTTTGTCTCTTTGTCGGCAACAAGTTCAATCGCTCCCACAAGACCAGAGACACGAACCTCTCCGACCAACTCATGATCTGCGAGCGCTTTAAAACGTTTTTCAAAAACAGGCGCAACTTTTTGAACATGAGCGATCATATTTCGCTCTTCCATCAATTCAAGAGTACGCAAGGCCACAGCTGCTGGCACAGGGTGGCCAGAATAGGTATAGCCATGGGCGAAAGCACCATGGGTCTCGCTTTGCTTGACCATGCCGCGGAAAATCTCTTCTGATACCATAACCGCAGCAATTGGAAGGTAGGCGCTGGAAAGGGCCTTGGCACAGCTTAAGATATCAGGTTTTATACCGTAGGTTTCTGTTCCCCACATATTGCCTGTACGACCGAAGCCACAGATTACTTCATCTGCGACCATCAGAACATCATACTTCTTGAGGACAGCCTGAATTTTCTCGAAATATCCTTTTGGCGGAACGATAACCCCGCCTGCGCCCATGACAGGCTCTGCGATAAAGGCCGCAACGGTGTCAGGACCTTCTTTCAAGATCAGCTCTTCCAGCTCAACGGCCATGCGGGTCGCGAATTCTTCTTCGCTCTCTCCGTCTTTGCCAAAGCGGTAATAATGAGGACAGCTTGTGTGAAGAATGTTTTCAATAGGCAGATCAAAATCATTGTGAAGCGGTGGCAGACCTGTCAGGGAAGCTGCCGCAACAGTAACCCCGTGGTAGGCTTTTTGCCGGCTGATGATTTTCTTCTTCTGGCGGCGTCCTAAAGCGTTGTTGTAATACCAGATCAGTTTGACAACGGTATCATTTGCCTCGGAACCTGAGTTGACGAAAAACACCTTTGAAAAATCGGCGGGAGCAATCTCGATCAGTTTTTCGGCCAACAGAATACCAGGTTCGGTCGATTTGCTGGCAAAGGAATGGTAGTAAGGCAGTTTCTGCATCTGTTTGGTGGCCGCATCAATCAGTTCCTGTTCACCAAACCCAAACGAAGTGCACCACAGGCCTGCTAAGCCTTCAATATACTCTTTCCCATTGTCGTCATAGACATAAATGCCCTTACCTTTTTCGATGATCAGGGGGCCGGTTTTTTCATGTACGGACAGATTTGTGTAAGAATGGATCAGGTTTTTAACATCGCGACTGGCAAGGGAATTACCTTGCCGTAAATCTGGGCTGCTCATGAGTACCTCTCCGAAATGGGGATGAGTTATTGATGGTTTTCTGTGAGGCTAGCTTCCGAAAGTCTGCGCGTCAAACACTGATGATTGTTGTGGTGAAAACATTTTTCTGCCTAAGATAAAGAAAAGGAAAAACGGGGGGATTATGGGATCGTTTAAACTAACAGCAAATGATGGGTTGGCGCTTCATATCTATGAATGGTTGCCAAATGGATCGCCAAAAGCGGTGGTGCAAATTGCCCACGGGATGGCGGAACACGCCGCACGATACGAGCGTTTGGCGCTGTTTCTTAATGAAGCGGGGATTGCGGTCTATGCCAATGATCACCGCGGGCATGGAAAAACGATCCCGGAGGGAAATATTCCTGGTCACATGGCGGATGAAAAGGGGTGGGAAAAGGCGGTTGAAGACTTGCACCTGATCAATCGGGAAATAGCCGCCCGTCATCCAGAAACACCCATAATGCTGATGGGGCATTCCATGGGATCGTTCATGACACAGGATTATTTGGCAAGATACAGTGACACACTTGCTGGTGCCGCTTTGTCAGCGACCAATGGCCCTCCCGGTACGCTGGGAAAACTTGCTCAATTGGTATCGCGTATCGAGAAGCTCAGGAATGGAAACGAGGGGCATAGCACATTGCTTGCCAATATGTCCTTTAAGGCTTTTAACAAAGCGTTTGCGCCAAACCGTACAGAGTTTGATTGGTTAAGCCGTGACGAAGCGGAAGTCGACAAATATGTGAACGACCCCCTCTGCGGTTATGACTGCTCCATTGCAACATGGATTGGATTGCTGGATGCCCTGACCCGTATTGCTTCAGATGACGCCCTTGCAAAAATGAATAAGGAACTCCCCATTTATGTGTTCTCAGGCACAGATGATCCTGTCGGGGAAAAGACAAAAGGGGTAGAGCGTCTGATTAAGGCCTACAAGAAACGTGGCTTTGGCAAAGTAACGCTCAAATACTACCCGGATGGTCGTCATGAGTTGTTAAATGAGACCAACCGGGATGAAGTTATGACAGATCTACTCGGCTGGGTCGAGGACGTGATCGCTAATAGCTGATTTCTCCAGCAGTCTGCGCTCCCGCTCTTTCAACATTTTGGACGTCATGCGGGAGCCATCTTCACTCCAGCCCGGAGGTCCGAAGATATAAAAGAAAACACCCTTCAGGCTTTTCGCGCTAAAGACGTCCTTGAAAATGGCAATCCATTCGTGAAAGGCGACAACTAGCGGATTGAAGCTCGCCAGTTGTTTGACGATACCGTATCGGCAAGGTTCAGCTTCATCTTCAGGAACAAAGGATCCGAACATCCGATCCCAAATAATCAGAATACCCGCATAGTTGGAATCCAGATATTTGGGGTTCGTTGCGTGGTGGACCCGGTGATGCGATGGTGTGTTGAAAAACCACTCAACCGGCGCCCACATCTTGTTAATCGCCTCTGTATGGATCCAGAATTGATAAACAAGGCTAATGCCTTTTTGGAAGACAATCAGGGGTGTTGGAATACCTATGAGCGATAGTAGTAGCCAGGGAGCCCACGTGCCGGCAATGTCGCTTGTCCAACTCTGCCTGAGGGCTGTTGACAAGTTGTAATACTGAGAGGAGTGGTGATTGATATGGGCAGCCCACCAAATTCTATGTTCGTGGCTCCAGCGATGGAACCAATAATAGCAGAAATCCTCTGCAAAGAAGACAAGAACAAATGCGTACCAAGCATATCCGATTTCAAATAATCGATATTCGTAAACCCATGCAGAAATACTTGCGACGATGCCGAAATTGATCAAACCAAATGTAAAATTCCCAAGTCCCATAAACAGGGACGTTGCCGTATCTTTCGCTTCATAATCCGCCTTTTTCGGATTGAATTTTCCAGCAAACGCCTCAATAACTATGAGAATGACGAAGACGGGAATGGCAAAAGTAACTGGATCAGGCAGGGTCATCAGCTCGCACCTTCCGTTTCCAAAGTAAATTTCACTGCTGAATGGGCGATGTCCTGTCGTCTTACGGTGACGGATTTATCACTTTTGGAAACATCCTGTTCTGAAAGGTTCTGTACCACCAATCTATCTCCAAACCCCCTAAGTAGGTATCTGTGTTTACCTTCAGTATCTGTTGCCAAGGCGTATTTCTGATCGGTATCAAAAGTTAGAGTGTAATTTCCAAACTCTGGATCCTCAGCAGTTAAGTGCTCTTTGCAAATCTCTGTTGTGAGCGTAGCCGACTTTGGGCCTGTAAGAAGGCGTATAAAGGCTATCAGAAAAATGACTGCCACAAGCGCGGAAGGTATTAGAATTTCCAGAGGAATAACCACGTATTTCCAGCCCCATTGTCTAAGTGTGATCTCGAAATACTAAGGTCAACTGGATCCAATTTCCAAGTAAATTGATGAACTAACTATCGAGAAAATAAATAACGTAACGTATTCATTTGTTTAGCGTCAGTTCTACAAATACCTCCGAATTTGTTTGTGGTATCATTAAAAAAGAAAAAACTAATATATGTGTTGAATATGGCAGGGAGTGCGATATCTTAGAAATTGTGTGGGAGGGATATGGGGAAATCAACTATGCCGAAATTAATCTACGGAATTGTATCGTTAATCGGGGTTTTGTTTTCACCTCAGGTAATAGCTGGGGAGCAAAAAGTGATTTGCCGTGCGGAAAATCATTTTGTGCATAAAGAAGCCAGTAAAACAGTTGAAAAAATCTATACTCAGCTGGGATATAAAGTTGTGTTCAAAGATTTCCCTAACCGCCGAGCACTGCAATTGGCTGCTGCTGGACATTGTGATGGAGAAGTTGGGCGTATACCCTCAGCGCCTGCAAAATACCCAACTTTAAACAAAACGGACAAACCCATAATTACCATTAAAGCGTATGCTTATAGCTTGCGAAAAGAAGTGAATGTTGAAAGTTGGGATGATTTGATGCACATGGATGTGGCCATCGTGCGTGGTGAGTTATATGCCGAACGCAATGTGAAAGCCCGAAAAACCTTTTACGCAGAAAACTACATCAAGTTATTCGAATTGTTAAACCTTAGGCGGGTTCAAGTTGTCGTCGGATTGAGTGAAGGTGTGAAACAATTGACACTTCATACGCATGTCAGACGGTCTGAAGCTCCTCTGTTTAGTAGCCACCTTTATCATTTGGTGCATAAGAAAAATGCTGATCTGCTCGCGCGCGTCAATGATGCGATGAATATGCTGATCAATTAACGCTTTTTGGTGGAGATGTTACAAATCTCAAAGTTAATGCGCGCCACTGTGCACAAGACAAAATAAAATTCAAGCTTGCGAACCTATGTTGTGCAATAGGGAGTGAGGAAAAATAATTTAGTTGGCATGTCAAGGCCCCACGTTTCCTTCTTTACGAAACAGAACAGTTTTCGTATCCTGCGCGCACAAATGTTAAAAAGAAAAATCAGGGAAGAAAATAATGTTAGGTCTCGTTCAAGATCGTCCCCTCCTCATTTCATCTCTCATTGAATATGCGGCCTTGAACCACGGCGACGTGGAAATTGTGTCTCGTTCTGTGGAAGGTCCTATTCATCGGACAAACTACCGAGAAGTTAATTTGCGTGCCAAGAAAATGGCGCAGGCTCTTTTCAAACTCGGCGCAGAGTTTGGTGATCGTATTGGTACACTGGCTTGGAACGGGTACCGCCATCTGGAAGTTTACTTTGGTATCTCCAGCATGGGTTGCGTGTGTCACACAATCAACCCTCGTCTGTTCCCTGAACAGATCACTTACATTGCAAACCACGCCGAAGATCAGTTCATCTTTGTTGACCTGACATTTGTTCCTTTGCTTGAAGCTGTTCAAGATCATCTGGAAGGCGTTAAAGGTTTCATCATCATGACGGATGAGGCTCATATGCCTGAAACTTCCCTTAAAAATGTCCATTGTTACGAGATATTGATCGACGGTGAAGATGGCAATTATGAATGGCCAGTGTTTGATGAGAACACAGCGTCCAGCCTTTGTTACACTTCTGGTACGACAGGCAACCCTAAAGGTGTTCTGTACGCGCACCGTTCTACTGTTCTTCACAGCTTCTGTGTATGTACAGCTGATGGCCTCGGTGTTGGAAACCGTGACAGCATTTTGCCAGTGGTGCCGATGTTCCACGCAAATGCTTGGGGTATCCCTTATGCGGCTGCGATGGCTGGTGCCAAAATGGTCATGCCAGGTTCTGAAATGGATGGTAAATCCATTTACGAATTGATGGAGCAGGAACAGGTGACCTTGTCTGCTGGTGTTCCGACTGTCTGGCTGATGCTGCTGGGTTATGTGAAAGAAAACAACCTTCGCTTCTCTTCCATGAACCGTACAGTTATTGGCGGTTCCGCGGCGCCGCGCTCCATGATTGAGACTTTCGTGGGTGAATATGGCGTTGAAGTTTGCCATGCCTGGGGCATGACTGAGATGAGCCCACTTGGTACAACCGGTAACCTTCTTAAGAAGCACGAAAATCTCTCTGAAGAAGAGAAATACAATATTCGTCAGAAGCAGGGTCGTATCGTCTATGGTGTAGAGCTCAAGATTGTGGATGACGAAGGTGTCGAGCAACCGCGCGATGGTGTCGCATTTGGTCGTTTGATGGTTCGTGGTCCATGGATCACCAGCGGCTACTTCAAAGCCGAAGGCGGCGATGTTGTGGATGCAGATGGCTGGTTCGATACTGGTGACGTGGCAACACTGGATCCGGATGGATATATGCAGATCACCGACCGCTCCAAAGACGTGATTAAATCTGGTGGTGAGTGGATTTCATCTATCGATGTTGAAAATGAAGCCGTCGGTTGCCCAGGTATCGTTGAAGCGGCCGTGATCGCTGTCCCTCATCCAAAATGGGATGAACGCCCGCTTGTGATCGCCGTGAAAGAAAAAGGTCACGCGGTTACCAAAGAGGATCTGGTTCATCACTTGGAAAATTCTTTGGCGAAATGGCAGTTGCCTGATGATGTGGTGTTCGTTGACGAACTTCCACACACTGCAACTGGTAAACTTCTGAAGACCAAACTTCGCGAAGAATATAAAGACTACAAACTGCCAACTGCGTAGTTTGCATTTTAAAAGACCGAAGAAAGGCCAGCTAATGCTGGCCTTTTTTGTTGTTCGTATTTTATTTTGAACGATCAGTCTTGAATTTTTCTGTGAAAGCCGTTTCTATGGGATATTCATTATAGAAAAGGTATTCTGATGAGCGGAAAGAACAAACAATATAAACTCGCAGCACGTCCAGTTGGTACACCCAAAGACTCCGACTGGGAATTTACAAGTTCAGACATTCCAACAGCAGGCGACGGAGAAGTGGTGGTTAAGGTCCATTATGTTTCTCTGGATCCCGCTATGCGTGGATGGATGAATGATGCCAAATCCTACATCCCTCCCGTTGGCCTCGGTGAAGTTATGCGCGCAGGCACTGTGGGTGAAGTGATCGAAAGTAATAATCCGGCATTTAGTGTAGGGGACTGCGTGACGGGGTATCACGGGGTGCAACAATACGGTAAGTCTGACGGCAAAGATTTGGTGAAAGTGGATCCAAACCTCGCACCTTTGCAAAGCTACATTGGTGGTTTGGGAATGCCAGGCCTTACCGCTTATTTCGGCCTTACCGATGTTGGTGCCGTGAAAGAAGGGGACACGGTTCTGGTATCCGGTGCCGCCGGTGCAGTTGGATCCATGGTTGGGCAGATCGCAAAAATCAAAGGCGCACGCGCTGTAGGTCTTGCAGGTGGTGCAGATAAGTGCAAATACGTTGTGGAAGAGCTCGGCTTCGATGCTTGTATTGACTACAAATCACCAAATTTCCTTAGCGATTTGAAAGAACCTTTAAAGTCTGGCGTAGACGTTTATTTTGACAATGTAGGTGGTGATATTCTGGATATCGCCCTCGCACGTCTTAACCGTCATGCACGTGTTGTAATCTGTGGTGCTATTTCTCAGTACAACAACACTACACCTGTTCAGGGACCGGTTAATTACCTGAATCTTCTTGTGCAACACGCCCGTATGGAAGGCTTTGTTGTCTTTGATTACGTTAAGCAATATGGCGAAGGCAGCATGCAGCTTGGCAAATGGTACAGCGAAGGTAAGTTGAAGCTGAAAGAGCATATTGACGAAGGTATCGAAAACTTCCCGTCCACTTTCCTCAAGCTCTTTACGGGTGAAAACTTTGGTAAGTTGGTCCTGAAAGTTTCAGAAGATTAAAATGTCAATTTTTGCAAAACTGTTGAAAATCAGCAGTTTTGTAGATAAATAGATCCCATTCCTTAGCCAGCGAGACCTGACTTCGTTTTGTCGCGCTGGCTATTTTATTGGTTGCTGCTAATTGCAGGCAAGGCAACAAGTCCGGGATTGTTATGACGACACTTGAAGATCGTGTGGCCAATCGGCGCACATTTGCCATTATCGCTCACCCAGATGCTGGTAAGACAACGCTGACCGAAAAACTACTTTTGTTTGGTGGTGCTATTCAGTTGGCCGGTGCCGTGAAATCACGTGGTGAGCAACGACGCGCGCGTTCTGACTGGATGAAGGTGGAGCGTGAACGCGGGATTTCTGTTGCCTCCTCGGTGATGACTTTTGATTACGAAGGCAAGACCTTCAATTTGCTTGATACACCGGGCCACGAAGACTTCAGTGAAGATACATACCGAACGCTGACCGCGGTTGATAGTGCCGTCATGGTTCTGGATGGTGCGAAAGGTATCGAAAGTCAGACCCGCAAATTGTTTGAGGTGTGTCGCCTTCGGGATATGCCGATTGCCACCTTTATCAACAAATTTGACCGTGAGGCGCTTGATCCGTTTGAACTTCTAGATGATATCGAGAAAACGCTCGCACTCGATGTTGTGCCTGCCAGTTGGCCAATTGGCATGGGACGTAATTTCCTTGGTGTATATGATCTGTTCAATGACCGCCTTGTTTTGGTGAGTAAGGATAAAGACAACCATTTGGATGAGGGGATTGTCTGCAATGGTGTTGATGATCCGCAAATTGATGATCTGCTACCGGAATCTTACGTTGAAAAACTGCGTGAAGATGTTGAAATGGTGCGTGAATTATGTCCAGCCTTTGACAAGCAAGCCTTTCTCGATGGCACAATGACGCCTGTTTACTTCGGTAGCGCCATCAACAATTTTGGTGTTGAAATGCTGCTCAACGGAATGGCGGAAATGGCACCGTCACCCCGTTCTGCACCATCCGCGGTACGTGAGGTCGAGCCAACTGAAAAGAAAGTCAGCGGATTTATCTTTAAAATTCAGGCAAATATGGATCCAAAACACCGTGACCGTATCGCCTTTATGCGTCTTGTCTCTGGCCATTTTAAGCGGGGCGCTAAGCTGAAACATGTCCGCTCTGGCAAAACCATGGCGATCCATAATCCGGTTCTGTTCCTTGCGCAGGATCGGGAGCTGGCGGAAGAGGCGTGGCCTGGTGATATTATTGGTATTCCAAACCATGGAAATCTTCGTATTGGGGATGCCCTGACGGAAGGCGAAGATATTAAGTTCACCGGTATTCCAAGCTTTGCGCCAGAACTTCTTCAAAAAGTGCGCCCGGTTGACCCCATGCGCGCCAAACATCTTGGGCGCGCCCTTATTCAGATTGCAGAAGAAGGGGCAGCGCGTGCCTTTAAAACCCGGCTAGGCTCGGACTGGGTTGTCGGGGTTGTTGGTGCGCTGCAGTTTGAAGTGCTGGCAGACCGAATTCGGACGGAGTATGATATCCCCGTCAATTTTGAAGCAACAGAGCTATATACTGCCCGGTGGGTGGAGCATGAAGACCATAATGAGTTGAAGAAATTCCTGGATGCCAATCAGGCATCGCTTGCAGATGATCATGATGAAGCGCCCGTCTTTATGGCCCGTAATTCATGGCATCTGGAGCGTGCAGAAAAAGACTGGCCGGGGGTTGTGTTCAACAAAACCAAAGAACAACTGACTTAAGGGGGATTGCAAGATGCCATCATTTGATATTGTGTCCAAGACGGATCTGAATGAAGTCGACAATGCGCTGAACAATGTCTCACGGGAAATCGAAACCCGTTATGATTTTAAAGGCAGTAATTGCAGTATTGAACGTGCGGAAAGTGTTCTCACCATTCACGCGGATGATGATTTGAAGTTGCGCCAAATGCATGAACTGCTTCAAGGGCACCTGACGCGCCGCAAAGTGGATGCAGGTGTTCTGGACTATAAGGAACCGGTGAATGCAGCGGGTCAAAGTGTGCGTCAGCAGGTGATCGTCCGCGAAGGCATCGACAAAGAACTTGCGAAGAAACTTGTGAAGCAAATCAAGGGCAGCAAGATCAAAGTGCAAGTTGCTATCCAAGGGGATGAGCTTCGTGTGACAGGTAAGAAAAGGGATGAGCTTCAGGAAGTCATTGCTTTTTGTAAGGGGCTGGATGTGGGGTTGCCCCTTCAGTATGTAAACTTCCGCGACTAAATTTAAGGGAGGCATCGCCTCCCTTTTTTTATGAGCTGCTCAGGCTATATGTGTCGGTGGCTTCCAAGTCGCCATTACAGGTAACCTCACCGGTTTCCACCATCATGATGATGTGGGAATAAACGGACCTGGCTGCCGCAGGGTGCAGGTTTTCAGGTACATCCGCATACATCTTCTTCACCATTTCAGCAATTTTCATAGGGCCAGTGCCCAAGCAATCCCTGATTTGGTTCATACGATCATGTCGATGTTCAATAAGTCCCTTCACGAAAGGGTGCGGATCGTCGATGGATGGGCCATGTGTCGGCCAGTATTTTTCATGATCATGATCCAGGAGTTTTTCCAGACTGGCTAGATATTGGGTCATATTCCCATCGGGAGGGGAGACAACACTTGTCGACCAGCCCATAACGTGATCACCTGAGAAGAGGGTCTTTTCCTCTACCAACTCAAAACAGATATGATTGGAAAGGTGCCCCGGTGTGTGAATGGCGCGCATGGTCCAGCCGTTGCCATCAATAAGGTCTCCGTCATTGATTTTCACATCTGGAACAAAATCCATATCCCCGCCTTCTTCCGCTTTCCAGGCATCTTTGCCTCCACCATGAGGCCCAAAACCATAGGTGGGAGCGTTAATCTTCTGCTTCAGAAGTGCGGCGCCTGGAGAATGATCGTGGTGGGTATGTGTAATAAGGATATGGGTAATGGTTTCGCCTTTTGTGGCTTCCAAAATGGCGTCAATATGATCCGGATCGGCTGGGCCAGGATCAATGACGGCGATGTTGCCGCGTCCGATAATGTAAGTACCCGTGCCGTAGAATGTAAAAGCGCTTGGGTTTTGGGCGATCACTCGACGTATCAGGGGGCTAAGTTCGCTGCTTTTCCCATATTCAAATTCCAGCTCTCGTGAAAAGGGGATGGAGGCGGCCATATTCGTTCCTTCAGAATCTTGGTTTGGACTTTTCCCCAAAGATTAACCGTTGTTACGATTCTTTACGAGAGATGTTTGAAAATTTTTGGAAGGGGTGGAGATGGAACAAGATGCAACATTTGTTTCATGAAGAGATTTTGGAGTGATGGAATATTTATTTCAGTAAAATGTTAATAACGGCAAGCGTGCAGACTATGATGCGGAGTACATTTTATGAAAAAATCATATATGGCGTCAGTAATTCACGAAATAACTAGTATTAAATTTGTATGAAAGTTTGGTAAATATTATGAATTGCTGCATTGCAAAACGATATATATTTGCTATACAGTAGTAAAAATTAAAATAAAAAATAAAATTTAAAGAAAAATATCTTCTGGAATAAATAATAAAAAATTTTCTATTAAAAATAAGACTTCAATATTTGTTTAAAAGTAAAGATATGCTGTTGACGAAAAAATATAGTCCCCACTATAGTTTTTGATAAAGGGTCGCATCTGTCCGAATTAGTATGCGGCCCCTCATAAAGAAACAATAAGTATCGGACAATTAGGGGAGGCCGTTCTGTTAGAATTTTTGCAGTTGGTCATCGGCGGGGTGTCAATCGGTTGTATTTATGCGCTGGTGGCACTCGGTTTTGTGTTGATCTATAAAGCGACCGAAGTCGTAAACTTTGCCCAGGGTGAGCTTCTCATGCTCGGGGCATTTTTAGCTTATACATTTATTTCAATCTTTGGTTGGAATTACTGGGTCGGGGCCGCAGCCGCGATCGTATGTATGTTTTTTGTTGGTAACATGGTTGATAGGGTTGTTCTTAGGCCCGTGTTGGGACAGCCACAGTTTGCCATCGTGATGGTGACCATCGGATTTGGCTATGTGGCGCGCAGTGTCGCAGGTATGATGCCAGGCTGGGGTACTGAGACATACGCCATTGATACCCCATTTTCCGGGCAGGGAATGCAGATAATTCCTGAAAGTATGGGGGCATTGGTAATTGCTCAGACTGACCTTTCAGTGATTGTCGCAACCATCCTGTTTTGTATCGTCCTGTATTTCTTCTTCACCTATACAAAACTGGGTGTCGCAATGCAGGCGTCTTCTCAGAACCAGCTTGCGTCTTATTATATGGGTATCCCGGTTAAGTCTGTCTTCTCGATGATTTGGGGGATCAGTGCCGCCGTGGCCGCCGCCGCCGGTATTTTGCTGGCGCCAACAACCCTGATCGACAGCAATATGGGCTTCATTGGTTTGAAGGCCTTCCCGGCTGCTGTTTTGGGTGGGTTTGGATCCATCCCGGGGGCTGTTGTCGGTGGTATCCTTATTGGGATCATTGAAACTCTGTCCGGCTTTTATCTTCCTCCTGGCTTTAAAAACGTTGCGGCCTATGTGGTGCTGTTAGTCGTGTTGGTCGTTCGCCCGCAAGGTCTGTTTGGCGAGAAAACAGGGAAGAGGGTGTAAGTCATGCGATTTTTGTTCAAAACAAGCTATGAGCAGGACATCAATATTGCCAAACACTCTGGCTATTACTGGTCCTATGGGGCACTTCTTTTAATGGTGCTGGCAGTCCCGCATTTTATGGAAGATTACTATGTCGGGCAGATGACGCAGCTTTACATCATGGCGATTGCGGGTGTCGGTTTGATGCTGTTGTCAGGATATACTGGGCTGATCAGTCTGGGACATGCTGCTTTCTTTGGTATTGGTGCCTATACAGAAGCCGTTTTAACCGGCAATGGATTGCAACTTCCCTTCATGGATGAACCATTGGTGTTCTCCTTCTTTGTTGCCTTCCCAATGTCAGGTGTGCTGGCGGCGATCGCCGGTATCGCGATTGGTATTCCGGCGCTTCGCCTTACGGGGATCTATCTTGCAATTGCAACTTTTGCTTTTGCGATCATCATTGAGGAAGTTCTCTCCCGCTGGGAAAGTGTGACCAACGGTTATACAGGACTGCTGGTGGAATCTATCTATGTGGGAGATTTGGATCTCACCGATGGAACCCCATTCTACTATCTCTGTCTCGGGGTCTTGGTTGCAGTGATCCTGTTTTCCCTGAACTTACTGAGATCGGCAACTGGTCGGGCTATGATGGCGGTTCGTGATAGTGAGATTTCTGCTCAAAGCATGGGTGTAAATCTTGCGCAAACCAAAACATTGGCCTTTGCGTTAAGCGCGGGTATCACAGGTTTGGCTGGTGCGCTTTTTGCTCACAAACTCGGGTTCCTTTCACCAGAGAGTTTCACTGTCCTGCAATCGCTTGAACTGCTGGTTCTTGTTGTTGTGGGGGGGCTAGGCTCGTTGCATGGAGCTGTGTTCGGGGCAATGTTCGTATTGGCATTGCCGCAAGCGTTGGCCATTATGAAAGACTACCTGCCTCATTCCATTGCCGAACAACCGGGCTTTGAGCCTCTTATCTTTGGTTTGATTTTGATCTTCTTTGTGGTGTTTGAACCGCTTGGAATTTATGGGCGTTGGCTGAAGGTCAAGCTCTACTTCCAAATGTTCCCGCTCTACAAAAAAGCGACGTTCAAGCGTCAGAAATCCTACATGAAGTCTGAGAGGTTGAGATGACCCTGTTTACTGCAGAAAATCTGGCCATCAACTTTGGCGGCGTGAAGGCCGTGGATGGCGTAAATTTTGAAATTGAAAAAGGTGAATGTTTCACAATTATCGGGCCAAATGGTGCAGGAAAGACAACGATCTTTAACTTGATCAGTCGTATCTATGATGCCTCAGAAGGCCGGATGGTTTTTGATGGGGAGGATATTACAACCGTTCCTCCTCACGAAATTGCGGGACGTGGGATTGCGCGGACATTTCAGAATATTGAATTGTTTGAGCACGCTTCGGTGCTGCAGAACCTGCTCGTGGGGCGTCATTGTCATACCAAGCGTTCTGTTTGGAAAGAAGGTCTCTTCTTCCCTTCTGTGCGCAAGGCTGAGCTTGCTCATCGTGAAAAGGTTGAGGAGGTTATCGATTTTCTTGATCTTCAACACTACCGTGACAGCCTGATTATGAACTTACCTTACGGTGTTCGCAAAGTTGTCGAACTTGGTCGTGCTTTGTGTACAGAACCTAAACTGATCCTGCTGGACGAACCTTCTTCGGGTCTTAATGTGGAAGAGACGCAAGATATGTCCTTCTGGATTGATGACATCAAAAAAGATCTGGGCATCACTGTGTTGATGGTTGAGCACGATATGGGACTTGTTTCGGAAGTTTCTGATCGGGTTCTGGTTCTGAACTATGGGCGTATGCTGGCATATGGCACGCCTCAGGAAGTGCAAAATGATCCTGAAGTGATCAAAGCGTATCTGGGGGGATGACATGAGTGAAGCAATCTTGAAAGTGCGGAACATTGAAACTTATTACGGTCCCATTATGGCGATCCGCGGCGTTTCTCTGGATGTAAAGGAAGGCACGATCGTAACCGTTCTTGGCGCCAATGGCGCCGGCAAGACCACGATTTTGAAAACCATCAGTGGTGTTATGGATCCCCAAAAAGGCAGCGTTGTCTTTGATGGTCAGGAAATTCAAAAAAATGATCCTGACTGGATTATGCGTCAGGGGTTGAGCCATGTCCCTGAGGGGCGGGAAGTGTTTCCGTTCCTGAGTGTTCATGACAATCTGATGATGGGGGCTTATACCCGCAGCAACAAAGACGAGATCGCACAGGATATGGAACTGGTTCACAACTATTTCCCGATCCTGAAGGAACGTGCTGAGCAACCCGCCGGTCAACTTTCCGGTGGTGAGCAACAAATGTTGGCGATCAGTCGCGCGTTAATGGCGCGACCGAAAGTCATGCTGCTGGATGAGCCAAGTCTTGGCCTAAGCCCGCGCCTCGTAAAAGAGATCTTCGGTATCATTAAACGTCTCAATGTTGAACAGGGCATGACCATGCTGTTGGTTGAGCAAAATGCCAACATTGCCCTGCACACAGCCGACTTCGGATATGTGTTGGAAGTTGGACGTATCGTAATGGAAGACACAACCGCAAATCTTCTGGAAAAAGACGATATCAAGGAGTTTTACCTTGGGATGCAGGACCATGGTGTCCGAGGCAAACGTCGCTGGAAGAAGCGGAAAACGTGGCGTTAATTTAAGAGGTTGGGAGAGAAGAAATGAACGCACATAGTTATCCACCGACCTTGATTGACGGTTATGATACGACCATCAAGTTGTTCTGGGATCGGGTGCAGAAGTTTGACCAGAAAATTGCCATGCGTGAGAAAGATCTTGGCATCTGGCGGAGCATTACCTGGGCGGAGTATGGCAGAAAGGCACGCTCCGTTGGCTTGGGATTGGTTTCACTTGGCTTGAAGCGAGGCGAAGTGGTCTCGATCCTCAGCGAAAATAATCCGGAATGGCTCTATTTCGATATGGGAATTCTGGGTGTTGGGGGTGTTAGCAACGGTGTTTACACTACCGACAGTGCCAAGCAGGTTGAGTATCTGTGTATTGATAGCAGTACAAAATACTTTGTGGCCGAAAATGAAGAACAATTGGATAAAATCCTGGAGGTTCGAGGCAACTTGCCAGATCTTCGGAAAATAATTGTTCTTGATATGGATGGTCTTCGGGATTTTTCCGACGATATGGTGATCAGCGTTGATGACCTGTACGCGTTGGGTGAAGCCTATCACAAGGAGCAACCTTCCTTCTGGGAAGAGGAGATTGCGAAATCTCAGGCTTCTGATCTTGCTATTCTGATTTATACGTCAGGGACAACCGGGCCGCCAAAAGGCGCGATGATTGCGCATCGTAATCTAATGTTCCAGATTTCCAATCAGACACCTTTGGTTGGCTTTGGTCCTGATGATGAACAGTTGTCTTTCTTGCCGCTTTGCCATATTGCCGAGCGTGCCTTCACAATTTTCCTGCCTCTGTTTTCAGGATCGGTTGTGAATTTTGTAGAGGGATTGGACACAGTGCCGGAGAATATTCGCGAAGTATCTCCGACAATTTTCTTTGCAGTACCGCGTATCTGGGAAAAATTCTATTCCGCAATTATGCTGCAACTAAGTGATGCAACCACATTGCAGAAAATGGCTTATAAAATGGCCATTGATGCCGGCGGTCGAATTGCGGATTGCAAACTGGAGGGTAAAACTCCAGGTGCGGTGGACAGGATCAAATTCTGGATTGGGGATCATCTGGTTTTGAAGAACCTCAAACGGTTCTTAGGGCTAGACCGGGCACATTACCTAGGAACCGGCGCGGCTCCAATTTCTCCGGATCTGATTAAATGGTATCTTTCCCTTGGGCTGGATATGTATGAAGTCTATGGGCAGACCGAAAATGTTGGCCTCGCAACTTCCAACCTGCCGGATCGGTTCAAAATCGGAACCGTAGGTGCGGCGGCCCCTAATACAGAGGTTTCCATCTCCGAGCAGGGAGAGATACTTTTAAGAGGCCCGCATGTCTTTATGGGGTATCTCAACAAACCTGAGAAGACAGCAGAAACCATCGTCGATGGTTGGCTGCACACAGGGGATGTTGGATATATCGATAATCAGGGATTTGTCAAAATCACTGATCGTATGAAAGATATTATCATTACGGCAGGCGGGAAAAACATCACCCCGTCGGAGATTGAAAACCAACTTAAATTTAGCCCTTATGTATCCGATGCCGTTGTGATTGGTGACAAGCGTAAATATTTGACCTGTCTGGTGATGATAGATCAGGAAAATGTCGAAAAGTTTGCGCAGGATAGAGACGTTCCTTTTACCAACTTCCAAAGCCTGTGTAAGGCAAAAGAGGTTGAGGAACTGATTTGGTCGGAAGTCGAAAAGGTGAATAAGAACTTCGCTCAGGTGGAAACAATCAAGAAATTCCGCCTCATCGACGAGATTTTGACGGCTGAAGATGATGAGCTGACCCCGACAATGAAATTGAAGCGGTCTTTCGTGAATAAGAAATACAAGGAATTGATCGATACCATGTATTGATTGG
Organism: Sneathiella sp. P13V-1; assembly: GCF_015143595.1. Classification (NCBI taxonomy): domain Bacteria; kingdom Pseudomonadati; phylum Pseudomonadota; class Alphaproteobacteria; order Sneathiellales; family Sneathiellaceae; genus Sneathiella; species Sneathiella sp. P13V-1. The sequence continues at coordinate 128,034 of NZ_WYEU01000003.1, read as the reverse complement.
TGCGGTATCTATTTGAGTTTTCGCTTAAGGCGGGCATATTTAATAGATATAACTATGGGAGGAAGAAAATGAAAAGAAGAAGTTTTGTCCGTTTGGGCCTGACGATGGTGACCGCGCTTGCAGCCGCGGCTACTTTCACAGGGACTGCCCAAGCAACGCAAGGTGTTCATGACGACAAGATTGTGTTGGGCTCTCACCAGCCACTTTCCGGTCCAGTTGCACTGTGGGGGGTGCCGGTGACCAATGGTATCCGTATGGCGGTGGAAGAATATAACGCAGCTGGCGGTATCAATGGCCGTAAACTTGAGTTGATCGTTGAAGATACAGCCTATCAGCAAAATAAAGCCGCTCAAGCGGGTGATAAGCTGTTGAAACGCGATAAAGTTTTCGCGCTTGTTGGTGCGCTTGGCACGCCGATGAATATGGTGACAATGCCACGTGCTCTTAAACAAGGGGTTCTAAACGTATTCCCACTGACAGCCGCGAGCGAAATGTATGAGCCGCTTCATAAGCTCAAATTCTCCAACTTAACCCCTTATTATGATCAGATGCGTGCGGCAGTGAAGTACCTGGTCGAAAATGGCGGCGCGAAAAAAGTTGGTGTTCTGTATCAGGATGATGACTTTGGTAAGAATGTCCTGCGTGGTTGTGCCGATCAAGCAAAAGAAATGGGCCTGCCGGAAGTCGTTGCAACAAACTTCAAGCGCGGCTCTAAAGATTTCTCATCACAGATTGCAAAACTGAAATCTGCAGATGTGGATCTGATTTGTCTGGGTACTATTATTGCGGAAACTTTGGGTAGTGTCGGTACAGCGCGCAAAGTTGGTTACGATGCAAAATTTGTGGTGAGTTCCGCAGGCTACGTTCCGGAGAACATCATGCTGGCCAAAGGTGCGACCGAAGGTATGTATGGTGTAAGTCAAACCCCAATCCCCTATTATGATGAGGCTTCTGATCATGTAAAAGATTGGATGGATCGTTATAAGAAGATGTTCAACAAAGATGCCGTTTTACAGTCAATTGCAGGCTATGAAGCGATGCGTCTTTTTGGTGAAGCACTCAAAAAAGCGGGTCGAGATCTTACTGCTGAAAAAGTTGCTGAAACACTGGAATCCATCAAATCCTTTGAATCACCATTTGGTGGACCAACAGTTGGTTTTTCAGCCGAAGATCACTTAGGTCCAGATCCACGTAACAGCGCAACATTGTTCCAAGTGAGCGGACAACGTTGGAAATCAGTATCGCGCATTAGCTACTAAAAAATTAGTACTTAGGTATTTTAAGACGCCCGGTAGGATATAAGCCTATCGGGCGTTTTTTATTATGACTTACTCGTTGCGTTGACCAATTAGTAACTATTCCTGACTACCTTAGAGCTCCACTGGATTGTTTTATCTCAAATCAAAGCTTTAAGGGGGCTAGGTTATGAGTTTCGTCGCGGAAAAATTCCGTAAGGTCAAATTAGGGCGCAAAAAAAATGCCGATAGTGCGGGGGCAAAATCAGGCATTCGGATGCGTTTATACGCAGCATTTGGGGCGATTGCTCTTTTAACACTGGTTGCTGGACTGGTCGGTTGGACGCAGTTCAATAACTTGGGACAAGCGCTTCAGGATACAACGAATAAGTCTGCGAACTCAATTGAGCTCGCCTACAAACTCTCCCAAAGCGCGGAAGCGGCGGTATCAGTAGTGCCGAATATATTGAAAGCTGATTCCCGAAAAGATTTGGATGTGCAAACAGAAATTGCGAACACTCATCTTGCGGCTCTTGATGAAAATGTTGTTGCGCTGAATGGTGAGGATATAGATTTCGAACTGGTTGGCCAAATTCAGGAAAAAGCTGCGGAACTGGAGACAGGCATCAATGATCTGAAGTCAAGTGTCGAAAAACTTTTGGATCAAGGGGCAGCAGCCCGTGATTTTACAGAAATCACAACGATGCGCCATAAAGAGATTACCGCGATTATCGAACCATATGTCGAAATTCTGCGTCAAAACATGTCAGCGGAAACAACGGATCTGTCGTTTGAAGATAATCTTGAGAAAGTTCAAGAAGGTGTCGTGAAGCTGATTGAACAGGATGTGGAAATTTATGGCCGTGCCATAAATCTTATGAGCAACCTGAATATGAGCGCAGCTCTTCTCAACAGAATGAATGTTGCAACTGATCTCACAACTTTGAAAGAGCTTGAAGACGAATTTACGGTTTACAGTACTCGGTTGAAAATTTCTCTTTTGCTTCCCGATTTTGAAGGGAAGGCCAAGTTATCAGACCTCGCGGTGAAACTCGCTGACTCAGCCGGACGTGAAGGCGGTATTCTCGAAAACCGGCGTGCTTATATTAAAACTCTGGGTGAGGTTCAACAGATCAGCTTTGGGTTAAAGCAAGGCGTAGAAGCTATGTCTGAAGTTGTCGGTAAAATCTCAGAAGAAATTAAAGCAGGCACTGCAGCTGCAATCAAAGCAGCTGATGAGCAGATCACGCAAGGAAAAGTCATACTAGCTACAATTTCTATAGCAAGTCTTGTTTTTGCAGTGTTGATCGCGTGGCTATATGTTGGTCGCAATTTGATGAAACGCCTGAATGCCCTTGTTCGTGACATGACGCAAATTGCCGGCGGAGATTTGAACACAGAAGTTGCTGTTGCAGGAAGTGATGAAATTACAGCTATGGCAACGGCTCTGGTTGGTTTCCGTGATAATGCACGTGAAGCTGAGCAGATGCGTGTCGAAAGTGAACGACAACGTCGAGAGCGCGAAGAGGCTGAACATAAGGCGGAACAGGAAGCGCGTGAAGCTGAAGAACGCGCCCGTGCTGAAAAAGAACGCCTTGAGCAGGAAGCCGAAGTACAACGTAAGGCCGAGCTTACTAAACTTGCTGATGACTTTGAAGGCAGCGTTAAGCACCTGGTTGAAAGTTTCGCTTCAGCGACCACTCAAATGGAAGCAAGTTCTGATGTGATGAGTAATGCTGCCAGTGACACGGAACAACGTTCCGGGTCGGTTTCTGCCGCCTCTGATGTTGCCAGCGCAAGTGTGGATAGCGTTGCAGCCGCGACCGAGGAGCTCACCTCTTCCATTAATGAAATCAGCCGTCAGGTTGGTCAGGCTGCTAATATAGCAAATGGCGCTGTAACGGAAGCTGAGCGTACCAATCAGATGGTGACCAGCCTGAACGAAGCGGCGTCTCGAATTGGCGACGTCGTTGGTTTGATTAATGATATTGCAGGGCAAACAAACTTGCTGGCATTGAACGCAACCATTGAAGCCGCACGTGCGGGGGATGCAGGTAAAGGCTTCGCAGTTGTGGCTAGTGAGGTTAAGAACCTTGCAAGTCAGACAGCCAAGGCTACAGAGGAAATCTCCAGCCAGATCAAAGCCGTGCAGGATGAGACATCCAGTGCGGTAGGAGCAATTGGAAGTATTACTTCCACGATTGGACAGATCAACGAGATTGCGACAAGCATTGCATCTGCAGTGGAAGAGCAGGGCGCGGCGACAGGCGAGATTAGCAGATCTGTCCAGCAAGCGGCCCAAAGTACTCAGGAAGTATCTCGCAATATTGAAGGGGTAAATCAGGCAGCACAGACAACAGGCGCAACCGCCGGTGAAGTCAAACTGGTCTCTGCATCTCTCTCTAAGGAGGTCACGGAACTTGAGGCGGAAGTGAATAACTTCCTTGCTCGAGTGCGCGCCTAAGTAAGAACAAAAAAAACGCCCCTAAGTAATCAGGGGTGTTTTTTATGTTTGCTTTTCTATCCAGGAAGCAATGGCCTGCAGTGTGAACATCTCCATCGCATCATCGGTGGCAACAGTGGTTTTGTGTTTCTCTTCAAGCAGCATGATCATACGCATGTGATTGAGGCTGTCCCACCTTTCAACACTTTCGATAGTATCTTCGTCCGTAAGTTCCGACGTTTCGATCTCCAGGATTTCAGCCAAAACAGATTTAGCAGCATCTATTGACGACATTTCAGTTTCCTTGCCCTTCTTTTTGTATATCTTCACGCGCGAACCATTCTTCGCTTAACAGGCCAAACTCTACAATGTCTTCATATTCTTTATCTCGATTTAGGAAATGCTGCCGGCGAACACCTTCTTTTGTAAAACCCTGCTTCATATAGTTTAAATGAGCTGGGAAATTGCGCCCTCGTACAAATCCACAGACTTTACGCAATTTCACCTTCTTGAACAGAGTATCGAGGAAAATATTTCGAACCTCAAGAACAACATTTTTCCCCCAATATTCCTTATTGCCGATCATGATACTGGTTGTTGCCTGATTGTGCCGTCTGTCTATATAGATGCGAAAGATGCCAACAGGATTACCATTTTCTTTGTCCTGAATGAAAACGGCGTAATTATCCCTATTGTCGTATCGGTTAAACATCTTGCACAGGTTTTCACGTGACAGATCCATTCTGTCATTCATGAAGCGCATGACTTCCTTATCGGAGTACCAAGAAACGACAGCGTCGGTAATGTGTCCGTCCTTGACGGATCGCAGAACATAATTCTTCGTCTCCAGATTTATGTCAGGCCCTTTTGTTTTGTTCATTTGCTAGTGTCCTGTTCAAGGCAGACATTTCTCACATTGTCTCTGTTGATTTTACCCCGGTCTGTTTTTGGAATTTCGGTGACAAAAAACCATTTTTCCGGGATGGCATCTTTGCGAATGAGGGGGGTCATCCATTTTGATAAGGTCGCGCCGTTCAGTTCAGAGCCATCGGTTACAACTGCAGCGGCAACACGCTCGCCACTTATTGGGTCGGGCAGGCCAAAAGTGCACACCTCCTGAATGTTTTCGTGCTTTTCAAGCAGCAGATCAATTTCCTCAGGAAGAATTTTCATGCCCGCTTTATTGATCTCGGATTTTTGGCGGCCGGTAATCCTGATGCTCCCATCCTCTTCAATTTGTCCAATATCACCTGTGTGAAACCATCCTTCTTTCAGGACGTCTGCGGTTAACTCAGGTTGTTTAAAATAACCGTTCATCAAGGAGGGACTCTGTATCAGGAGTTCACCGGTACCTGATTTTGAAATTTCGCCATTTTCAGTATTTTTTACCAAAGCGCTGCCACCCCACACTGATCCAATAAGACCATCAGCATCCGCGCCTTCTTGAAGCGATGTGCCGCCAATCCAGTTTGCGGTTTCTGTAATCCCATACATGTTGTAGACGTTATCGGTCCCGGCCCAGGTAGCAATTTCTTGCCAGAGTTCCAGGGACAAAGGAGCAGAGCCGACATGAAGTCTTTTTAGGGTGCCCTTTTGGGGAGGCTTGGAGAGGCGAAGCGCCATTTTCCAAAATGAAGGAACGGAACTCAGGAAATTGATGTCAAAGTCGTCAATTATTTGTCCCAGTTTTGACAATCCCATTGGAGATTTGTCGCTGAGCAGGACGACATCGCCTCCCACAAGAAGAGGGGTTAATAGATTGCCAATTAATCCATGACCAAAATGGGTTGGAAGGGCACAAAGCGTGCGCTCAAAGTTTTCTTTTCCAATATAAGTTTGGTTAAGCGTAAATCGCGCGAGTAGGGATCTAAACGAATGCTCTACCCCCTTTGGGGTTCCTGTAGTTCCTGACGTAAATAGATACAAAGCGGGGTTGTCGAGGTTGAAAGACGCAGGATAGGCTACGTTACTTTCTTTCAATATCTCCGGAGTGTTTTCACTATCCCGAATGAGCAGGCTGGGCTCGATAAAATCTACCAGATTATTGATTTCATTTTCGGTTGCAGCGGGATTTACACAAGCTGCCGCAGCCCCCAGCGACCAGCTTGCCAGTAAATCAACCACAAATTCAGCACTACCCCCGTGACATATCATAACAATGTCACCGGCTTTCATAACCTTTTCAAACTGCCCTTTTCGGTCTTGAATACGGTTGAGCAGTTCTGTGGCTTTAATAAATTTGCCGTCTTCAGTGGTGGCAATTCGGCCTATGTTCAGGAAACTGTTGAAGAGCATCTTTCTACTTTCTCAGTTTTTGGTTAAATCTGCTTTCGAGGTCATTTGACGGATAGCGAACATCATTTCGAATATATTGGGTCATATGCCGAATAATCCTGGGGTCAGACCAAGGCCCGTCCAGGGGGAGTTCATCTAACAGGGGGCTATCCATGTCTCGCATAAGTTCTTCAGGGTAAAGTGCAAAGGCCTGCTTATGTTTTTTGTGGACAGCTTCAGCGTCTTCAGGCATCTCTCCCTTTGCCGCACTAACGAATAATTCCAAAAGGTTTGATCCAAGTTTATGGGCACATGGAACCGTATGGGTGAGCCGCATATTTGCTTCGATGACTTGAGGAAGACCTTTTCCTCTATCGATTACGTCAAATCCGCCAAATCCATTATAACCGGTTAATGTTACAAAATTGGAAATTACCTTCTGCCATTGAGGGCGATATTGGCCTTCGATCACTGTGCTCGGTCCGCCTTTAAATATTGTTTTTAGGGGTTTGGCGACGGTGTAGCCGAGCAATCGTCCCTGATAGGCTGCGAAAGAAATCGTCATTTCAGTGCCATCCGCAGGTTGCTGGGCCACATATGGGTGAGACGGAGAAGGCGCAGTTGCCGCCTCAAGTGCGCTTCGTACCCAGAGATCCTTTGTGCTTTCCTCAATATACAAAACGCCTTGCCTTCCGATTGAGAGGCTTTCTTTCAGAAAAAAGGGACGAGGGGTCGTTTGGAGGCTGGTATTCAAAGCTTCTGAGCTCTGAATTGTCTCGAACTGTGGGACTGGAAAACCTGCGGCTTCTGCTTTTTCCAGGGAATTTGGCCGCAAAGCATCGTTCACATCTTCGAAAAAAGATCGATCAATAAGTTTTATAAATTTTTTTATTGGATCAGGATGTGCCTTTTCAGAGGATTTGTAATTCGCGCTCATTTTCATGAGTGAATGAATGATAAATTCGTCATTGGTCACCATAAAATCAGGATTGCAATGGTCGATGGCAAAAATCAAAGATGACATAAAACTTCTTTCAGTCATTTTGCCGTTGGTCCTTTTCGCACCATATTTTTGCTTAATCAAACCGCTTTTCATCAAAAGGGTTTCATTTTCGCCAAAAGCAAAACACTCGACATCCAGGAACTTCAGTCTTGAAGGCAGCTTTGCCATACATGCATTGCTGTGAAGATCAACAAGTAATAATCTCATATTTTAGCGCCTGCCGAAGTTTTTCGTTCTTCTCTTTGTCATATCAGAGATATGGTTAACAAGCTGCAAAAGAAGATACATTTCCAAAATTGTTTTATCGATATATATTAATAAATTATAACTTAATAGGGCGCATATTTTTATGTATTTAAAGATGCTTGGTTTATTAGGATTTGGCCTTCTTTTGGCCCGGCCAGTTAATGCCGATATCCCTAAGACTGTAGCACTTGCAACAACAGACTGGTGTCCGTATGCCTGTGATGAGGGCGGCGTAAAAGGCATAGTCCATGAATATCTTGAAACTATATTAGGGAAACATGGTATTGAACTGGTCGTAAGCTCTTACCCTTGGAGTAGGGCGATCGAAGTGGCGCGAAATGATAATGACATAAGCGGCCTTCTAACCGCTGTTTACTCCGAAGCGCCTGATTTTAGAATGACAAAAATTCCAATTGATACATATCAGGTATGTTATATTTCTTTGTCGCAGAACAATTGGAATTACGACGGTCCTTCCTCTTTGAGATCGTTCAATGGCAAGTTAGGCTATGTTGCAAATTATGGTTATGGAGAGCCCACTGATACGTATATTTCCCAGCCTGAGAATAAAAGCCATTTGATAAGTGTGGCCGGTAGTGAAGGGTTGGTTCGTTTAATGAAGCTTCTTAATGCGGGGCGCATTGATACACTTGTGGAAGATATCAATATTGTGAAATGGTATTTGGAACTTGAGCAAAATAATCAAAAAGGAACTGATATCGCTGCTCGCTACCGAATTAACGGGTGCCAGAGTCCTAAACCATTCTTTCTGGCGGTGAATCCAAATGTCTCTTGGGGGGCTGAGTTTCTGGCGTTGCTAGATGGTGAATTTGCCAAACCTCAAAATCGAGACTTGCTCTGGAAGATCAAGGATAAGTACCTCGGGCACAGTATTTATTAATCAGCCAGAAATATCCTTCTGCTGTCTTATTTCCTTTAATGCCTCGTTATAACTGTCAACGATATCTGAGCACTGTGATTTCTTGGAAATTGCCATGTGGACATTTTGATAAAATATCACAGGTCCCGTTGCTTCAATCGCATTCTGATACCCGGCGTCCACGATAAGTTTCTCGCCCAAGTGATGGGGAAGAACAATGAAGTCAACGCGATCAGCAATCAATAGTTCAATAATTTTTTTGGTACCGTTTATGGGTTGAATTAGGGGGCTGTTAGCGGCGAGTTCGTTAAATACCCTCCCATAACTTGAGCCTCTTGAATAGGCGATGCGGAAATTTTTTAAATCACTGACATTTTCAAAAGTTGTGCCCTTTCCTTTTTTCGCGAAGGCGCGGACCTTAAACTGATGAATGGGAGCCGTTAGAATGTATGTCCTTGCTCGGTCTTCGTTGTAATTGAGGGTCGCTATTGCATCAATCGCACCATCTTGCACCATTGATAATTGTCGTTTCCAAGGTATCTCGCTCAGAAATTCAGCTTGAATTTTGAGTTTTTTCAAAATGCTTCGGTGAATATCAAGGGCAATTCCCAGCGCTTTTGAGGACTGCGTGTCATAGGAAAGGGGATACCAATTTTCGGAATAGGCAATCTTCATGCTGCTGCACACTGGCGCAGCAAAAGCCTGCAGTGGCATGGTAATTGATAGTAAGATTAACATGGCAAAGCAGCGAAACATTGCTGTTATCCAATACAAATATCTGACTATTCAAAGTCAGTCTTGACTATAACTTGTTAGTATAATGACAAAAAGTAACATGAAAGTTAACTAAATTAGGCGGCGTGTTACTTCTGGGTGGTGCTGCCAAAGCTCATATGCTCGGTTAGCTAGCAAATAAATTGGCAAAGAAGTTTGAAATAATCTTTTCAATTGTGCCATTGGCTTTGAGTTCCTGAGTGGCGGTCTTCAGCCGTTTGACAATCTCAGTGTCTATTTTGTCCTTGTTGCATATCAGCGCGACAGGAAGGGATTGTATTATCAATGGAGTGCCATATCTCGGTTGTTCGTTTGGAAGAACTTTATAGGCGCTGAAGCGGATGCTTTCCAGTGCCCCCATAATTGCGTCAATCCTATTGTGCTTTAGCATTAAAGAGCTTTGATTATAGTCGGGAGTGGAAACTTTAATGAGCGACGTGTCGCTGTCAAACGGCTCTCCGATGGTCATGCCTTGTGGAACCGCAATTGCCAGCCCCTGCAAGTCTTCATATTCTGAAGGGTTTATCCCTTCACGCGGCAAAATGCCGACCTGCAAATTGTGCCCAATCTCTTCGACAGCTATGAAGTGCTTTCTTGCAAAAGGCGAGTTGGCAGCCAGAATGCAATCAGAATGACCTTCTTTAAGATTATGAATGAGGCGTTTAAGGGGGGGTGGTTCTGCGGTAACCTTGTACCCGGCCTGTTTCAAAATGCTGTTGGCGATTTCATAGTGATAGCCTTCATATCTATTGTCATCGACTAGATAGCTATATGGCTCTTGCCCAATCGTCTGGAGAACAGGTGTTGATTCTTGGGTGAAGGCTGGCGAGGCGAAGCAAAATAAGATCCCGAGAATACCGATCCTCAAACAGCCTGACTTAATCATGGATATCGCCCTTGAATACCAAAACACAGATAGAGGTATTATATCTACCTAACGCTTGAAGGGGAAACATCCAGAATTATAACGGTAGTCGGGCGAAAAAATTACATGAGAGCCAGATGAATGTCACATGCTCGACAATTTTAGTAAGCTCGCTCAATTGCAAAATCGACAGCGCTGATAAGAGCCGCTTTTTCAGGTCCATCAGCAAACAATCCCAAGTTCGCTTTCGCCATGTCACCATATTTCAGTGCGGTGTCAAAAGTACCTCGGATGGTTTGGTGTTTTTCTATGAGGCGCATTGCTTCATCCAAGTCACCGTCATTTTGTTCTTGTTCAATCACGCGGGTCCAGAACGCTTTTTCTTCTTCATCGCCGGCACGGTAGGCCAGAAGAACAGGCATAGTGACTTTGCCTTCACGGAAGTCATCTCCAATGGTTTTTCCCAAGGATTGCTGTTCAGCAGAATAATCAAGTGCATCATCGATAAGCTGAAACGCGATGCCAAGGTTCATGCCAAACTCTTCCAAAGCATCAACCTCATTTTCAGGCCGGTTTGCGACAACGGCGCCAACACGAGTTGCTGCAGCAAAAAGCGCAGCGGTTTTGGCTGCGATAACCTCGAAATAGCTTTCTTCGGTAACATTGATATCACCGACATTCATCAATTGCAGAACTTCACCCTCTGCAATGACAGCTGATGCGTTGGACAGAACACGGAGAACTTCCAGTGAACCATCTTCGACCATCAATTGGAAGGAGCGGCTAAAAAGGAAGTCCCCAACCAGAACGCTGGCCTGGTTCCCCCAAACGGCATTTGCAGTTTCGTTACCGCGGCGAAGATCACTTTCATCGACAACATCATCATGAAGAAGGGTGGCGGTATGAATAAATTCAACGCAGGCCGCGAGCTTCTTCGCGCGATCACCTTCATAACCACAGAGTTTTGCAGCTCCAAGAGTGAGAACAGGGCGTAGACGTTTGCCACCTGCAGCAATCAAATGGCGGGCAAGAACTGGGATCAGTTCCACGTCGCTGTGCATTCGATCCAGAATGATCTGGTTCGTATCTTTCAGATCATCGGCAACAATGTCCATCAAAGGCGTCAAGGACGCATTCAATTGGGATTTGTTACTGTTTTTGTCCAGATTTGGTGAAAGTTCCAAAACCGCCTCACACTTCCTAAAACGCCTTAAGGCAAAACCGCCGAGAGCATAGCTGAACATGCCGCAGGGTCAAGCTACAGTACTAATCCTTGAGCTTTACCCTGAATTATAATTTAATTCACGCAAATTCAACGGGGGTTTAAGCCTTGAAAGAGCTAATTCGTGCAAATGATCCGGTTTTGATTTCCTATCTGGTAGCTGTTCTGAAGGATGAGGGAATCGATGCCGTTATTCTGGATGAGCATACATCCATACTGGAGGGCAGTATTGGTGCCATCCAGCGTCGGGTCGTTGTCGCAGAAGAAGATCTTGAGCGCGCAAAAGTGATTGTAGAGGATTTAGCGCCGGGTGAGGTAAAAGAATAACCCTATGGAGTGGACCAACGATAAGTTTTTGGATGGCAAAATTCAAATTAGGCAACCCAAAAAAGGGTTTCGTGCTGGATCAGACGCTGTCCTATTAGCCGCGTCTGTCAACCGAAGTGCTAAGGTCTCGGTATTGGATGTGGGGACAGGTGTTGGGACTGTTGGCATCTGTATTAAACATCGAATGCCAAAAGCCAGTATTTATGGAATCGAATGTCAGAAGGTGCTGGCAGATCAGGCGTTGGAAAATGCCCGTGCAAATAACTGTGCCGAGGATTTTCATATTCTGAATGTGGATATTGGAGATCGTACAGCATTCAATGGCATGGAAGGACCAAATGATCGCCCTTTCTTGAACGATGTTTTTGATCATGTTGTAACGAACCCTCCCTTTTATGCGGATGGAAAAGCGCAATCTTCTCCTGATCAAATTAAAGCGACAGCCCATGTGGAAGGGGCGGTTGACCTTGAGAGTTGGCTTAAATTCTGTGTCGCCCGGTTAAAGCCCAGAGGGCAAATTTCAGTTATCCATAGAACCGACCGCCTAACAGATATATTGAAAACCTTGGAAAGCCAGTGCGGCAGGTTGACGGTTATTCCGTTGTGGCCAAATAAGGAAACACCTGCCAAACGGGTTATCGTCCAGGGCGTCAAAGAAGATAAGAGTGGAAACATTATTCTTCCTGGCCTTGTGCTCCATGAAAAGAACGGGCAGCCCACTGAAATAAGTGAGCGAATACTTCGTGAAGGTATCGGTTTGGAAGACATCTACAAATAAGGCTTGCGCCTTTAAAATCAGCGATTACTTTTAGATACATGAAAATAAAATCTCTTCTTGAAAAAACACCTTTAAAGCGCTGGATGAAAAAAGATCCAGTGGTTGCTGTTATTGCTCTTCACGGTGTGATTGCACCTGGGGGAGGGAAGTTGCGCGGCGAACATCTGAACCTGATGGGAGTTGCCGGGATTATTAAGGAGGCGTTCGAAACAAAGAACCTTTCTGCGATTGCCTTGTCAATCAACTCACCTGGCGGATCACCGGTTCAGTCAGCCTTAATTGCGAAGCGTATTCGTCAGTTGGCGGATGAGAAGGAAGTTCCCGTATACGCTTTTGCCGAAGATGTGATGGCGTCCGGTGGGTATTGGCTCGGCCTTTGTGCCGATGAGATCTACGCAGATCAGAACTCAATTGTTGGCTCTATCGGTGTGATCTCAGCGGGTTTTGGCTTTACAGGTGCGATGGAGAAGCTTGGGGTGGAGCGGCGCATTTATGCGGCAGGCGACAATAAATCCAAACTTGATCCATTTAGTCCGGAAAAAGAAGATGACATTGAGTGGTTGAAGAAAGTTCAAACCGAAATTCATGAAAACTTCAAGGGTTACGTGAAAGAGCGCCGTGGTGAGCGCCTCAAAAAACGCAAAGATAAAGAGCTCTTCTCAGGGGACGTTTGGACAGGCAAGAAAGCGGAAGAGCTTGGTCTGATTGATGGTATTGCGGATATGAGATCTTTCATGCGCGAAAAATACGGTGAAGACGTGAAGCTTGAACTTCATGAAGGCCGCAAGAGTTGGATCCAGAAAACTCTTGGCCTTGGTAGTCAATCTCTTCCAGGTGTTGCGGTTGGTGCGGCTATTGGTGGGATTCGCGAAGAAGCAAGTTGGCAACGATTTGGCCTCTGATTCGTTCTGATAGCAAGACTAGGCGGGTAAAATGCTCTCACCTTTGAAAATCATATTATTGGCAGTTGTTGTCGGAGCGGTATTTATTATCGCCCGCCAATTTCGCAAAAAAGACGAAAGCGGTGAAATCTCCGCGAATAAGCAGGAAAAAACGACCGATCAGACGACAGAACTGCAAAAATGCCCTGACTGCGGGACCTATGTTGCCGCGATTGAAGATCATGTTTGTGAGAAATGATTTAGAAAAGCAGCCTTTGCTTTGTTGACCCACCGTTTCGTGACCATTATGTTGCAGCGCACTAGCTTTAACAAAAAACATATGGTCAGCTTCAATGTCGACTAGTTCGGCCCCGGTGGCATCTAACTCCTTTCAGGACTTGATCCTGACTTTGCAGCATTTCTGGGCAGATCAGGGATGCGTTATTCTTCAGCCTTATGACATGGAAGTCGGCGCGGGTACATTTCACCCTGCGACAACTTTACGTGCGTTAGGTCCTGAGCCATGGAATGCGGCCTATGTGCAGCCTTCCCGCCGTCCAACCGATGGTCGCTATGGTGAAAACCCGAACCGTGGTCAGCACTATTACCAGTTTCAGGTCATTATGAAGCCGTCACCTGATAATATTCAGGATTTGTATCTTCAAAGCCTTTATGCGCTGGGTATCGACCCAAAGAACCATGATATCCGCTTTGTGGAAGATGACTGGGAAAGCCCAACACTGGGGGCGTGGGGTCTTGGTTGGGAAGTCTGGTGTGACGGCATGGAAGTCAGCCAGTTCACTTACTTCCAGCAAGTTGGTGGTTTTGACTGCTCTCCCGTATCTGGCGAGCTGACATATGGACTGGAGCGTCTTGCCATGTATGTGCAAGGTGTGGATCGTATGTATGACCTCAAGTGGAACAATGAGGGTGTGACTTACGGGGATGTGTTCTTGCAAAACGAGCAGGAAATGTCCGCCTACAACTTTGAGCATTCTGATCCGGAAATTCTGTTCCGCCATTTTGCAGATGCCGAAAAACAGTGCCAACAAGTTTTGGAAGCTGGCTTGGCATTGCCAGCCTATGACCAATGCATGAAAGCAAGCCATGTATTCAACTTGCTTGATGCGCGGGGCGTTATCAGTGTGACAGAACGTGCGGCCTATATTGGCCGTGTGCGTGCGCTTGCCAAAGGTTGTGCCGAACAGTGGTTGCGCAATCGCGGACATCTGAATGAGGAGGAAGCATAATGGCTGAATTTCTGCTTGAGCTTTTCTCTGAAGAGATCCCTGCGCGGATGCAGGTGAAAGCCGCTGATGATCTGGCACGTCTTGTGACATCAGCGCTGAAAGATAAAGGTCTGGAATTTGGAGCAGTAGCGTCTCATTCCACACCGCGCCGTTTGACACTGGTGATCAATGACCTTTCCGTTGCGCAACCTGATAAATCTGAAGAACGCCGCGGTCCACGTGTTGGGGCACCAGAAAAGGCGCTGGAAGGTTTTCTGCGCTCCACTGGTCTCACTCAAGAACAACTAGAAGAACGTGAAACACCAAAAGGCGCGTTCTATTACGCAGTGATTGAAACAAAAGGCGGAAAGACGGCTGATGTGTTGGCTGAAATCCTGCCAGCGGCGCTCTCTAACCTGCCTTGGCCAAAGCCAATGAAATGGTCAGACCATACAGCACGTTGGGTGCGGCCTTTGCATTCCATTCTGTGCCTGTTTGACGGAGAGACACTGCCATTTAGTTGGGAGCACTTAACCTCTTCCAATCAGACATTTGGTCACCGCTTTATGGCACCTGATGCCATCACGGTTACAGGATTTGACGATTACAAAGCAAAACTTCGTAGTGCCTTTGTGGTGCTTGAGCATGATGAGCGAAAATCCATCATCGCCAAAGATGCAGAACGCCTTGCCGCGTCTGAAGACGTTAAACTCATCGAAGATCAGGGACTGCTTGCAGAGGTGGCCGGTCTTGTTGAATGGCCGGAAAGTCTGATCGGGCGCGTAGATCCGCAATTCATGGATGTACCACAAGAAGCTCTTATTTCAGCGATGCGTAGTCATCAGAAGTATTTCTCTCTTTCAGATGATAGCGGGAAAATGGCGCCGTATTTTATTACGGTTGCTAACTTGCGGGCTGAAGATGGTGGCAAGAAAATCACTGCCGGTAATGAGCGTGTGTTAAGCGCGCGTTTATCCGATGCGAAATTTTTCTGGGATCAGGACCGTAAAGGTCGCCTTGAAGATCGTCTTGACCCACTTGATAAAGTGGTGTTCCACGCACGCCTTGGAACGGTTCGGGAAAAGATCTCTCGTATTGTGGCTTTGAGTGAAGCAATTGCGCCATTTGTAGCCGGTGCGGATGTAGAGGATTGCAAACGCGCAGCGCTGCTGTGTAAGGCTGACCTGACCACGGAAATGGTTGGTGAGTTTGCTGACCTTCAGGGTTTGATGGGCCGCTATTATGCGGAACATGATGGTGAAAAACCATCCGTCGCAAAAGCATTGCAGGAACATTACTCCCCGCTTGGGCCAAGTGATACGTGCCCATCCGATCCAGTAAGTGTTGTGGTTGCCTTGGCGGATAAGATCGACACGCTTGTTGGTTTCTTCGCAATGGATGAGAAACCAACAGGTTCAAAGGATCCATACGCGCTTCGCCGTGCGGCGTTGGGTGTTATCCGTCTGGTTCTTGAGAATGGATTGCGCCTGCCGCTTGTAAAGATTTTCAAAACAGCAGATGAATTGCAGATCATTGATGAGAAATTGAATGCTGAAGAGCTTCTTGATTTCTTTGCAGATCGCCTGAAGGTTCACCTGAAAGAAAAAAATGTACGTCACGATTATGTGGCGGCAATCTTTGCACTTGGTGGAACCAGCGATCTAGTCCGTCTGATGGCACAGGTGGATGCGCTTTCATCATTTTTGGACTCAGATGATGGTGCGAACCTTTTGGTGGCGTATCGCCGTGCGGCGAACATTCTTCGAATCGAAGAGAAGAAGGATGACGCCTCATATGATCAGCAGCCTGATGCCGCGTTAATGGCGGAAAGTCAGGAAACTGCCCTATTTAATCGTATTGAAGAAGTACTGCCTATGCTTGGCGCTGCACTTGGGAATGACGAATTTGATGTTGCGTTTAAAGCAGCGGCAACTTTGCGTAAACCAGTTGATGACTTCTTTGATGATGTGATTGTGAACGCGGATGATGCGAACGTCCGCGTGAACAGACTTCGCCTGTTGTCGAGCATTCGTAATGCGCTCGACCAATTGGCGGACCTTTCGAAAATCGAAGGCTAATAATTACTAGCAAGTGAAAGTGAACGGAACGATGACGAAGTGGGTTTATTCCTTTGGAGATGGAACCGCAGACGGACAGGCTGATATGAGAAACCTGCTCGGCGGTAAAGGTGCCAACCTCGCCGAGATGAGTAATCTGGGCTTGCCGGTTCCTTCGGGCTTTACCATTTCAACGGAAGTTTGTACTGCCTATTACGATAATGATGAGAAGTATCCAGAAGATCTGGCGGATCAAGTATCAGCGGCGGTAGATAAAATCGAAGATTCAGTTGGTGGTCGTTTTGGTGACAAAGAGCAACCTCTTCTTGTTTCTGTTCGTTCCGGTGCTCGCGCTTCAATGCCGGGGATGATGGACACGGTTTTGAACCTTGGTCTGAACGACGACACAGTCGCTGGACTTGCTGTACAATCTGGCGATAAACGCTTTGCATACGACAGCTACCGTCGTTTTATCCAGATGTATTCAGATGTTGTGTTGGGTGTTGAACATCACCACTTTGAAGAATTGCTGGAAATTCTGAAAGAAGAAAATGGCTACATTCTGGATACGGACCTTTCCGCAGATGATTGGGAAAATCTGGTGGGTCAGTATAAAGCCAAAGTTCAGGAAGAGCTGGGCCGTCCGTTCCCGCAAGATGTAAATGATCAGCTTTGGGGTGCTATTACCGCTGTGTTTGGTTCCTGGATGAACCAACGTGCGATTAAATATCGCCGTCTACATGATATTCCTGCTGAATGGGGTACAGCCGTTAATGTTCAGGCCATGGTGTTTGGCAATATGGGCGATGATAGTGCAACTGGTGTTGCCTTTACCCGTAACCCATCGACTGGCGAAAAACGCTTCTACGGTGAATTCCTTGTAAACGCGCAGGGTGAAGATGTTGTGGCCGGTATCCGTACCCCACAGAACCTGACGAAGGAAGCGCGCGAAGAAGCAGGCGATGATGCACCTTCCATGGAAGAGTTGTTCCCATCCGTCTTTACACAGCTTGTTGAGGTTTACCACAAACTGGAAGATCACTACCGCGATATGCAGGACATTGAATTTACTGTCCAGCAGGGCAAGCTCTGGATGCTTCAAACCCGTTCAGGTAAACGTACAGCGAAAGCGGCCTTGAAGATCGCAGTGGACATGGTGGAAGAGGGGATGATTACCCGCGAAGAAGCAATTGAGCGTATTGAGCCTTCTTCACTGGACCAGCTATTACACCCTACACTTGATCCAGATGCTGAAAGAAACATTATCGCGCGTGGTTTGCCAGCATCCCCGGGTGCTGCATCAGGTGAAATTGTTTTCAACAGTGATGAAGCCGAGAAACTGGCTGCGGAAGGCAAATCAGTTATTTTGGTTCGGATTGAAACCAGTCCTGAAGATATTCATGGCATGCACGCCGCAAAAGGTATTCTAACCAGCCGTGGTGGTATGACTTCACACGCTGCTGTGGTTGCCCGTGGCATGGGCCGTGCCTGTGTGTCCGGTGCTGGTTCCATCAACATTGATTACCGCGAAGAGACCATGTCCGTTCTTGGTCAGACCTTCAATAAGGGTGACATTATTACAATTGACGGCGGTACTGGTGAAGTCATGCTGGGATCTGTTGATATGATCCTGCCAGAGCTTTCAGGTACATTCGGTACTTTGATGGCATGGGCGGACGAAATTCGCCGTCTTCGTGTCCGTACAAATGCGGAAACACCACTTGATGCAGAAACAGCCCGTAAATTTGGTGCGGAAGGCATTGGTCTTTGCCGGACAGAACACATGTTTTTTGACGCAGACCGCATCGTTGCTGTTCGCCAGATGATCCTCGCAGATACACTGGATGAGCGGGAAGAGGCTTTAGCGAAACTTCTGCCAGTGCAGAAAGCAGATTTTGTGGAGCTGTTCCGTATTATGTCTGGTCTGCCAGTAACAGTTCGTCTACTGGATCCACCACTTCATGAATTCCTGCCAAAAACTGATGAAGAAATTGACGACCTGGCTAAAGCCTTGGGTGCGGATGCTAAAAAACTTCGTCACCGTGCACTTCAACTGCATGAGTTTAATCCGATGTTGGGACACCGTGGTTGTCGATTAGGTATTTCTTATCCGGAAATATATGAAATGCAGGCACGTGCCATTTTGGAAGCCGCCGCAGAAGTGAGTAAAGAGCTTGGAGAGACTGTGATCCCGGAGATCATGATCCCGCTTGTTGCAACAGAGAAAGAACTGGAAATTCTGAAAGGGAAGATTGAGGCGGTTGCAGCTACAATCGAAGAAGAGAGCGGTGCCTCTGTGGAATACCTTATTGGTACAATGATTGAGCTTCCACGTGCAGCCTTGCAGGCAGGGCAGATTGCCAATCAGGCTGAATTCTTCTCATTTGGGACGAATGACCTGACTCAGACAACCTACGGTATCAGCCGTGACGATTCAGGGTCTTTCCTTGAAGACTATATTACACAAGGTATTTACGACACTGATCCGTTTGTCTCCTTGGACCGAGACGGTGTTGGTGAGCTCGTAAAACTGGCTGCGGAACGTGGCCGTGTGACACGTGAAGATATCAAACTTGGTATCTGCGGTGAGCATGGCGGCGACCCATCCAGTATCGATTTCTGTGAAACAATTGGGCTGGATTACGTGTCCTGTTCTCCGTACCGTGTGCCGATTGCACGTCTTGCGGCTGCTCAGGCAGCCCTCGGTATGACCCGTGTTTCAGAGGCGTAAAACATTTGGCTAATTAAAGGAGAGGCCGGTATTTATGCCGGCCTTTTTTTTCTTTAAAATAAAATTAGTAAATTTGTATATAAACTTTGAGGATAGGGGGTTTGCTCATTTTGTAGAGAGTTTTAGTTATGCCCATACTGTCAATAAAATACATAACTCGAACCTGTTCAATATTGTTTATCGCATTCGCTTTTTTCCTCGGCATACCCGTATCTCAGGCCAAAGATACATCCACCTGGCCAGTTTTGAAGGTGGCGTCTTTCTCAATTCCACCTCTTTTACATATAGCAGAAGATGGGAGTTTTTCTGGCACAGTTGGAGAAACGGTGTTGGCTATCTGCGAAAATGCTGAGATCATGTGTGAGGTGCAGGTTGTCCCGTTGTCCAGAGCCTATCAGATGGTGAGGAAAGGGGTGGCGGATGCACTTATTACTTTGGACTTTGGACAATTAAAGGATTGCTGTACGGCGAGTAAATGGTTCTCCCCCTGGTCTGCCGGCGTCTATAGTTACGTCCCTTATCGGGAGTCCCCAAGCAAAGAAGAAGATATGTTCGATCAGCATCTCTTGGTCGTAAACGGTATGAAATCCCCTTATCTCTTTATGCCTAATCTGGATCAGAATGCTAAAGAAAATAAAATTCGCCTGTCGAAGGCGAAAGATATCAAAACGGCAGTTTCCATGTTTTTGAAAGGTCGTGTGCCAAATCTTTGGGGATCTGATGATTTCAGGTGGTACATGGACCGCATGGGAAACAATAGAAAACTGTCCTTCACCCCGCTTGTGACCAAGCCAATTGTTCTTTGGGTCAATAATTCGAGGGCTGATCTTCTAGAAAAATTCAATCATGCTTTCAAAAACCTTGCTGATGCAGGGATGTTTGACGGGAAATATCTGCTCCGCGAAGATGTGATGAAAACGCATTATAAAGACGCCCCGTTTGAAAATTAGAAACGGGGCGCCCTGATCTTATCGGTTTATTCAATCACAAAGGCAGGGCCCGATTGGGCAAGCTCAGCTTCAATTTTATCCTGAATTTTCTCCGCAAGCTGTTTGTAGATACTTGCATGCTCTCCATCCGGTTTTGTCGCGGTGATTGGAGTGCCTGCATCAGAAGTTTCTCGGATTTCCATATGAAGGGGAACCGCACCGAGGAAATCAATGCCGAGCTCTTTGGCAGTTTCTTCAGCGCCACCATGACCAAAAATATCGCTTCGCTCCCCGCAGGATGGGCAGAGGAAATAACTCATATTTTCGATGATGCCGAAAACAGGGACTTCTGTTTTACGGAACATATTGAGACCTTTGCGGGCATCAAGTAGAGCTATGTCCTGAGGAGTAGAGACAATCACAGATCCCGTAAGAGGAACCCGTTGTGCCATGGTAAGTTGCGCATCACCAGTGCCCGGCGGCATGTCAACGACCAGAACATCCAGTTGCCCCCATTCTACATCAAAGATCATTTGTTGTAAGGCGCTCATAACCATCGGACCACGCCAAATCATGGGTGTGTCTTCTTCTACAAGGAAACCCATGGACATAACTTTAAGACCCCATTTTTCCATTGGGATGAGTTTCTTGCCATCTTTGGTGTCGGGTTTGCCGGAAAGTCCCAGCATACGAGGCAGGGAAGGTCCATAAATATCAGCGTCCAGAATCCCTACATTAAGACCTTGCGCAGCAAGTCCGAGCGCCAGATTGACAGAGCATGTTGACTTACCCACGCCGCCTTTGCCTGAGGCGACTGCGACGATGGAAGCCACACCAGGAACTTCAGGTTTTTGCTGCGGTTGTTGCGGAGCATGTGGTGCAGTCGTTTGAGCACCTTGTTTTTCGGCGGTGAGAACAACACTGACCGACTTAACACCATCCATTCCAAACACAGCCTGTTCTGTTTCTTTTCGAAGGACTTCCATTTCACCCGCTTCAGCAGGATCAATGGCCAGTGCAAAAGCAACATTGCCATCTTTTATGATCAATCCTTGGACCATTCCAAGGGAGACGATGTCCTTACCCCGCTTTTTATCCTGAATTTTGGACAGAAGTTCGAGGATTGTTTGCTCCGAAAGGCCGGCCATACTTGAAAACTCCAGTATTCATCATCAAATGGGTACAGAATGCAATGTGCCTACATTGCACAATTTATCTGGGTGTCATATAACCCTTGTAACACGAGTTAGCAATTGTGCTGCGAAAAACAGAGGAGAGGTTATCCCATGCCTTGGAATAATCAAGGTGGTAATGGTGGAGGTTGGCAAGGTGGAGGCGGTGGGAACCGCGGGCCTTGGGGGCAGGGACCAAGTGGTCAGCAGCCTCCCAACCTTGAAGACATTATCAAGAAAGGTCAGGACAAATTAAGGGACACGTTGCCAGGAGGTGGCGGTGGAGCCTTTGGTATCCTTGTTATCCTGTTTCTTGTAATTGCAGGCTGGCTCGCGAGTGGATTCTATACTGTTGAAGCAAACCAGCAAGGTGTTGTTCTTCGCTTTGGCGAAAAAGTGGCTCTTACCAAACCTGGTTTGAACTATCACTTGCCATACCCGATCGAAACGGTTTTGACACCGAACGTAACGAAGGTGAACAAGATCGAAATTGGTTTCCGCAAGAACGCGAGCGGAAGCAGCACTGTAACATCAGAAAGCCTGATGCTGACAGGTGATGAAAATATCATCAATATCGGCTTCACGGTTCTTTGGGTCATCAGCGATGCTAGTGAGTTCCTGTTTAATGTTGCACAACAGGAATTGACCATCAAAGCAGTTGCAGAAAGTGCCATGCGTGAAGTTATTGGCCGTGCTGATCTTAGATATGCGATTACTGATGGTCGTTCCGCTATCGAACTTGAAGTTCAGGAAAAACTGCAGAAGATTGTTGATGTCTATGGTTTGGGTGTCGAGATTTCAGAAGTGAAACTAGAAGATTCTGATCCACCACCACAAGTTATCGACGCGTTCCGTGATGTTCAGGCGGCTGTGGCCGACAAAGAGCGTGCACAGAACGAAGCGTTGGCTTATGCCAATGACATTGTTCCACGTGCCCGTGGTGAAGCTGAAAAAATGCGTCAGGAAGCTGAAGGTTACCGTCAACAGGTGATCGCGGAAGCAGAAGGTGATGCCGCCCGCTTTATTTCTATCTATGAAGAATATCGCAAAGCCCCAGAAGTGACACGTCAACGTATTTATCTGGAAACTCTTCAAGAGGTTCTGAAAGGTAAAAATAAAGTCATTATCGATAGCCAAACGGGTGGTGGTCAAGGCGTTGTCCCGTACCTGCCTTTAAACGAGTTGCAAAATAAGGGAGCGAAATAATGGGTAAGACTATTAGCATTATTCTCGCCATCATCGTTGTGGCTCTTGGTATTGTCGGTGCCAGTTCTCTGTTCACTGTCGACGAACGCCAACAGGCGATGGTAATGCGCTTTGGTAAAGTTGATAAGATTATTACGGAACCTGGGCTTCAGTATAAAATTCCATTTGTACAAAATGTGATTTTTGTTGAAAAGCGTGTTTTGGCCGTGAATGCATCACGTAGCGAAGTGGTGACAAAAGATCAGAAACGTCTTCTTGTCGACGCTTTTTCCAGATTCCGTATTTCTGATCCGTTGTTGTTCTATCAATCATTCGGTGACTTGCGCGTTGCTTCATCCCGTATCGGTACTTTGCTAAGCTCCCGTGTGCGTCAGGTGTTGGCAACACAGATCTTGACGGATATCGTGTCTGGCGAACGCTCACGGCTGATGGATGAAATTAAGAATCAGGTAAATGTTGAAGTCGAACGCCGCGGTCTTCAGGTGGTGGATGTTCGTATCGTACGTGCTGACCTACCTAACGAAAACAGTCAGAAAGTTTTTGACCGCATGCGGACCGAACGTGAGCAGGAAGCCAAACAGCTTCGTGCGGAAGGTGCCGAAATTGCTCAGCGTATCCGCGCGAATGCTGAACGTGAACGGACTGTTCTGATTGCGAACGCAAAGAAGGATGCTGAAATTCTTCGTGGTACAGGTGATGCGGAAAAGAACCGTATTTTTGCCGCAGCATTTGGACAAGATCCAGATTTCTTCGCATTCTACCGTTCTATGCAGGCCTACCGTGAAGCGATCTCTGATGATGACACAACCATGATCTTGTCACCGGACTCAGATTTCTTCCGGTATTTCGGATCACAAGGTAAAGCTGGAAACTAAGGTTTCTGGTCTTTAAATCAGGCCTGCAAGGTGTTCCTTGCAGGCCTTTTTGTTTCTCTTCAAAGGAATTGGCTGTGCTGGATGATTTGCTTTTAGCGGGGGCTTTGGTGCTTTTTATCGAAGGCGCGCTCTATACATTGTTTCCGAATGGCATGAAGAAGATGATGATCGCTATTCTGGCGACCCCAACAGCGCATTTGCGCACTTCAGGATTGGTTTTGGCAATTCTTGGGGTGTTTTTTGCCTGGCTATTGCGCAGCTAGTGGTTATTTGAGCGCGATTTGTAAAGTTTTTTAAAAGAAATTTTTGCAAATATTCAAATTGCACAATTATGCCATAATTAGCCGCCACCTATCATTGGAACGGATGTTCGAGATTTGATCAAATAACCGTTGGTCACTTGAAACCCAAGTAGAATGTTGCCACTCTTGTCCTATGTGAAAAGAGGGCGTTACAGGAAATAGAAGGAAAATAACCTTGTATACACCTTATCAAAATTCAGAAAAGGCGGCGCCTGTCCGTCAAACAAGACAAATAAGCAGAAGCCGTGCACGTAACCAAGATATGGCAATGCCTGTTGTCTGGGGCGTTACTGCATTCCTTCTGGTGGTATTTTTCTCGCTGAACAGTTTTGCGAAAGGCGCACCGGATAGCTTCGCTGACCTAGCGGAGAAACTCTCCCCCGCGGTTGTGAATATTTCCACTACGCAGATTGTAAAAAATAACAATCGTGGTGGTGGTTTCCCTCAGTTCCCGCCAGGCCACCCTTTTGAGGATTTCTTCAAAGATTTCGGTGGTCGTGGTGACAAAGAGCAGAAACAACGCAAAGCAACGTCCCTTGGATCCGGCTTTGTGATTGATGCAGACGGTCTGGTTGTCACCAATAACCACGTAATTGATGGCGCAGACGAGATTTTCGTGATCTTCCAGGATGGTGAAAAAATTCCCGCTGAATTGGTGGGAACGGATCCAAAGATCGATGTGGCAGTTTTGAAGATTGATCCAACAAAGAAAAAGCTGGCCGCAGTGAATTGGGGTAACAGTAATAAGGCCCGTGTTGGCGATTGGGTTATGGCAATCGGTAACCCATTTGGCCTTGGTGGCACTGTAACCGCAGGTATCATTTCCGCCCGCGGTCGTGATATTCGCTCTGGTCCTTATGATGACTATATCCAGACGGATGCGTCTATTAACAAAGGTAATTCCGGCGGCCCGCTCTTTAACATGAAGGGTCAGGTTATCGGGATTAACACAGCGATCTTCTCTCAATCCGGTGGCAGCGTTGGTATCGGCTTTGCTGTTCCTTCTGAACTTGCCAAACGTGTTGTAGGGCAGCTTGTTAAATACGGTAAAACACGTCGTGGATGGTTGGGTGTTGTCATTCAGAACGTAACAGAAGAACTTGCTGATGGCCTTGGGCTTGATAATACCGAAGGTGTATTGATCGCAGGTGTTCCTGAAGATGGTCCGGCCTATAAAGCCGGAATCAAGGCAGGTGATGTGGTTCTGAAATTCAATGGTCAGAAAGTACGTGAAACTCGCGAACTGTCCCGGGCCGTTGCGGAATCCGATGTGGGCGCCAATGTTCAGGTTGAGTTGTGGCGCAATGGTGAGAAGGTCACGAAAACTGTGAAACTTGGTCAGCTTGAAAAAGCGGAAGACAAGTTGAACGGTAACAGTGAGCCGGAAGCTGAAAAAACCAGCAATGTTATGGGAATGGAACTTGCGACCATTACGTCTGAAATTCGCCAACGCTTAAAGTTGAGCGATGAAGCAGAAGGTGTGGTTGTCGTTGATGTGGATCGCGACAGTGAAGCTGCTGAAAAAGAGATCCGTCCGGGTGATATCATTCTTGAGGTTCAACTCAAGCCAGTAAAAACGGTTGGCGAAGTGAAAAAGACCCTAAGTGAAATTCGCGAAACCGACAGAAAATCTGTTCTGATGCTGGTGCGCCGCGGACCGAACTCTCGCTTTGTAGCTTTAGCCCTTGATAAAGAATGAGGGGAGATACCTCTTGCGTAAGCGAAAGCCCCGCATTTTGCGGGGCTTTTTGAATCTGTGTGAAACAGGAGCATCTGATGTCTAACCTAGTAACCTATAAACTGGATCCTTTGTCAGAGCACATTCCCGCTGTTCTAAATCTTATTCAAAAGTCTTTTGCATTTATGGAAGGGCGGATCGATCCTCCTTCTTCGATGCGTCGACTGTCACCGGAGAGTATTTCCGATCATTGCAGAAAAGAAGAGGTCTGGTGTATCGGGGAGCCGCCTGTCGCCTGCATTTTTTTTACCGTTAAGAGTGACTGCCTATATGTGGGGAAACTTGCCGTGGATGAAGCTGTTAGAGGACAAGGCCTTGCCAGAGAATTGATTGAGCTTGCAACCGCTCGGGCAAAGGCATTGGGGTTTGACACGCTCGAATTACAGGTAAGAGTGGAGCTCACTGAAAATCAAACCGCTTTTAAGAAAATGGGTTTTGTTAAAACGGGTGAAGACGCTCATGAAGGATATGACCGTCCTACCAGTTTCACCATGAGGAAATCTGTGTAGCGGATTAATCCTCCACAAATTCAATGCTTTTATACCCCTGATAATAAAGGAGCGTGGTAAGATCGCCATATCGGATACTGGCATCCGCCGCATCTTGCGCTTTCGGTTTTGCGTGGAAGGCAACCCCTAGGCCTGCTGCTTCGATCATTGGGATATCGTTTGCCCCGTCACCGATCGCAACACTTTGAGAGCGGTCCAAGCCTTTTTCTTCCAACAGGCGGTTAAGGTTCGCCAGCTTGGCCGAGGAATTGAGGATCGGTTCCGCTGCTTTACCTGTGAGGGCGCCATTCTCAAATAAAAGCTCGTTAGCGTCATCCATATCAAAGCCAACCAGATCCCGAACCCGGCCGGTGAAATAAGTGAAACCGCCGGAGACCAACGCGCTGTAACAGCCGTCTTTCTTCAGTGTTTGAATAAGGGTGCGCGCGCCGGCTGTGAGTTTCACACGCTCATCAAAGGTCTTATCGAGGACTTCTTCTTTTAGGCCGGTTAGCATGGCGACACGGGATTTGAAGGCGTCATCAAATTCAAGTTCGCCCCGCATGGCTTTTTCAGTGATTTCAGAAACCTGCTCTTTTAACCCTGCAAAATCGGCAAGCTCATCAATGCACTCGACAGTGATAATGGTGCTATCCATATCCGCAAGTAACAGCTTTTTCTTTCTGTTTGTTACTGGTTGCAGGCACCAATCCACAGCTTCCAAATCAGCTGCAATATCTATTGAATTGAGCTCAGCGGTGAACGCAAGGTCTACAGCAAACCCATCCTTCAACCAGGTCCGTGTGATATCTGTTGCACCCAGTTCCTGCAATCTGGCTTCTGCCGTGGATAATGTGCTAGAAAGTGAAGGCAGATCTTCGGGGTTTGCGACAAGTGTTAAAACTGAATTCATTTTGATTACCGGTATTTGAAGCCATGGCTCCTGATCAACATACACCCCAAAACGGGCAGGCTTGCATTCTTTTAGCAGGACCAACCGCCAGCGGCAAATCCGCTTTGGCGATCAGTATTGCAAAAGAGTTCAATGGTGTTGTGATTAACGGAGATTCAATGCAGGTTTATGACGGTCTGCGTGTCATTACTGCGAGGCCAAGCGAAGAGGAAGAGGCCCAATGTCCCCATCGGTTATATGGGGTGTTGGACCCGTCTGATTTTTGTAGTGCTGCCAGATGGCGCGATATGGCGCTCGCAGAAATCCATAAATGCCACGAAGAAGGAACGCTACCCATTGTGGTGGGAGGAACAGGGCTTTATTTTGAAATCCTGACCAAAGGCATTGCAGAGGTGCCTGAAATCACTGACGAGGTGCGTGGTTTTCTGAGAGACCTGCAGAAGCGCGAAGGTAACGAAGTTATCTACAAACGTTTACAGGAGAAAGATCCTGAAAGTGCTGAGAAATTAAATTTAGGAGATACCCAAAGGTTGCTTCGTGCGTTGGAAGTTGTGGAGCAGACCGGCGTGCCATTGGGGGAATGGCATCGGAAAAGCCCAGAAGGCCTTGTATTGGAGACACCCTATTTACATCTGGCGCTCACGCCTGATCGAGAATGGCTATATGACAGATGTAATCGTCGTCTTGATTGGATGATTGAAGAAGGTGGTGCCATTGAGGAGGTACGCGACATATTGAAGCGGGATCTGGATCCGGCCCTTCCGGCAATGAAAGCGCTTGGGGTACCGGAAATTGCTGATTATCTGGCCGGAAACCTTAGCAAAGAAGCCATGCTAGAGAGAATCAAGATGATGACCAGACGCTATGCAAAGCGCCAAATGACATGGGTTCGGAATAAGATGAATGCCGCAATTACGTCATCCGCGCAAGATTTGGAAAGTTTTGAAGCTGAATTCTTTCCATTTATTCGCCGATTTTTGTTGACCCACGGTAAATGAATGGCTAGTTTCCAACCGTTGGCACAAATGTCATTTTTAACTATAAATGCTGTGCTAGCCGATGTATCGCTCGGACCTAAATCCGGGCGGTTTTTTCGTAAGAGACAATTTATTTCGCCAAATTCTAGAAGAGAGACTAGGGAAACCTTATGGCAAACCAGGAAATGACAGGTGCAGAAATCGTTATCAAGGCGCTGATTGATCAAGGCGTCGAGGTGATTTTTGGGTATCCTGGTGGTGCTGTGCTCCCTATTTATGATGAACTGTTCAAACAGAACAGCATCCGTCACATCCTGGTTCGTCAGGAAGGTGGCGCTGTCCATGCGGCAGAAGGGTACGCGCGCTCCACCGGAAAACCCGGTGTGGTGCTTGTGACTTCAGGTCCGGGCGCAACTAATGCTGTGACAGGACTTGCAGATGCAATGATGGACAGTATTCCACTGATCTGCCTGACCGGGCAGGTGGCAACAGCCTTGATCGGCAATGATGCCTTCCAGGAAGCGGATACCGTCGGTATTACGCGCCCTGTGACGAAGCATAACTATCTTGTGAAAGATACAAACACGCTTGCCCGTACAATGCATGAAGCCTTCCATGTGGCAACAACAGGCCGCCCAGGCCCTGTAGTGATTGATCTGCCAAAAGATGTCCAGTTCAATCCAGGGCAATATATCCCGCCATCCATGGTTCAGCACAAAAGCTATAAACCACAGGTGAAAGGCGATCTTCGCGCTATTAAAGAAGCGGTGAAAATGATCGCCGGGGCCAAGAAGCCAATTTTCTATAGTGGCGGTGGTGTTATTAATTCCGGCCCAAAAGCATCACAGCTTTTGACGCAATTTGTTCAGATGACTGGCTATCCAATTACAAGCACGTTGATGGGGCTTGGCGCTTATCCGGCATCGGACAAGCAGTTCCTTGGGATGCTGGGCATGCACGGAACATACGAAGCCAATAATGCCATGCACGACTGTGATGTTATGGTTTGTGTTGGTGCCCGCTTTGACGATCGTATTACAGGCCGTCTGGATGCCTTCTCCCCCAACTCCAAGAAAATCCATATCGACATTGATCCTTCTTCTATCAACAAGAATATCAAGGTTGATCTGCCGATTGTGGGTGATGTGGGACATGTTCTGGAAGACATGGTCAAGGTCTGGAAATCTGAGGTTTGTAAACCGGATGCAAAAGCCTTAACCAAATGGTGGAAAGAAATTGATGGCTGGCGCGACCGCGATTGCCTGAAATTCCAGCAAAATGGTCAGGTGATTAAACCACAATATGCCCTTAGCCGTTTGAATGAACTGACAAAGGGTATGGACCGTTACTTTACAACCGAGGTTGGACAGCACCAGATGTGGGCTGCCCAGTATCTGGAATTTGATGAGCCAAACCGTTGGATGACATCAGGTGGTCTGGGTACAATGGGATATGGTCTTCCGGCTGCGATGGGTGTTCAGATTGCGCACCCTGATAGCCTGGTTGTTGACGTTTCCGGTGAAGCGTCTTTGATGATGAATATTCAGGAGCTTTCAACGATCCTGCAATATCGCTTGCCGGTTAAGGTTTTCATCCTGAATAACGAATATATGGGCATGGTCCGTCAGTGGCAGGAGCTTCTGCATGGTGGCCGCTATTCTGAAAGTTATATGGAAAGCTTGCCAGATTTCGTGAAGGTTGCCGAAGCCTTTGGATCTACCGGCCTTCGCTGTACCGAAGCTGACAAGGTTGATGATACAATCAAGGAAATGATTGATATCAAAGGCCCTGTAGTTGTCGATATGATTGTCGATAAGCAGGAAAATGTGTTCCCGATGGTGCCTTCCGGGGCCGCGCATAACGAAATGCTGCTGGCTGATGACAAAGAAGGTGATGGACCGCAAGTCACGACACAGGGCATGACTTTGGTATAAGGCGGGCAAAGCTCGAAACTGAAACGGAATTTGATGCCCTAGAGAATAGGGTGAATTGAAAGTTGCTTGGACAATGATGGAACAGACAGAAATTCATCGTCATACGATTGCAGTTCTTGTTGACAACGAATCCGGTGTGCTTGCCCGTGTAATCGGCTTGTTCGCAGGCCGTGGGTACAATATCGAAAGCCTGACAGTTGCGAAGGTGGATGACAACGAGAACCTCTCCCGTATTACAATCGTGACAACGGGAACCCAGATGGTGATCGCTCAGATTAAAGCACAGCTTGAGCGGCTTGTGCCCGTTCACAAAATTGCGGACCTGACGGTTGAAGGTCCTAGCGTTGAACGTGAAATGGCGTTGGTGAAGGTTGAATGCAAGGGTGACAAGAGAGTTGAAGCAATGCGTGTTGCGGATATTTTTCGCGCTCGCACTGTGGACGTCTCCGAAGATAGCCTGATTTTTGAAGTGACAGGTGCCCGTGGGAAAGTAAAAGCGTTTATTGCGCAGTATGAAACCCTCGGACGGACAGAAGTTTGCCGCACAGGTGTTGTGGCAGTGAAACGTGGCAAAGACACCATTTAACGGTGATCGCCAAATAGAATATCAAAGCATTATTTATCTAGAAGGAAATGAGAGATGCGCGTTTATTACGATAGCGATGCTGATGTAAATCTGATCAAAGGTAAGAAGGTTGTTATCGTCGGTTACGGTAGCCAGGGCCACGCCCACGCAAACAACCTGAAAGACTCAGGTGTTAAAGAAATTGCTGTGGCCCTTCGCCCAACAAGTGCTTCCGTTAAAAAAGCCGAAGGCGCAGGCCTGAAAGTTATGTCACCAGCAGAAGCTGCAGCTTGGGGTGACGTGATCATGATCCTGACACCGGATGAACTGCAGGCTGACGTTTATGAAAACGATCTAGAGCCAAACATGAAAGAAGGCTCTGCCCTTGTTTTCGCTCACGGCCTGAACGTTCACTTTAACCTGATTGAGCCACGTGCCGACATGGACGTGTTCATGGTTGCACCAAAAGGCCCAGGCCACACAGTGCGTTCTGAATATCTGCGTGGTGGCGGTGTTCCAACTCTGGTTGCTGTTTATCAGGACGCAACAGGTAACGCGCTTGATCTTGCCCTGTCATACGCGTCTGCAAACGGTGGTGGCCGTGCAGGTATCATTGAGACAACATTTAAAGAAGAATGTGAAACTGACCTGTTCGGTGAGCAGGCTGTTCTTTGTGGTGGTCTGGTTGAGCTGGTTCGCGCTGGTTTTGAAACACTGGTTGAAGCTGGTTACGCACCAGAAATGGCTTACTTTGAATGCTTGCACGAAGTGAAGCTGATCGTTGACCTGATGTTCGAAGGCGGTATCGCCAACATGAACTACTCCATCTCAAACACAGCGGAATATGGTGAGTATGTAACAGGCCCACGCATCATTACTGCAGAAACAAAAGCAGAAATGAAACGCGTTCTGGAAGACATTCAGACAGGTAAGTTTACACGTGACTTCATGCTGGAAAACAAAGTTCGCCAGCCATTCCTGAAAGCAACACGCGCGCTCAACGATGCGCACGAAATTGAAGAAGTTGGTGCAAAACTTCGTGGCATGATGTCCTGGATCGGTGAAAAAGCTCTCGTGGACAAATCCAAAAACTAATTCGTTTATAACGAACAAAAGAAAAGCCGGCGATTATTCGCCGGCTTTTTTTGTTGGATAAGGTTCTGCCGCCTAACGGTGCGGCAGAACCTTTACCTTGCCGCGCATGGAAGGGTGGAAGCGGCAGAGGTAGGAAAAGTCTCCCTGTTTTTCAAATTTGATGCGGGCAGACATGCCTTTATTCAAATCGTCAGAATCCCATCGATCATCGGTATCCGTTGCTGTATGGGGGGCGAGATCCAGGTTGATCCATTCGACAGTATCCCCAGCTTTGATTTCTAGTGTTGCCGGATCAAATTTGAATTTCTTGATCATCACCTGATGCACTTGACCGTTTGGTGATGCGATACTGTTCGCGCTGGGAAAGAGAAGGCTGGAGGCTGCTGCCACCAGCAGGCCTCCAAGCTCACGTTTTCTGACAATCAGATTTAGCTGCATTGAAGTTTCTTGACCATCATCCCTGCATGACCTTCGTGAACTTTGAAGGTCACCAAGGCTTCGCTCAACAGATCTTTGAGCTGTGGGACTGTCACGGACGGAATGAATTTCCCTTCTACGGTTTGGTTGACCACCTGATGGTACCCAAATTCATTTGTCGCGTAAGCGCAGTCAAAAGACTTACCGCTAAGCTTCATCAGTTCAGCCCGTTTATCGGCCGCCCCTTTGACAAGGGCGCGACTGAGGTTATTGTCTTCCGGTGTGACGTTGAGTTCTTTGATTAAGGCTACGGCTTGCCTGTTTACCGCGGCATGGTCACGCAGCATTGTTTTTGCAAAATTATGAACGTCTGGATTTTCAGAAATAGCCAAAGCCAGATGGGCATAACGGATATCCAATTCGCCCGCTGTGTAGGCGGCATGGGCAATTTCAAGGTCATTCATTTTGTCTGCTGCATTTGCAGAGAATGCGATTGTAGGTGTACAGATTAGTACTGCGAGAGTTTTAAAAATCTTCTTCATGTCTTTGTCTTTCATCTAACTAGAAAAACTGAATGTCAGTTATTTCTTTTGGTTGAGGATTGGGTACATACTTTTGAAAACCATATCTTCATCAGCATTGGCTTCGTGACAGGCTGCGCAGGCATCAGCTGGGGCCGCCGCCGCTTTTTTTGCATATGGAGGGGCGTGGTGACCGAAGTTAAAGAAGCCCCATCCTTGAGTTTCGGAGAAGCGTTTGGTGTCTTTGACCATCATGTCGATGCCATTAAAGGAAAAGGCAAAGAAGCCGCGACCAGATGGCGCATCTTTGGAGCCATCTTCATAATCGCCTTTTTGCAATAAAACCAATTCCTTAACGATGGTCGTGCCTTCGGGGAATTTGCCTGTTTTGCGATATTCAGCAAATGATTTTGGATCAATGTAGACGTGATGAAACTCAGGGAAACCGGCTTCACCACCATTTAGACCATTGGGCGTGAGGGGGGCGCCAATAAATGGCCATAGGCGGAAACCCTCCGGAATTGTCGTCTCCCCTTGTGCGTTGAATGTCGCTCGCCCTTCCTCTTTCATCATCTGTGCCGATGTTGGGGAGCAGGCGGCTGTTAAAACAACACCTGAGACGAGAACTGACTTTAGGTACTTAAATCTACGCATCATAAATCTCCAAGAATAATGACAGGAATTTGGGAAAGTGAATTACTTAACGCTACAGATCGGTACT
The DNA here is from genome assembly GCF_015143595.1 of Sneathiella sp. P13V-1. NCBI lineage: Bacteria > Pseudomonadati > Pseudomonadota > Alphaproteobacteria > Sneathiellales > Sneathiellaceae > Sneathiella > Sneathiella sp. P13V-1. The sequence continues at coordinate 95,236 of NZ_WYEU01000003.1, read as the reverse complement.
GTAAGTAGACAGATCTGTAGCGTTTGTCAAATTTTTCTTTGGATATTTGATAAACTGCTGATAAATAATTATTTATATTGATGTGATGAGGGGGTGAGTACCCTGACTTCACGAAAGATCGACGCAAAAATGAAACAGTTTAGTATGGTTTTGTGAATCATGAGCAGAAGCGCAAAAAGAGAACAGTTGATTGAGGTGGCTTCCGAGCTGTTCAATAAATACGGATATCACGCGGCTGGTATTGATAGGGTAATTGAGGAATCCGGTATTGCGAAAACCACTCTCTATCGCCACTTTCCTTCAAAAGAAGATCTGATCGTCGCTGTTTTGAAAAAACTGGACATGAAGTATCGTGACGAAATGCGTGAATTTGTTGAAGGGCGCGCGAGCGGAGACCAGAGTAGACTTCTTCTAAGCTTTGACTTTCTTGAAAAGTGGTTTGAGGATAGTTCTTTCTTTGGTTGTCCCTTTATCAGTGCAGCTGGAGAATACGGATCCGAGCCTTGTGCGATCATGCAAGAGGCGACGTTACATAAACGATTGGTCATTGCCTTTCTGGAAGAAATGGCGCGCCTTGATGGGTGTGAAAATCCTGTTGATGTTGCGGAAGAGATGAATTTGCTCCATGAAGGAGCAACCGCGGTCGCTCACATCACAAAAAGCAGTGAACCTGCAATGCTGGCTAAAGAGACTGCTTCAAAGCTTCTTGAAAATTAGGGGAGGAGTTGCCTCCCCCTGATACTTAACCGGTCTTGATGTTCGACAGGAATGCCGACACTTGTTCTCTAAGCTCGTTCGATTGCTGTGAGAGCAATTGTGCGGCTGTTAATACCTCATTTGCCGCTGATCCAGTTTCACTGGATGATTGCTTAACTACAGTGATGTTTTGAGTTACTTCGTTGCTGGATTGGGCGGCAGATTGTGCGTTTCTGCTGATTTCTGCTGTTGCGGCGCCTTGCTCTTCCACCGCGGAAGCGATCGCTGTGCCGATTTCGTTGATCTCCCGAATGGTTTCAGAAATCTCCGTAATTGCTGATGACATGCTTTCAGTTTCGCTCTGAAGACTGGAAATCTGGTTTGAAATCTCTTCAGTTGCTTTTGCAGTTTGATTGGCAAGTGATTTTACTTCACTGGCAACCACTGCAAATCCTTTACCTGCATCGCCTGCTCGGGCGGCTTCAATTGTTGCGTTGAGCGCCAGAAGGTTGGTTTGACCGGCAATATCATTGATCAAGGTAATAACCTCACCAATGCGACCTGTTGACCCTTGAAGGGAGGACATGGCGTCACCAGTTTTGTTTGCTTGTTCAACAGCACGTGTTGAGATGTTAGCCGACCGGCTAACTTGAGAAGAAATCTCTGCGATTGAGCTGGAGAGTTCTTCTGTTGCAGAAGCCACAGCTTGAACATTCGTAGAGGCGCCAGCAGCAGCATTTGCAACAACATTGGAGCGGTTGCTGGCGTCATCTGCATTGCCAGTCATGGTTTCCGCTGTACTGCACATCGTAGTGGATGAGGTGGAAACTGAGTCAACAATACCAAGGACGTTGATTTCAAAAGTATTTGCAAGCTCCAGCATTGCCTGTTTGCGTTCGGCTTCTGCTTCTCTTCGTGCTTCTTCTTCTTTTTCAATTTCTCGCCGTTTGGCTTTTTCTTTTTCTTCGGCTTGACGTTGGGCTTCCTCGGCCTGGCGCAATTTCATTTGAGCTTGCTCTTCCGCCATTGCATCCATTTTTTTGGCATTCTCACGGAATTGAGATACTGCGTTTGCCAGAACACCAAGCTCATCACTTCTATCTGTGTCACTGTCGGCGAAATCTCTCTCCCCATCAGTTAGTTTCTTTATGTTCGCGGTAATACGGTTTAACGGTGCTGTGATATCCCGGGCGAACAACAGTGAAACAATGGCTATTACTGCAAGTAACACACCTGCGGTAATAACTGTTTGAACAATATGGGCATTGCGGGCTTCTGTTAGATCGTCAATATAAACACCAGTGCCAAGTACCCAACCCCAAGGCTTGAAAAGCTGAACATAAGAGAGCTTTTCCACAGGTTCTTCTGAACCCGGTTTTGGCCAGTAATAGTCTATGGTCCCAGAGCCACTTTCTTTCGCAACGCGGACAATTTCTTTAAAAATGAATTTTCCGTTGGTGTCTTTCAGATCAAGAGCAATAGTATCAACCAATTTTTTTGCAATAGGATGCATCAACATCTTGCCATCAAGATCATTGATCCAAAGGTAATCAGTTTCATTGTATCTAACTGCTTCAATGCTTGAAAGTGCTCTTGTTTTTGCATCCTCTTCTGTTAATGCGCCAGAGCTCGCCAGCTTGTGGTAATGGGCTACAATACTCAAATTGCTTTCAATAATATTTCTGAGAGTTTCCTCACGATCTTGATATAAGGTCGTGCTGATTGACATTGAGCCAACCGTACCAATCAAAGCAATACCTATTAAAGACGCAATGGCGATAATAAGGAGTTTAACTCCAATTTTAATACTTCCGAGCATGGGGGCCTCTGAGTAAAATCTAAATATTTGTCTATTATGCTCAATTTTATATTAGAAAAACTTTTACAAAGAATTAAACATCGGTTGAGAAAAAGAAAGCTAGTCAGATATTGGTTGCTCGGATTTGAAGGAAATATATCTGAGGAGGGGCTGCTTACTTAAGGTCCTAAGTTTTCCCCCAAAGACGAGAAGGTGATCCCCCCTAAATCCGCCACAATTCTATTGCTCCCTATACTGTAACAGCGTATTAGAGTTATGGGGTTATTCAGAAAAATTAACCATCTTCTAATAACTCTTATGAAATGCTGGTAAATGCAGATTTTTTAAGATATTTCTTGATCTGATTTACGAGTCTGAAAAGGCAGGGCAGGCCATGGGGGAACCACTAACTGCTCAGTCAAGTAAAACGGTTGGGGAAATGATTTCAAAGGGCAGGAGCTGCCCTTGATTGGAATGAGTGAGGCAATTTAATGTTTTCCAAAATGCTCGGGATGCTATCAGCAGACATGGCCATCGACCTTGGTACGGCGAATACACTGGTCTATGTCAAGGGGAGAGGGATCGTCCTGAATGAGCCATCCGTTGTGGCCATTATTCACCGCCAAGGTAAGAAACAAGTCCTCGCCGTTGGTGACGAAGCCAAAATGATGCTGGGCCGTACACCAGGAAATATCGAAGCCATTCGTCCGCTTCGTGATGGCGTGATCGCCGATTTTGAAATTGCCGAAGAAATGATCAAGCACTTCATCCATAAAGTGCACAATCGCAGCAGCTTTGCGCGGCCATTGATCATTATCTGTGTGCCATCAGGCTCCACTGCTGTTGAGCGTAAGGCGATTAGAGACTCCGCTATGGCGGCGGGAGCACGTGAGGTTTTCTTGATTGAAGAGCCAATGGCTGCCGCTATCGGTGCAGGCCTTCCAGTGACAGAGCCTACTGGTTCCATGGTGGTTGATATTGGCGGCGGTACTACTGAGGTTGCGGTTCTGTCCTTGGGCGGTATCGTTTATTCGAAAAGTGTTCGTGTCGGCGGCGATAAAATGGATGAAGCGATTATCGCCTATATCCGTCGCAATCATAACCTTCTTATTGGTGAAAGTTCCGCTGAGCGCATCAAGAAGACAATTGGTTCAGCGTGTTCACCTGAAGATGGAAATGGCGAAACTATTGAGGTTAAAGGCCGTGACTTGATGAACGGTGTGCCTAAAGAACTGGTTATTAGCCAGCGTCAAATTGCGGAAAGCCTCGCGGAGCCTGTTGGGGCCATTGTTGAAGCTGTAAAAGTAGCGCTTGAGCACACCGCGCCGGAACTGGCTGCGGATATTGTTGATAAGGGCATTGTGCTGACAGGTGGCGGCGGATTGCTTGGTAACTTTGACCATGTTCTGCGTCACGCAACTGGACTTCCTGTTTCTATCGCGGACGAGCCGCTTTCCTGTGTGGCTATTGGTACTGGCCGCGCGCTGGAAGAAATTAAGGCGCTTCGTGGCGTTTTGTCTGGCGAAGAGTAAACGCGCCGGGTTGAAGGGGTAATTTGACATGGCTTTCGATCAGGGTTCAGCCTGGAGATTAGCAATACCGCTGAAAGTTTTTTTTCAGCGATTTGCCTTCCTGTCCCTGATTTGTCTCTCCATTGCCCTTCTTGTTCTGGGAAAAGCGGACCTTGTATTGCTGGAACGCGCCAGAACAATTAGCACCGATGCCCTCTCACCAGTTCTTGGAACACTCTCTCAACCAGTGAATGCGATCAACAAAGGCATTGAGCGCGTTCAGGAGCTTGCAAGCCTCGTTGAAGAAAATGAACGCCTGCGACTTGAGAATGAACGATTGATAAAGTGGCAAGCAGCCTCACGTGCATTGGTGAAGGAAAATGACTATTACCGTCAGCTTCTGAATGCTCTGTCTGATCCATTGGTGTTACCAATTACCGCCCGAGTTATCGGGGACTCTGGCGGGCCATTCGTTCGCACGCTTCTGTTAAACGCCGGTCGGTTGGATGGCGTGCGTGCTGGTCAGGCGGCGGTGGGCCCTAATGGTGTGATTGGCCGCGTGGTTCAGGTTGGACATCAGTCCGCCAGAATATTGCTGCTAACGGATTTGAACTCCCGTATTCCAGTTATTATCGAAAACTCTCGCCAGAAAGGCATTTTGGTCGGTGATAACTCAAGTACGCCGAAACTCGAATATTTGCCGAATAATGCAAAAGTGTCGCCGGGTGATCGGGTGGTAACTTCGGGTGATGGTGGAATGTTGCCTACTGGTTGGCCTGTTGGGGTTGTCAGTTCGGTAACGGATGGCCAGATTAATGTACAGGCTTACGCTGATTGGGCGCGCCTGGAATATGTCAGTGTGCTTCGGTACGATCTACCAGGACTTACAGATCAGCAAACCAATCCAGGTGATCTGAGCGAAAGCCGTCTCGGAAATTAATCAAGGACGGGTCTTTTGACACCTACATTTTCTTATCAGGTTAATCAGTTTCTGAGGGGAAGTATCCCCTTTTTCCTGTCGTTGCTCCTTGTGTTTGTCAGTGTTATTCCCTTTCGGTTGCCGGGATTTGATGTTGTAACCCCTTCCTTTCTTGCGATTTCCGTTTTCTACTGGACAATTCATCGCCCTTACTTGATGCCAGCGATCGCGGTGTTCTTGCTGGGACTTGTGCAGGATATGATTACCGGGGTGCCGTTTGGCCTCACCTCGCTCATGATGCTGGTCATCTATGCCATATCCTTGACGCAAAGACAGGTTTTTGTAGGGAAACCCTTTATCCAGTTATGGTGGGGGTTTATGCTCGTGAATGTGGGGATTTCTTTGCTGACCTGGTTGGTCGCTTGTATTTATTCATTGGCTCTTATCCCGGTCTTACCAGTTATGGTACAGTCGGGTTTAACTATTTTAATGTTCCCGCTACTCGCATGGGTGTTCGCCCTCGTTCAAAGTAGCTTGATCAAGCACATCTGATATGTCGAATACGCGCGATAAAGAAAAATCCAGACTATTTAACCGAAGAGCATTGCTTCTTGGGAGTGGGCAGGCTGCGTTAATGTCAGTGCTTGCTGGTCGGCTTTATTATCTGCAGGTGATGCAATCGGACGAATACACCATGATGGCAGACGAAAATCGGATGAATATCCGGCTTTTGGCGCCTTTGCGTGGGCGTATTCTCGATCGTACAGGCCAGGAAATTGCTAGTAACAGACAAAACTTCCGAGTGGTTCTGGTAAGAGAGCAGACCGAAAATGTTGAGAAGACATTGGACCGTTTGTCTGACTTGGTTGAAGTGTCGGAAGATGACCGCTTGAAGGTTCTGAAGGAGACACGGCGCAAGCGCGGCTTTGTTCCGATACCGGTGATGGAGAACCTGACCTGGGAGGAGTTCTCCAGAATTAACGTGCACAGCCCGGAACTTCCAGGCATTCACCTAGAGGTCGGAGAGAAGCGACACTACCCCTACAATCATCTCTTTTCACATACAGTAGGGTATGTGGGAGCAGTGTCAGAACGTGACCTCCGGAACCTGGAGCCGGATCCCTTACTTGAATTGCCAGGATTCCGTATTGGTAAAAGCGGGATCGAAAAATTCTATGACATGAAACTTCGCGGCACCGCAGGGACGAGCCGCGTTGAAGCAAATGCTTATGGTCGCGTCATTCGGGAGCTTAGCCGTCAGGAAGGTGAGCCCGGTGAGGATCTGGAGCTGACCATTGACGTGCGTTTACAGGATTACGCAGTGGAAAGAATGGGAGAGGAGAGTGCAGCAGCCGTAGTCCTTGATATCCATTCTGGTGATATTCTGTCCATGGTGTCTGTTCCAAGTTTTAATCCAAATAGCTTTACAACAGGTATCAGCGTCAAAGAATGGGAAGGATTGCGTTCCAATCCCAAGAACCCCTTATCTAACAAAGCAATAACCGGCCAATATCCACCAGGATCCACCTTTAAAATGGTGGTGGCGTTGGCTGCACTGGAAGCAGGTGTGATTTCCCCTGATTACAAAGTGTTTTGCGGGGGGCATACGATGCTTGGAAAGCATAAGTTTCATTGCTGGAAACGCGGAGGACACGGAAAACTCAATTTGGCCGAGTCCATCGCACAATCCTGCGACGTTTATTTTTATGATATCGCGCGGAAAGTGGGCATCGATAAAATTGCCGAAATGGCAAATCATTTCGGACTGGGTGAAAAACTTGACCTTGATCTTTATGGCGAAAAACGGGGACTTATCCCAACGACTTCATGGAAACAGGCTGTACGCGGTGAGCGTTGGCAGGTAGGGGATACCTTCAACGCGGGTATCGGGCAGGGGTATGTCCTGACAACGCCGTTGCAGCTTGCGGTTATGACGGCGCGTCTTGCCAATGGTGGGAAGAAAGTGCTCCCCCGACTTGTACGTCATCAGGCCCCTATACAGAATGATGGAGAAAAGGCTGTAGCCGTCCAAGAAGCCGAAGAAATAGGACTGAGTAAATCTGCGCTTCAACATGTTCTAAGAGGTATGTTCGAGGTTGTGAATGATAAGAAAGGAACTGCGTTTGGCGCCCGTATTGACGAAGACGGACGTGAAATGGCGGGTAAGTCTGGAACCGCTCAAGTGCGGCGCATTAGTAAAAAAGAGCGCCTGACAGGTGTCTTGAAAGCAGAAGAGCGGCCTTGGGAGGAGCGGGATCACGCCTTATTCGTGGCATATGCCCCCTATGATAATCCAAAATACGCTGTTTCTGTCATTGTTGAACATGGCGGAAGCGCTTCGAAAGTGGCTGCTCCTATGGCCCGGGATCTACTGATGGAAGCCATGAAACTGGATCCGATCGCCCAAACTCGCGAAAATGATGCAGAAAAAGACAGTTCTGCGGTGAGGGGGCGTGATGCTTAAAGAACTTGGATCGCGTGAAGTTAATCTCACTTTGACAAAGAAAATATTGGATCTCAACTGGGGTCTGGTTCTTCTCATCTGCTTAACGGCCTCTGTCGGTTTTTTGATGCTCTATTCAGCCGCAAACGGTGATATTAACCCGTGGGCATCGCGGCAAATGATCCGTTTCGCCGCGGGGATGTTTATTCTGTTTGTTGTGGCGCTGACAGATATTCGGATTTGGTTGCGTCTCGCTTACCCTTTTTATGCCATTGCTTTGTTGATGCTTGGTTCAGTTGAAGTGATGGGCGTCATTGGTATGGGCGCGCGGCGCTGGGTGGAACTTGGGCCTATTCAAGTTCAGCCTTCGGAAGTAATGAAAATTACTCTGATCATGGCGCTGGCCCGGTATTTTCATGGGCTGGATATGAACGAAGTCCGGCGTATCCCCTGGCTTATTCCACCTCTAATATTGATCGCCATGCCTGCAGGGCTGGTTCTGCGCCAACCCGATTTGGGCACTACATTGTTGCTTGTGGCGGGTGCTGGTATTGTATTCTTTGCCGCTGGTGTTCGGTTGTGGAAATTTGCGTTGGTAATTGGTGCCGCTATACCGGCTGGATTTTTTGCATACCAATTCCTGCATGACTACCAGAAGAAACGAATTCTGATTTTCCTAAATCCTGAATCCGATCCACTTGGTTCCGGGTATCACATTATGCAGTCCAAGATCGCACTAGGCTCAGGTGGGATTTTTGGTAAAGGGTTTGTGCAGGGAACGCAAAGCCATTTGAACTATCTTCCCGAAATGCGGACAGATTTTATTTTCAGTATGTTGGCTGAAGAATTTGGTATGGTCGGTGGACTGGCCTTATTCACCCTTTATTTTATGTTGATAGCTTATGGGTTTGCCATCGCCATTCGTTCTCGTAACCAGTTTGGCAGATTGTTGGCAATAGGCCTTACAGGGGTCTTTTTCCTCTATTTCTTTATTAACATTGCGATGGTCATGGGTCTGGTTCCTGTTGTTGGTGTTCCGCTTCCACTGATTTCTTATGGTGGAACCTCCATGCTAACCCTTCTCATCAGCTTTGGCCTGATCATCAGTGTTTATATTCACCGCGATGTTTATATCTCACCCAGAAAATACTGAGGCGCCTTTGTTGCTCACGTAATTATCGCGTCAATTTGAACTGCAAGTGAGCAGAAGACCTTCTACATTCACCTTGTTAAGTCCGATGAGGATGAGGGTATGAAGGCGCTAGACTTAAGAACACCTGTGGTAAGAGAGCCGCGATTGGCATTGTCAGTTGTAGCACTACTTCTTTGTGTTGCGCTTGTACAATTGCATGATCAAAAAATGGCTTTGCTATTTTTCATCGCGCTTCTTATGGGGGTGACCTTATATCATTCTTCATTCAGCTTTAGCGCGGCTTACCGCAAGCTTTTTAGCACCCGGGAGACAAGCGGGGTGCAAAGCCATATTCTCCTCTTGGGCTTAACAACTTTACTGTTTGCGCCTTTATTGTCAGGAGCTGTTTCAGGAATAGGTTCTGTTTCGGGAGCGGTCGCGCCAGTAGGTTTAAGTTTGGTGTTTGGCGCTTTTGTGTTCGGGATTGGTATGCAACTTGGAGGCGCTTGCGCGTCGGGCAGTCTTTATACTGCGGGGTCAGGCAACCCTCGAATGATCCTTGTCCTGATTTTCTTCTGCGCTGGGGCTTTCTGGGGCAGTCTGGATTTGGTGTGGTGGCAGGAACTTCCCTCACTAGGGGTAATTACCTTTGCGGACACACTTGGTTGGGGTTCAGCAATTACATTGCAGCTCGGAATTCTTGCCCTGATATATCTGTTCCTGAAATTAATTGACCGCGCGACAGATGATGTTGAACGCACTGTGCATATTCCAATTGTACAGCGAATATTACGTGGTCCGTGGAAGCTGGGTGTTGCTGCACTTATCCTCGCACTTTTGAACGTCGCGACCTTAGTGAATGCTGGGCACCCTTGGACCATTACCTGGGGGTTTACCCTGTGGGGAGCTAAAGTTGCCAATCTGTTGGGATGGAATGAACTCAGCAGCAGTTTTTGGGCAAGTGGATTTCAGTATCAGGCCCTTCAAGCGCCGTTCTGGGAAGACCTCACTTCTGTAATGAATATCGGGATCATGGCTGGTGCATTTACTGCGATGCTGGCCTGTACCCGCAAAGTAAAGCGACAATCAATCAGTTTACGCCACATAGCCGCCGCCTGCCTTGGCGGGCTGATGCTTGGGTATGGTGCTCGTCTCGCTTATGGATGCAACATAGGTGCTTTCGTGAGCGGTGCAGCGTCAACAAGTTTGCATGGATGGGTCTGGATTGCATGTGCCTTGCCAGGAAACTGGCTTGGAATGCATCTCAGGAAATATTTTCACCTTAAAAACTGAGGCCTTCAAAAGGCCTAAGCTATTTCAAAAGGAGACGATCATGAAACCTCAACATTTGCTTAGAAAATCAAGTTTGGTTGCATTAGCAGCTGGTGCTGTTTCTTTGGCAGCACTATCACAAGCGAATGCGGAACCGCAGGTCATTGAACTTACTCAGGTGCCATGTCAATTCTTGGATGTTGAAAAGGACCATGGATATACGTCCACCAAGAAAGCAGATTGTGAAGCCATTAATGAAACTTCAGGGGCAGATCGACTGGCAAAATCCAAAACCATGAAGCTTAAACCAGGTGAATATATTTTCCGTGTTAAGAACGAAAACGTACCCTATGAGCTTGGATTTTGGTTGCGTGAAAAAGATTACAACTGGGCTAATCCACTTCATAAACTGAACAAAATCAGTGTGTCGGGAGGTGGCCTTCATGAGGGGCAGGTGAAAGAATATAAGGTCACTTTGAAAGAAGGTGAATATCTGTTCTCCTGCCCTTTGAATACAACGTTGGACTACAATTTGATTGTAGAAAAAGGGTGAATTTAAGTATTCAGTTAATCGATCATTTAAAGGTGTGAGTATTTCTCACGCCTTTTATTTTGCGTGTTCTCAAAAACTCTCGAAGCGTCACAATTATGTGAAAGGACGTTATTAGTGAGCTTCCCGTTAATTTGTCATATTTCGTTAAAGGGCAAGTATTCAAGAGAAATCACTAACGGGAGTCCAGACCATGAATACGCTACGTCATCGCCTATTTTGTTCAACGATACTGCCAGCATTGTTTGGTGCAGGAATTGTTACTTTGGGTGGAGTAACCATTTCAGCTGCCGCGCCAACGATAATAGTTGCTGCGGCGAAAACCAATCCAGCTGCAGTGGCAAGGCCAGCTGTAACTAAAGCTGAGAATTTGGCGGTTGCAAGTGCATGTAATCCATGCGCAGCTAAAAATCCGTGTGCCGCTAAGAAGAACCCTTGCGCCGCGAAGAAAAATCCATGCAGTCCATGTGCGCCTAAGAACCCATGTAACCCTTGCGCGGCTAAAAACCCATGTAATCCTTGTGCAGCGTCAAATCCTTGCAATCCCTGTAACCCTTGTGCTGCTGGTGGAAAAACTGCATATGTGGCGGGATGTGAAATTCCACGCATAGCGTCCGCAAATCCTTGTAACCCTTGCGCGGCTAAAAACCCTTGCAATCCGTGCACTGCAAAGAATCCGTGTAATCCATGTGCTGCGAAAAATCCATGCAACCCTTGTGCAGCAAAGAACCCCTGCGCAGCGTCTAACCCATGTAACCCTTGTAATCCATGCGCAGCGGCAGAGACACCTGAATTGACATCTGCGGAAGCACTTGCTGCTTACAATTGTGTTCAAGATAAGCTGAAAGCTGGTTATGCGAAAGCTAACCTTTCAGAAATGGAGGATTACACCAGTTGGACCAACGTGGCTACCAGCCCCTATAACGCGGCTACCCACGGTGGTCGATATGTCAACAACTGGGCGAATGATATCGCAAAGGCCCGATACCTGAAATACGAAGAATTGGGCACCATGCCCGTTGGATCAGTAATCGCCAAAGATAGTTTTCAGGTAAATGGCAAAGGGCAAGTATCGCCAGGACCTATGTTCCTGATGGAGAAAATGTCCGCTGGTTTCGATCCTGATGGAGGTGATTGGAAGTACACGATGGTCATGCCAAACGGCAGTGTGTTTGGCCAGACAAATGGAAAGAATTCTGAAGGAATGGTGTTCTGTAAAGAATGTCATGCATCAGTGGGCGAGGATCAGGACTTCCTGCTCCTCCTCCCAGAAGAAGTTCGCAGGTAACTCTGCTTGTGAAATTAACGGCTGGGCTCTTTTTAAAAAAGCCCAGCCATCTCATCTCTCCTCAACTTAATTTAAGGGAAAATCAAATGTTGAAAAAATCTATCAAAGCAACTGCACTGGGTCTGTCTGCGCTGTCTGTAGCAGCCATCGCTGCAACTCCTGCTGTACAGGCTGTTGAAAAAGAAGGTCAGATTATCGTTGCAAACGCATGTAATCCATGTGCGGCAAAGAAAAACCCATGTAACCCTTGTGCCGCTAAAAACCCATGTGCAGCAAAGAAAAACCCTTGCAACCCTTGCGCGGCTAAAAACCCATGCAACCCATGTGCTGCCAAGAAAAACCCTTGTAAAGCCAGCTAATTCTAGAGAATAGAAATTAACTGATTATATAATAATCACGCGGCTCCTTGTGCCGCGTGATTTCTGTTCTTAAGGGGCCGATATGATTAACTGGAAGGCACTTTCCAAGTCTGAACTTCAAGAGATGTCAGAGGCGGGGCAGCAAGTTCTCAACTGTTATCGGGTGCTGGGAAAAACTGGCGATAATATCGTTGGGGAGATCTTGCGAGGTGTGGAGACTTTCTATGAGATGGACCACTACCCGGAAGGGGACATTTACGACAATGAGAGCCACAGCCAGTATTACTATCATGCACATCGTGGGCCTGAAGAGCATGGGCATTTCCATACCTTCCTGAGAGAAGCGGGAATGGCCGCGGACATGACCCCCATTGAGGAGCAGAGCCACGAAAGTTATATGGATGAACGAGAAGACAAACTCTCTCATTTGATAGCAATTTCTATGGATAACAAGGGATTTCCAACATCCCTGTTCACTACAAATAGATGGGTAACGGCAGAGAACTGGTATTCAGCGGATGATGTGATAAAGATGCTGGATAGCTTCGAAATTGACCTTGTTCCGCCGTCATGGCCCGTGAATATTTGGCTCACATCCATGTTTATCTTGTTCAAGCCTCTTATCATTCAATTGCTGAAAGAGCGAGATGAAGCAATAGAGAAATGGCAAATGGCGCATCCCGACAGGGATGTATTTGAAGACAGAGAACTTGAAATTACTTCTGAAGCCGCCATCTCGGTGGAGGACTATCTGTCCCAATTGGATGCGGCTTTAAACGAAGCCGCTTAAGCCGATATAGCGTGGCCTTACATACTTCTAGGTAGATAGAGCTCGACTTTCGTGCCCAGGCCCATTGTCGAGTGAATGATCACATGCCCTTTGGACTGCTTGATAAATCCGTAAACCATCGATAGTCCAAGTCCTGTTCCTTTTCCAACTTCTTTGGTCGTGTAGAAAGGATCAAAAACTTGTTGGATCTTATCTTGTGGGATACCTGTGCCACTGTCACACACGCATAGTTTCACATAGTCGCCTGATTTAAATTCTTCACCCATTGTATCTTCACCAGCTTCCAAAGTGACATTGGAAAGATCAATGCTGAGGCTTCCACCTTCAGGCATGGCGTCGCGGGCATTTAAAGACAAATTCAACAGAGCGTTCTCTACCTGCCCAACATCAACAGTACAGGGCCAAATATCTTCCGCGACCGATACACTGATATTTACGTTCTCCTCGATGGTCCGTTTTAAAACATCGGCGATATTGGTTACAGGCTCTTTCAGGTAGGCGTAGGTAGGTCTTAGCTCCTGCGTTCTTGAGAAAGCCAGCATGCTGTTAACAAGATCGGCACCTCGGGTGGCAGCCCGAATTATGTTGTTGATGAAAGCATGTTCCGTTTTCTGATCGCTATTTAGATTTTCTTCCAGAAGTTCACTGTTGCCAAGAATGATCGCCAACAGGTTGTTGAAGTCGTGGGCAACGCCACCAGTTAGTTGGCCAACGGCCTCCATTTTTTGTGACTGTCTAAATTTTTGTTCCAGTTCCCGGCGTTCAGTAACATCTTCCGATACACCAAAAAACGAAACAACGTTTCCATCGTTACCATACTCGGCCAGAAGAGATCCTGAGATAGTTATTTGAGAATTGTCAGGGTGATGAACAACAATTTCATAAGGTGTAACTTCGCCCGTTTCGATAGCGTGTTCCGCTGCTTTGTTCATTTGAACAAAATCTTCGCTTGAAATCATATCCTTAAAGAAGCCGGGCGTAATTTCGGTTGCTGGATCTATTCCGTGTAGGTCATATAAAGTTCTGGACCAAACAACAGTGTCATCTTTTAGGTTATGACGCCAATGACCAAAATTTCCGATATGTTGCGCCAATGTCATTTCCTGCTCATTTCGTTTGAGCTGTTCTTCATACTGATGGCGACGAGACACATCTTTGATGATGTTGAGGGTGCTAGGAATACCGTCCCAATTGATGGCGCAGGTATAAAGCTCAGAGTGAAAACGTTCCCCATTCTGACGTTGATGTTGTGTCTGCATGTACGCAGCCTGGTGTGTCTCGAGTACTCGGTTGCGGTGCGCCAAAACTGCTTCTCTATGGTCTTCTACAATAAGATCAATGCTATTAGTCCCGAGAATATTCTGTGCATCTTTAGTACCAAAAATCTCCAGAAAGCTCGGGTTCGTGTAGACAAGTTTGCCTTTTGATTGGACTGTAATAGCATCGGGTATCAGTTCCAGTATTGAACGGTTCTGATGTTCACTTTTTTGCAGTGCCTCACGATTTGCGAGGTTTTCAGTCACGTCAAGGACAGCGTAAAAAAGAGCGGGTTTGTTTTTGTAGATGATAGGTGTGCCCGTAAGAGAGGCCTTTATCAGGTTTCCATCAACATCTTTTATCTTGATTAGATGATCACGCAGTTTTCCGTTTTTGATTAATATTTGAGAAATTGTGTCATGTTCCTCCTGGTCGAAGAAGAATTCTCTTGTATGAATTCCAATTAATTCTCCCTCACCTGCTTTCACCAGGTCATGTAGAATTTGATTGGCAAACAGAACCCGTTCTCCAGCCGTAATCGCGAGTGCAACTGGCGCACTTTCAAGCAGTGTGCGGAAGAGTTTTTCATTTTCTTCTGCTTGTTTCCGAGCTTCCGCAAGTTCAGTGATGTTATTTCGGATCGAAATTGTACCACCAGATTTCAATTGGTAGTTTGTAAGTCGTAGCGTCTGACCTGTCTTGAAGCTTTGTTCTTCCTGATGGCCTTGTGTATGGAGCTGTTTCCTTCTGTAACTGATCCACTCTTCAAGAGTTCCATGTTTTTGGTATATAGGATTGTGTTTTGCCTGCTCTCTCAGCAATTCTTCATAAGTAACCCCTTGTCGGAGCATTTTTGCGATCGATGGGAACAGATCCCGGTATTGTCTGTTGTGGATCATCACTCGATCGTCTTTGTCATAGATGATGATGCTTTCCTCAATCGCTTCAATTGCTTCTTCCGCAAGTTCCACTGCGGTTACTTTTCTGTAATCCCGAGAGATTTCATGGGCAAGCTGGGGGGCAGCAACCTGAAAGAAAGTCGATTGTTCGATCGTTAAATGAGGTTCTGTTTCAAACATTGCTGAAAGGACGAAATACCCTTTTGGCATTTGAAGGTTGATGGATGTCGACAGCAAGTAACCGGATCCGACCGGTCTAATATCAAGATTATGACCGCTATTGATAATGTCATTTAAGATTCTATCTCGGAAGCCTTCATCTTCATTGCCTTTGATCGCAGGCGCTTCCGGAATTTGGCAGTAGTGAAAGGTTTGAGGCAAGTCATCGACCGGCTTGATGTCGATGCACAACTGATCAGTGCCTATAACTTTTGAAACAATACGGGCACCTTCTTCAACCGGCCGTGGCCATGAAGTTGCCCAGTGAGAGAAATCACGGATCAATGACGCAATGTCAGATGCCTCTTTGATCTTCCGGTTTTGAATGCCCAAAACGACCGCCATTATACTAAGTACACACTGCTATTACCCAAGAGACAATTCGCTGTAGACCAACAAATTGCCAGATCCTTAAAATATTAGAAAAAATTGCTGAACTAAAGATTAATTTTGAAAGTTATTCATATCAATTCAAGCATCCTTGTTGAGTTTTTCTTACACCGCCGATAGCATTCAATAAAAAATAAAGGGGACAGGGAAATGTCAGCTTCAGAAAAATACCCGAATTTATTCGCGCCGCTTGATCTTGGATTTACCCAACTGAAGAACAGAGTTCTGATGGGATCCATGCATACAGGGCTTGAAGAAGCTGATGATGGCTTTGAACGCATGGCAGCTTATTTTGCTGAGCGGGCGGCCGGCGGTGTGGGTATGATTATCACAGGCGGTATTTCCCCAAATGAAGAAGGGGGACTTGGAGCGAAGTTATCTACTCCAGAAGAAGCGAAGAGCCACAAGTTGATCACAGATGCCGTTCACGCAGCAGATAAAGAGGTAAAAATCTGTATGCAGATCCTGCACATGGGTCCATTGGCGCATACAGAAAAAGCGGTCGCTCCATCTGCAGTGAAGTCTCGGATTGCCAGATATATGCCCAATGAACTGGATGAGTTGGGGGTGGAGAAGCAGCTTTCCGATATGGTCAACTGTGCCGAGATGGCGAAACTTGCTGGATATGACGGGGTAGAAGTCATCGGCTCTGCTGGGTATTTGCTCAGCACATTTCTAGTGGAGAAAACAAATCAGCGAAGTGATAAATGGGGTGGCTCTTTTGAAAACAGAATGCGGTTTCCGGTAGAATGTATTCGCCGAATTAGAGAAGCTGTTGGCACAGAGTTCCTCGTCATTTTCAGGATCGCCGCCATGGATATGCTTCAAGGCGGAATGTCGTGGGACGAAGTTGTGACTTTGGGTAAGGCAATCGAAAAAGCCGGCGCGAATATAATCAGCACACACTTTACATGGCATGAGGCCACCGTCCCGACAATCGCTACAATGGTTCCAAGAGCCGCCTTTACAGGAGTTACCGGCCGATTGAGGAAGGAGTTGTCTATCCCGACCATTACCAGCAACCGGATCAATATGCCCGATGTTGCTGAGGCGGTTTTGGCAAGGGGAGAGGCAGATATTGTCTCGATGGCCCGCCCGATGTTGGCGGACCCCGACCTTGTGAAGAAAACAATTGAAGGCCGTGAGGACGAGATTAACACTTGCATCGCCTGTAATCAGGCCTGCCTGGATCATACCTTCACAGGACAAGAGGTAAGCTGCCTTGTGAACCCAAGGGCTTGCCATGAAACGCTGCTGAATTACGAAGTGGCTTCCTCGGTAAAGAAAATAGCCGTTGTTGGGGCGGGACCCGCAGGCCTTGCTTACGCAGAAATTGCATCAAAACGAGGTCATGACGTTACGCTGTATGATGCGGCGGATGAAATTGGCGGGCAGTTCAATCTCGCAAAACGTATTCCCGGAAAAGAAGAGTTTTATGAGACGTTACGTTACTTCAAACGCATGATTGAAGTTCGAGGGATCAAATTGAAGCTGTCCACTTATGTCACCCAGGAATTGCTGGAGAAGGAGGGCTTTGACGAAGTTATTGTTGCGACAGGGATTGAGCCAAGAACGCCAGACATTCCCGGCATCGATCACAAGAAAGTCGTCCGCTATATTGATGTGATTAAGGGGAAAGTTCCGGTTGGGCAAAAGGTGGCCATTATGGGCGCAGGAGGTATCGGGTTTGATGTTGCCGAACTGATTTCACATAAAGGGAAATCTGCGTCTTTGGATAAGGATATTTTTGCACGTGAGTGGGGTGTTGATTTTGAAAATCATCCGCGCGGCGGTGTGACCGGGGTTGAGCCAAAAGTGGAGACTTCCGGGCGTGAAATATACCTGATACAGCGCAAATCAACGCCAGTAGGAAGAGGACTTGGAAAAACCACCGGCTGGACGCACCGCATTGCCCTGAACCGCCGAGGTGTAAAAATGATAAACGGGTGTGAATATCACCGCATTGACGACGAAGGCCTTCATCTAACAATCTCGGGCAAACCTGAATGTCTTGATGTGGATACGATTATTATCTGTGCGGGGCAGGAGCCAAAGAGAGATCTGTATGATCAATTGCTGGCAAAAGGGATAAAGGCCACCTTGGTTGGCGGGGCTTTTGAAGCGATGGAACTGGATGCAAAACGTGCCATTGGACAGGCAAGTTATCTGGCCGCCGCAGTCTAGTATATCTGGGTACTTTCCATTGAGCGGTTTACTTTGTACTGTTGCGCGTAACAGAAAAGGGGCGCTATGAGATATCTACCATCGTTAATGTTAGCCGCATTTGCATTTATGTTTTTGGCAGGAACGCCTGCGGCGCAGGAAACGCCAAAATGGAATGTGATCTGTCAGGATGACAGCAATCCACAAAGCTGCCGAATGACGCAGAATCACTACGTTCAGCAGAAAACTAAAGACGGCAAAACGGTAACTGGCAAGATTTTGAGCGCCACCATTATTTATCTGGCCGATAAAAAAACAGGAGAGCGGCACCCACATCTCAGTCTTCAATTGCCACTGGGAGTGGATTTGAGGCCTGGTCTCATTTACCGGATTGATGATGGGGAACAGCAAAAAAGATCTTTCCTTAGATGTACTAAATCTGGCTGCGATGCTGCCTTTCAGGTGGATGATCAGCTTTTGGAAGCAATGCTGGGGGGCAACGAGATGCTCGTCGGATTTCGCGGTTGGGGCGCTCAGCAGGTCACGGTTGTGAAGCTCACGCTTATTGGCTTTACCAAGGCCTTCTCAGCTCTTGGATAAAAAATAGAGAAATCAATCTTCAATTTTCCAAATATTGGGTGGAAAAAAGGATGGGTTGAGTGCTACTTTTGGTGCAAATAAATCTATCAGGTTAAGACCTTGGACAATAGCAGGGGTATGCGAATGTTGGTCGCACAGAAAAATTGCTCGTTTAAAAAAGCGTTGATGGGAGGCATGTCAATCATGGCCTTCACATCCATGTTGGCTGTAAGTGGATATTCGTTGGCTGCCGAGATCGTGGATGGCGCTACAATTATAGCGGATGATGCTGCTGGTTTGACAGAGACTAATGAAGCCGGTGCTGTTGGAGTGACTCTGGACGCATCGGGCGGGTCTTTCACGATAGGTGCTGATGCAACACCATCTTTAACGGTGGATAACCCTGCAGGTCAAGCAGACCTGACCGTAACGATCACATCAACGAATTCAACTTCAGTTACATTCGCTGATGACGTTTTAGTTGCTGATGACGGGGACGATAATAACGATACTTTGAAAATTAATGTCACCAGCGGTAACGTGATTTTCCAAGGCAGCATAGAACCTGATGGATCAGATAATGTTGCCATTACGCTCGGTAACACTGCAAAAGCCACAGCCACGATGCAGGTGAATACCGTCAACAATGAAAATATAATCATCACTGCGGATATTGATGCGGCAAGTGAGGATGATAGTGTTACTCTAGCGCTTGCCAATGCGGATAACATAAATGACAATGTCATAACCTTTGCTGGCAATATTGGTTCTGTCGAAGCAATTGATTCCATTTCCATAGGTGGACCTGTAACAGCAGTGTTTGAAGGTACTGTTGATGCAGGCAACATTGCAGTCTTTAGTACAAAATCGGTAACGTTCGAAGATGATGTGACTGTTACATCACTTACTTTCTCCGCTGATGGAACTGTTAATCTCGTCGGTGGTAAATCGATCACTGGCGCAATAAGTACAACGGCTGCAGATCAAGGTACGCTAAATATTCAAGATATTGGTGGTGCGAACGTTACCGTTGTATCTGGAGCGGTGGGCGGCCTCAACGCCTTGAATAAAATCACAGTGGATACAGGAAATGCTGGCGGTACAGCTAAGTTCGGCGGCAACGTATCAGCGAAAACCATCGAAATTAGCGGTACAGAAACGGTTGAAGTCGCTGGCAATGTGACAGGGGCTGTTGAATTTTCCACAGATGCAACCCTTGTGATCGCTGAAGATAAGCGTATTACAGGAACTGTGGACAACAAAAGCGGTGGTGATGGTGTTGGCACGCTGACCTTCTCCAAAGCGGATGAAATGGGAGACACAACGCTTGTTTCGACTTTTATTAACGGGAAAGTTGGTGAAACTCACTCTCTTAAAACTATAGATATCACAACTGGTGATAAAACAATTGGCTTGTTTGGCGATACTGTAAATGCTGATCAAATTGTTGTTCGAGGTGATGGAGGTGTACAATTTGCAGGCAATGTAGATACGTCAAACGGGACAGGTATTTTATTTGATGAAGACGCGGCCGTTACTTTTAACCCAGACGTGGTATTGGACGGTGATATTACAACGGACACAGATGGTCAGGGTCAGGTAGGCTTTACCGCGAATACTGATGACATCACTCTTGTTACTGGAGATATTGGTTCTGGCGTTGCGCAATTGAAGTCTGTAGCCGTTATTCCAGGCGCAGGAAAAGTTGCAACATTTGCCGGTACCGTGAATGCGCAAGACATTAACATCAATGGAACAGGCACCGTTTCTTTTTCTGATGATGTAACAGGTACTGTGAATTTCACGCAAGATGGTACGGTTACTGTGGCTGCGGGTAAAAGTCTGGAAGACGTAGATAACACGCATGATTCAGATGTCGTGGGTACATTGAACATTGCCGATGCCGGTAGCGTGTCGGGTGACATTGGCGCTACCGAAGAAATCAAAGCACTTATTGCAGATACAAAAAGTGGCACTGTGAATCTTGGGGGGGATATCAATGTTCACGATGTCACAATTACTGAAGCAAATGGAATTCAGCTAGCCGCAGGTAAAACACTGAATATTTCTGGTGACGTGACATCTGGGACAGGTGGAGTTGATACCAATGGCGGTGATATTAAGTTTAGCGGTACAACCGAGCAAAATATCGCATTGGATATTGAAGGTATGGCGGGTGATGCCATTCTTGTTGAAAACAGCAAAGCTGAAGTGATTTTTGCTGAAACGATTACCGATTTTGCTGGTGATGTCGTTATTGGAGCCACATTCAAAGGCGCTTTCCTAAAAACTGCGAAAGTCGAGAACATTGATTTGGATGGTGAAATCCGGGTGGAAGAGACGATCACTGTTGATACAAATCTTGATTTAGCTGACGGTGCAGTGATTACGCTTGGAAACGGAATTGAGGATACAGAAACCGCATTCATTGTGGGTGGGGTAACCTCAGCAGGCACCACTACTGTCAATCTACCGGCTACCTTTAATTCAGGAAAAATTGTACTGTTTGATGGTGCTGTTGATGTTAGTGGGGAAATTGCAAATCTTTCTGTTACAGATAATGCCCTTATTACATACGCGCTTTCTGCAAACGGTAATGATGTGGAAATTACGGCAACAGCAAGAACTGCGGCGGAGACAGCATCAGAACTTGGATCTACAGTCGATGTAGCCACAGCGTTGCCGCAAGCGGTAGCTTCTGCGGATGCCGCTGATGCGACCGGTGCCGCTGCATTGAATGAAGCATTAAACACGGGTGGAGCTGATGCGACGCTTGCCGCAGAACAGGTTGCAGTGCAGGCGGATGCCTTGGGTGGTGTTACAACATCAAATATCGCAACCTCAACACAAGTCTTTAGTGTCGCCTCAAACCGCTTGGCGAGCCTTCGTTTTGGCGCGCAATATGGTCAAACTGTTTATGAGGGCCTTGCCACCGGTGATTATGATTCCAAAGGGATCGGCATGTGGTTGCAGCCATTTGGTAACTGGTTATCGCAGGATGCTAGCGGCGGTGTTGATGGATATGATGCAACCACTTACGGCCTCTCAGGCGGTGTGGATACCTTCATGGATAAGGAACGTCAGTATCGTATTGGTGCGTCTCTGTCCGTTTCCCAAACAGAGGTTGAAGGTGATGGTGCCGGTAAATCCAATATCGATATCAATAGTTATCAGTTCACGGTCTATACCGATTTTACCGGGAAGGCGTATTATGCGGATCTGATGGCGGGTTATGCATATAACAGTAATGAAACGCGGCGCGTGATCAATTTTGGTGGTCTCGATCGTGACGTAACTGGCGACTATGTGTCTCATCAGTTCATGATTGCGGGTAATGCTGGTATTCCGCTTCATCTCCGCGGCACGGCTTATTTTACGCCGTCTGTTGGGTTTAACTACACCCATGTTGAAGGTGAAGAATATACTGAAAATGGCGGCGGCGGGTTTAGCCAGACAGTTGATCCAGATGCGATTAATGTCTTTATCACGTCTGCAAATGTTAAATTGCATTCCAAAATCCGGATGGAAGAAGCCTATCTGGTGCCATCGATCACGGGTGGCGTGAGCTATGACCTTATTGGGGATACAGCGAGTGCAACGGCCACTTACACCGGTGGTGGCGCGGCCTTTAAGGTCGATGGGGCGGATGTGGAGCAGTTTGCAGGTAACCTTGGGTTTGGCTTGGGGTATGAAATGGATGGCTTCCGTGTTGGCTTCAATTACGATGCCGAATTGAAGTCTGGATCCATCGGTCATTCCGCAAGATTTGAGGCCCGCGTCGATTTCTAAATCGATAAGTGATTTTCGATAAAAACCCCGGTCTTGTGCCGGGGTTTTTTATAGAAGGTATAATGATATGACGACCTATGACGACATCCCATATCCCAGTTATGGATACCCTCAGGCAACACCCTCTGCCATGTCGGCAATCGGGCAGGTATTTAGTTTATCTCCAGCGGGTATTGAGAAGGCAACGGTATTGGAGATAGGATGTGCATCTGGTGGGAATATCATTCCACTGGCCGTCCAATATCCAGATGCGACATTTGTTGGCGTTGACCTATCAGAAAATCAAATCGCTCAAGCGAATGCGCTGGTTGCAAAATTGAACCTCACGAACGTCACCTTTATCGCGGGTTCGATTGATGAAGTGGAATTTCCTCACGAGACTTACGATTACATCATGGCGCATGGTGTTTTTTCATGGGTGCCGTCATTTGTTCAGGATGCGATCTTGAAAATATGCGGGGAGCGGTTGAGCGATAATGGACTTGCTTATCTCAGTTACAATACTCTGCCCGGCTGGAATGCCGTGAAAACAGTTCGGGATATGATGCTGTACCATGGACAAAGGTTTTCCGATCCTGCCAAAAAAGTTCGTGAAGCTCGGCAAATGCTGAAATTTGTAGCTGATAACCTTGGGTCTTCTTCAGGAGCGTATAAAACACTTTTAGAACAAGAGGTTAAAACGCTTCAGAATGCAGATGACAATTATCTGCTGCACGATCATTTGGAAGCAATTAACGAGCCTTGTTATTTCCATGAGTTTATGAGCCGTGCCAATGAAGCGGGCCTTTCATATGTAGGGGATAGTGAGCTGCCGTCCATGTACCTTGGGAACCATAGTGATAAGGTGAAGAAAACGCTCGCTCCCATGACCAACGTGATAGAGCAGGAACAGTATCTGGACTTTATCTCCAACCGCCGTTTCAGAATGACGGTGCTTACCCGAAAAGGGCATGAAATTAAGCGCTCCATTTCCAGCGAAGTTGTGAAGAAACTCTGCTTGATACCATTGTTCGGTATAACACCCGATCAACCAAATGATCAGGAGCTTCGCATTAAGCGTTTGAAAGAGCCTGAGCTGATTGCGACTATTTCTGGGGAGGTCGCAGTCGGGGCTTACAAAGAGATAATAAACGCCTTTCCCAAGATGCTGTCTTTTGATCAGGTTTTCTCCAGACTTGAAAAGAAGTTGGATAAATCCAGCGAAGAAATTGAACGGGATTTGTCCAATCTTGTTGTTCGTTTTCTGTTTTCCGGATTGCTCGCTGCGCGGGCAGACGCCGCCCCGATCGCGAGTGAAGTTAATGAGAAACCAGAGGTTTTTTCTTATGCCCGCCTTCAAGCTGAAAAACAGGATGTGGTGACAAATTTAAAGCATGATCAGATAAAGCTGAAAGTGGATCAACGGATATTGCTTCAATATCTGGATGGTAAAAATGATGCAGAGAGAATTCGGAAGGAACTCTTAAAGCACATTGCAAGCGGTGAGTTGAATTTGAACAAAAACGGGGATGTCGTGGCCGCTGATAGCCCGGAAATCGATACCATTTTAAAGACATATTTGGATGCTCAATTTGGCTTCTTCTTAAGAAATAGTTTGTTGATTGAGAATTAGATGATGTTCCGAAATGTCGTAGCTGTTTTTGCTCTATTGATGGTCCTGACGGGTTGCTCGTCTTTCTCTGTTGATGAGCGAAGAGCAAAAGCATCCAAAATAGCTGCTGAGGGAAATCTAGCTCCTCTGGTTGTCGCAACCAGATCATTTATGTTGCAGGGCTTTTGGAGATTACAGGCGCAGCCTGAATATCCCACAGTTTATATAGAAGGGGATGGGCTCGCTTTTGTGAGCGGACGGCCGTCATTTAACCCAACACCACGAAATCCTGTTGCCTTGCGGTTGGCCGCGGTCGATCAAAGCGCGGATGTCATTTACCTTGGGCGTCCGTGTCAGTATGTAGACTTAAAGAAGGAAGGTAACTGCCAAAGTAAGTACTGGACCTCTCATCGATATTCAAAAGAGATTGTTGAAGCCTATGAGACGGTTTTGGATAACTTAAAAAGACAAGCAGGGGTAGGAGGATATCACCTGGTAGGGTTTTCCGGCGGCGGCGCAATTGCGACCCTTTTGGCGGCAAAACGCGATGATATCCTGAGCCTCAAAACCGTTGCAGGAAATCTGGATATTGTTCAACATTCCAATTTGCACAAAGTTAAGCAGCTCCATGGCTCGCTCAACCCAGCTGATTACGTCCGCGACCTTCGCCATATGCCCCAGCGTCATCTGGTGGGCGGTAAAGACGATAATGTCCCGCCAGTTATTGCTGAGAGTTTTGTTGCAAAACAAGGCGCTGAGAACTGCGCTTTTATTCGAATGGTTCCCAATGCGTCCCACAATAAAGGGTGGGAGAGTATTTGGCGCGAAGAGCACCGGCGCAACGCTGGTTGCCGCAATAAATTCTAGGGTCAAGTTGGCTTAAAGATTATTTTGATCCTGTCAGGTTATTCCTGTAAAAGTACAGCCAACTTCAATAATTAAGCCGTCTAGAGAGATTTTCGGATGACAAGACATCTTATTACTTCTGCCCTCCCATATATTAATGGCGTCAAGCATTTGGGAAATCTGGTGGGATCCATGTTGCCGTCCGACCTCTACGCAAGATATTTGCGTGCACGTGGGGAAGAGGTTCTTCTGATCTGCGCGACAGATGAGCATGGCACCCCGGCAGAGCTCGCAGCGCGTGCCGCTGGCCAGGCGGTTGAAGATTTCTGTGCGGAACAGCATGAGGTTCAAAAAGGTCTAGGTGACGCCTTCGCTTTGTCTTTTGACTATTTCGGCCGTTCTTCATCTCAGCAGAACCATGAGCTGACCCAGCATTTTGGGAATAAGCTGTTGGAAAACGGGTTTATCGAAGAACGTGTGACAAAGCAGGTTTTCTCCATCGATGATGATCGTTTCTTGCCGGACCGGTATGTGGAAGGAACCTGTCCGCATTGTGGATATGACAAGGCACGTGGTGATCAGTGTGAAAACTGTACGCGTCTTTTGGACCCTACAGATCTTGTTGATCCGCGCTCTGCCATCTCTGGCAGTAGCAATCTGGAGGTGCGTGAAAGCAAACATCTCTTTCTGCTGCAATCCAAATTGGCAGATGAAATTCGCGAGTGGGTGAACAAACATAAAGACTGGCCAAATCTGGTGTCCTCCATTGCGCTTAAATGGCTGGATGAAGGCCTGCATGACCGTGGTATTACCCGTGATCTGAAATGGGGTGTTCCTGTGGGGCGCGAAGGCATGGAAGACAAAGTCTACTATGTCTGGTTTGATGCCCCTATTGAATATATCGGCGCTACCAAGGAATGGGCGGATGAAGATCCTGACAACCGTGATTGGAAGTCCTGGTGGTACGAAGCAGAAGATGTCCGATATACAGAATTTATGGCGAAGGATAATATCCCTTTCCATACAGTGACTTTCCCGGGGACCCAACTTGGTAGTCGTGAACCATGGAAGATGGTTGACTTCATTAAGGGATTTAACTGGTTAAATTATTATGGTGGTAAATTCTCCACCAGTCAGCAGCGCGGTATCTTTATGTCCGACGCGATTGAGATGCTGCCTGCGGATTATTGGCGTTATTATCTGCTAGCCAATGCGCCAGAAAGCTCAGATAGCAGCTTCACTTGGGATGGTTTCTCCGGCACTGTGAATAAAGACTTGGCGGACACGCTGGGTAACTTTGTAAACCGTACCTTGAAGTTCTGTAACTCCAAATTTGGCCTCGCTTTGCCTGAAGGCGGCGAATATGGAGAGGCAGAAGCCAAACTCGCAGAGGATCTGGCGAAACGCGTTGCGGCTTACAATACGCATATGGATGAACTGCAGATCCGTAAAGCCATGCAGGAGCTGCGGGCTATCTGGGTGATGGGGAATGAATACCTGACAGAGGCAGCCCCTTGGACGGCGTTTAAGACGGATCCTGTTGCGGCGGCTGTATCATTGCGCGCAGCCATTAATCTGATCCGTGTGTTTGCGATTTTGAGCGCACCTGTAATCCCGTCTGCGGCGAAAACACTATCCGACGCCTTGGGTCTTGATCTGAATGAGCGGTCATGGCTCAGCGATGACATGGTTGCTGAACTATCCACATTGAAGGCAGGACACGCGTTCGAAATTCCGGACGTTCTTTTCAGTAAAATCAGTGATGATCAGGTCGCTGAATGGGAAGAGAAATTTGGCGGAAAAGAGTAAGTTTGGGCGGAATTTTGTGAAAAATTCTGCCTATTACTTAACTGCGATTTAAGGCTTTTTTGCTAACTTTGCACCAAATCGGAAGGTGCAGAGTATGGCAAAGCGTAGACTTTCATTAAAGATATTCCGCCGTTTGCGGAAAGAACAGGATGGAACGACCGCCGTTGAGGTGGCGTTAATCGCCCCTGTTTTGATCGTTATTCTTTTCGGTCTTATTGAGATGAGCATTGCCATGTTCGTGAACACGGTAATTGAAGGCGGTTTGCGTGACGCTTCCCGGGTTGGTCTTACCGGACTTGAAACGGATGGGATCAGCCGAGAGCAGACAATTGTCAATATTGTGAATGACGCCTCTCTTGGTTTGGTCGATCTGAAACTGACCGACATTTCTTCAAAAGTATATCCGAGTTTTGGAGATATCGGGATGCCGGAGCCCTATACAGATGAAAACGGGGACGGGGAATATACCGCCGGCGAAGATTTTGATGACATCAACGGAAATGGTGGTTGGGATAACGATATGGGTGTCGCGGGCCTTGGCGGCCCAGGTGAGATCGTTCTTTACACAATCCGCTATAACTGGAATTTCCTGAGCGGAGAATTGGTTCCCGTTCTGAAGGGGATTATCCCCTTGAGCGCCTCTATGGTTGTTCGCAACGAGCCATTCTAAGGGCAGGGGGTTAGTAAAATGAAGAAGCTACTTGTTCTTGATCGCCTTAAGAAGGCAAAAAAACAATTTTCCAGTCTGTTAAAAGACAGCTCGGCGGTGGCAATGGTTGAATTTGCCATGATCCTGCCGATGTTGACAGTTTTGACACTGGGCAGCTTTGAAGTAGCGCGTTATGCGCTGTTGACACAAAAGTTGGATCGCGTGTCGGCGACGATGGCGGACCTTACTGCGCGCGCAGAGGCGCTTAGTGCGGATGAGGTTGATAACCTTTTTAATTCTACAGACCATCTCGCACAGCCATTTGATTTTGCTACTGGTGGCATGGTGGTTATTTCCTCCATTGTTGGCCGGGCAAATCAGGCACCTTTGATCATTGGACAGCGCAGCCGTGGTTCTATTCCGGACGTGGAAAGCGTCATTGGGACAAATGGCGGTACAGCTACCCTTCCTGATGTGTTTAAGGATGCGAATGATCAAGTGCTTCAAGATGGGGAAGGTCTCATCGTTGCAGAAGTGTTTTATGACTATGAGCCATATCTGACGCTCGGCTCCGGGTTGTTGGATGGGTTTCTGGGGGATATGATCATTTATCGCCGTGCCTTCTTCCGTCCACGTCTGTCAGAGCAGACAACCTTTAACTAAAGCTCATCTATTCCTGTAGAAGAGCATAGCCCGCTATCCGCGGGCTTTTTACTACGCTGAAGTCTTATGGATGAATTGATATGACGAGAGGCAAAAATAAAGCCCACCGGATGGTGGGCTTTATCATTTGGAAGTGATTTCTTCTTATTCTTTAATGCGCAGGTTACTGAGCTCCTGGCCGATAGTGCGGAAGGCTTCTTTGAGCGCTTCTTTTGTCGGTGAATTAAAGAAGTGGTTCGGTGATGTCGCGCAGTTCCGATAGAGATTCTCATTACCGTCCTTAAACTTAATCGTATAAACGATAATGCCTTTGGCCTTCATCGCTGAGCAAACCTGCGAAAACTTGCTATCAATGCGATCACGGTAATAACTGGTGGATGTGTAGCGCAAACGGCCATCGGCGTTGGTATAAGAATCCCAGCTATTAGAGCCACCGGTAATTGAGTAATTACTTTTCTCCTGGCGGGAGTAGGAGTTGTAATCGAAATAATATCGATTGCCGCCATGGCTGAAGATTGTGTTTTCACCGTCTGTCATCATAATGACCGCTTTGTCGATCAGTGGTTCATCATAATCTTTTGGCAGAGTTGGATCCATGCCTGCCCACAAACCACGCCAACGCGGTGAAATAGCGCGCCAGCCCCAAACCATACCGACGTTACCCATGGTGCCACCGCTGAACCAAGGACGAAGTTCATCAATTTTCGCCTTGATGGTGGTTTTCTCTTTGGTCAGAGGGAGGATGGCTGAAGGGCACCCGGCATTTGGGCCACGACCAACAGAGTTGTAGAAACTCCTCCAGTCAGTAACGTCTGCCTCATCTACATGATAGATAGAGCCAGCATTATTACCGATCCAGCGGTTGTCTTCATCACGGTAATCACTGCTGAAGTCGTGGTGACCGTTGTAATAAAGGTAGGGAACAAAATCACTGTTTGGCGGGTTATCTGTCAAATCAATGGTGCCACCGTCAAGATGATCCCGCATTTCAACACAGCCTTTCCAACCGTAATTGGTGTCTGTTGCTAAATCACCATTAACATCAAAGCCTAGGCTTTTTCTGTAATCTGTATCGTCATAATATTTGCTGCGACCGCCGCCACTGCCGGTAATGATATTGTTGCGATGCGATGTCTTAAGAAAACCAATATTGTTATACCCTACATTTACCTGGGTAACGTATGGCACAATACTGACCCAAAGGTTTTTCTGAGTTTCTTTTTCACCATAAAGAATATCGACAAGATCGTGCGCGGCTTCCTTCAAGGCAACAATGCGCATGTTGCTGTCACCTTGATTGTAGCTGTTGTTATCTGCATCACGTGCCATGGAGCCGGTGTTATCCAGTACCATCACCAATTCCAGGCCACGATTAACGCGATTAATGACGGTGCGGGCACCTACGGTCATCTTGTCCTTGCCAAGGACATTCATAAAGGTAGTTTTAAAATCCGCGTGAACTTTCAGTTCAATATTTTCGCGTGATGTATCCCAAGAAATATCCAAAGCAGAAACATTGGCGTCCATGTATCCCGCAGGCATGTTTGCATCAAAGAACATCTGAGCATCTGCCTTCACTTTTGCCTCTTCAGAGAAAACAACGCGACCGGCCGCAAGTCCAGCTGCGTCCAGTGCCGTTGAAAGCTGTGATTTCAAGACATAAGCGCGTGCCAGATCTATCGATAGGCCTATGGCACCAAAAATAGGAATAGCCAGCAAAGTGAGGACAATCGCCGAAATTCCGCGGGTGTCTTCTGCCAGTTCTTTAAATTTGCCAATAATAATGTGCAATGGAGTATGTGAATACATATCACACCTCATAAGAATAATATTTCAACATTGCCTTTAATTTAAAATTCAAACGTTAAAATCACCTAAAAAAGGAGATTCAATTTGATTTAAAGTTACTGAAAATATATTTGCGAATACTTAGGTGTTTTCACTCTTATTAAATAAATAAACAAAATTGAATTGTAAAAATAAACAATAAAAAAAGTAAAAATTTTATCATTATTGATTTGTTAACCATATAAATAGGAAACATAAAATTTTATATATTTATCAATATTTTAATTCAGGAAAAAAGTTGTGTTTTTAACTATTGATTAATTTTTATCTGGCAATTTAATCCTCAGAAGCAAGGCGAAAGTAAAACTTTGGCAGCTTCATCGATTAAGAGCTTCTCTAAACTTGTGAGTGAGGAGTTCACATTTAGAAAAGCTTTCGGGGTTGAGAGCATATGCCAAGGGCGACAGCCCTTCGCTTTGAGATTAGGAGATTTGAGATGATTAAAATGTTCCGCGCTTTTGTTAAAGACGAATCTGGTGCAACAGCTATTGAGTACGGTCTGATTGCAGCTTTGATCGCACTGGTTGGTGTTGTTGCCTTTACGGCTCTGGGTGACACAATTTCATCATCCTTCAGTGAAGTCGCTGAAGCCCTCTGTGAAGGCGCTGGCGGTACTTACACACTTACGACTACAGGCACAGGTTCTTGTGTATTCTCATAATGTAGTATGAAAATTGAGGGCCGCACATCTGGTGCGGCCCTTTCACGTTTAGGGGTATTCCGGGAGGTGGTTATGTTGTTGTTTGTTCTAAATAAATTGAAATCAGACACAAATGGCGCAACCGCGATGGAATATTGCCTGATCGCTGCGCTGGTGGCTCTTGCGGGCATCATTGCTTTTACGGCCAGTGGCGATTCAATATCAGCGACATTCGCAGATATTACTGAAGATTTTTGTACCGCAGTTGGCGGTAGCTTTACTCTGACAACTTCAGGCAGCGGTAGCTGTACTTTCTAGAGTTAGAACACGCAGGATTACCCGAAATATGATCTGGGAAAAGTACTTGTACCTTGCGGTTGTTCTTGCGGCCTTCTTATTAACTATGTTGGCGGCATACTCTGACTGGAAATCCTACAAAATTCCAAACTATATCAGTCTGGCTCTCATAGCTTTGTTTCCTGTCGTTTTCTGGCTGTCTCCCGTTGAAATTTCATGGATCGACTCGCTTATTGTCGCGGGTGTGACATTTGTTGTGGGCTTTATACTCTTTGCCATTGGTGGTTTTGGCGGGGGGGATGTGAAGCTTATTGTCGCGTTAAGTTTATGGGCGGGAAGTCAGTTTATTGTCCCTTTTATGGTCGCCATGGTTTTGGCTGGCGGCGGCTTGGTGATTGTTGTTCTGATCCGGGAAGTTATTCGTGGTGATAAAGAACTTTCGGTACGCGCCAGAGTGAAAGCCTCCCTTCGCGCGAAGACACCAGTTCCATACGGTGTAGCGATCGCTTTGGGAAGTTTGGTGATCTTCTATAGATACGCAGAATTTAGCGAGAGTTTTAGTTAATTTATAAGATTAACGTCAAATTAATCCGCCCTGTATTAAAACAAGAATCATTCGTAAATTTGGATAGTTACAATGGCACGCAAGCTTCTATTGATCATATTCGCACTGCTGATTGCAGGTTCCACTGTCTGGTTTGTCAGAAACTGGGCCGGTAATCAAGGTAACGTTGCTGTGCAACAACCTGCGGAAGCGCCTCAGGTCGTCCAAAAACGGGAAATTAAGAAAATCCTTGTCGCTGCGCAAAACCTTCCCGCCGGTACTCTGGTTCGGGAAAATCATGTGAAATGGCAGGAATGGCCTGAAACTGACGGTCTGGAAGAGCAATATGTGGTTGAAAACTCCCGACCAGTAGATGAGTTCTATGGTACTGTTGTTCGTAGCGGACTTTCTGCAGGAGAACCTATCACAGATAGTCGTATGGTGAAGCCGGGTCAGCAGGGTTTTCTTGCCGCTGTGTTGAAGCCTGGCAAAAGAGCTGTTTCCATACAAGTTGATGAAACAACTGGCGTTGCGGGATTTATTTTTCCAGGTGACCGCGTGGATGTGATCTTGACGCTTGAGATCATTCAGGAAAATACCGAAAGCTCCCGCCCGCGCCACGCAAGTGAGACCATCCTGAGCAATGTGCGTGTTGTTGCAATGGATCAGAGCACTGACGATCAGGAGCAACAGGTTGTTGTTCGTCGAATTGCAACATTGGAAGTTACTCCAAAACAAGTCGAAAAAATTTCAGTGTCCCGTGCACTTGGACGTTTGTCGCTGTCTCTTCGCAGTATCGCAACGAGCGGAGATAGCGGCGAGACCGGAGGGTTTACGTGGGACAGTGATGCAAGTTCGTTGATCGCAAAACCAGCAGCAAGCGGGAAAGCTGCGGATAAGGTTATGGTGATCCGCGGCGGTGACTCTCAGAGTAAAGAGTTCAAGTAGGGGTTTGAAATGAAAAAGATAATCTTAAGTATTGGACTTTGCTTCAGTCTCCTGTTCTCAGGCATTGTTAGCGCGGCCACGGTCATTAATGATATTGGTGATCCGATCGACATTACGTTGAATTCAGGCAAGTTGATCCGGTTGGATGACGCAGCAAACTCAGTGTTTGTGGGTAACCCTGAACTTGCAGATGTTCAGGTTCAAAGCCCAACAGTGATCTATGTTTTTGCCAAAAAACCTGGCAAAACAAACCTGTTTGCATTGGATAAAAATGGGCAGGTGTTGTTAAATTCGCCGGTAACAATCCGGCATGACATCGCGTCTTTACAGCAGGCCCTTCAGGATATTGATCCTAAACGGACAATTAAAGCCATCTCCATGAAAGAGGGTATTATTCTGACAGGGCGCGTGCCCACGTCAAATATGGCTGAGGACGCGCGCCGCCTCGCAGAGTTATATGCACCAGCAACTAACATCATCAATCGGATGGTCGTAGAGGGAGCGCAGCAGGTTAATTTGCGCGTACGTGTCGCAGAGGTTTCCCGTTCGGTTACCAAACAGCTTGGTGTGAACTGGGAAAATATTTCAAATTTCGGTAAGTTTACGGTTGGTAACTTTGCCGGACCAGAAACCATCTCAGATGACGGAAACATTCTTTTCAATAGTGCGGTCAAGAGCCTGTTCTTTGGCTTTAATGATGGCAATGTCGGTATTAATGGTATGGTTCAGGCGTTAGAAGACGATGGCCTGATTACTGTATTAGCTGAGCCAAACTTGACAGCCTTATCAGGAGAAAGCGCCAGTTTCCTGGCTGGTGGTGAATTTCCAATTCCTGTGCCACAAGAAGACGGTGCCATCAGTATTGAATATAAGGAATTTGGTGTTTCGCTTGATTTTACACCAACACTTGTTGGCAACAACCGCATTAACTTGAAAGTACGGCCAGAAGTTAGTCAGCTTTCATCTGCTTCTGCAATTAATGTGGGCGGCATTTTTATTCAATCCTTGCTGACACGCCGTGCGGATACAACGGTTGAGCTAGCCAGTGGTCAGAGTTTTGTTCTTGGCGGCCTTCTGAACAGCGATTCAGATAATAACGTTTCCCGCACCCCACTTTTGGCTGAACTTCCGATTATTGGTGCTTTGTTCCGCTCAACAGCGTTCCAACGTAACGAAACGGAATTGATCATCATTGTGACGCCGTATCTGGTGAAGCCGGTGAATTCTGAAATCGCCCTTCCAACAGACGGCTATGTTCCACCTAACGACAGAAATTTGTTTGGTAGCGGTGATACCTTCCGTCCAACAGAAGAAACCACCGGACAGCAAAATACGCCAGCGCCGACAGATACAGCAAAACCAGCCCCAGATCAGGCGGTTAAACTGATTGGCCCTGCCGGATTTATTATGGAGTAGTGACATGATGAAGTTATGGAAAAATACTCAAAATCTTGCAGGCATTGGTCTTGTTGCATCGGCAATGGCGTTGAGCGGTTGTGGAGCGATTGACCCAGAGACTGGTGAAGAACGTCTTCGGGCAAACCCATATAACTCCCAAATGTCCAAAAAAATTCATGTGGATCGTTTGACGCCCGTTCTGGTGGTGAATTTCAAACAGGCTCAGGGTGAGTTGAGCGATATGGAAAAAGGCCGTATTCTGGGATTTATGGATGCCCAGAAAGCGCCTTATGGATCCGAAATGCAGGTTGAGCTTCCTGAATTTGATGATCCGGAACGTGTCAATGAAGCCCGCTATGGGGCTATCGGCGCTTTCCTGGAGGATCTGGGTTTTGTCGTAACACCGAAAGTGGTGAAAGACGGCCTTCAGAATTCCCTGCGTGTTTATCACATTAAATATGTGGCGACGGTTGATCCATCCTGTAATGGAAACTGGACTGAGCCGGATGGAAATCGGTTCGAAAACCTGCCTCTTCCTCATATGGGATGTGCAACCGCCTCAGCTTTGGCACGTATGGTGGTGAAACCGAAGGATTTGGTTGAACCCGAGGGTATTCGCGGTACCGACGGTGAGCGCGCGGCGCTTTCCATCTCTAACTACCGCAAGCGGGGAACGACTTCTACAGGTGGTTCTTCCAGCGAAGGAAACTAATTTCCGTTTGAGTAATAGGGTTTAAAGATATGGCAAATGCAGCATCAAACCTGAGTACATTGTTTGGCACCCAAGTCTGTGAAGAACTCATGGCTTTCGTGGACGATGAGCAAACACTCGCCGCGGCACGTGAGGTGGTCGCAGATCGCAGCTTGCCGCAAGAAGCAGTGCAGGATGGCGGTATCACGCAGGCGTTACAGCGCATAGATACAGGCCACAGCCCGAAAGTGGTGCTTGCGGATATCAGCCATAGTCTGGACCCTGAAGGGGATATCACACGCTTGGTTCGCAAAATGGGTCCTTCTAATTCCCTTATTGTACTTGGAACTTCAAATGATGTGAGTGTTTACCGGCGCATGGTCTCCTTGGGAGCAAGTGACTATCTCGTAAAACCTTTAACACCTGAATTGTTTGACGATGCGTTGTCGGGATTGGATAAACAATCTGAGTCGGCAGGTGCCAATCAATTAGGCCGATTAACAGTGCTCGTCGGTGTTCGTGGGGGCGTAGGCGCATCTACATTGGCGACCAACCTTGCCTGGATTATGGCGAATGAGGAGAATCTGTCTACGGCGTTGCTGGATCTGGATCTACATTTTGGAACTTCAACCTTGTCGCTCGATGTGGAAAGCGGGGGTGGTTTCCGCGAAGCACTGGAGAACCCGCATCGTCTGGATAAACTGTTTCTTGATAGTGCAATGACCCGCGCTGGCGATAAGCTCGTCATTCTGGGGACTGAAGAGCCGATTGAAGAGTTTGTAGACGTAAACCCTGATTCAATTGATGCCCTTATCGGAGAAATCAGTCAGGATTACAGTCAAATCGTGGTCGATCTTCCACGGCATTTACTTCCAACACAAGGAGCCCTGCTTGCGGCGGCTGATACGGTTATTCTTGTTTCAGATCAGACGCTTGCAGGTATTCGCGACGTCAATAGGATTACGCAGGCCATGACGTCTCTTTCCACAAAAGGGCGTATTGTAAGGGTTGTTAGCCGTGTCGGCGGTGAAAGAGCGGCTCAGGTTTCAAAAGCGGACTTCCAAAAAGCAATGGAAGAGCCGGTTGATTATTTTGTGCCGGAAGATGCAAAAACTCTGACTGTTTGCGCCAATGCCGGAAAATCAATTCCAAGCGTATCAGAAAAAGGCAATCTGACCAAAATTCTGCGGACTATGGCTGCGGATTTGTCGGATTATCACCCTCCTAAGAAGAAGGGGCTTTTCGGGCTGGTTCTGGGATCCAAGAAAGCGTCGAAAGGATAGTAGAGAGTGAGTTTGTGGCGTTCTTCATCAAGTGCTGATAAAAATCGCCGTTCTGACAGTACCAATCCCTCTCACGCTGCAGGTCAGCAGGGTAGTTCGGAACTGGAGGAGCGCTATTTTACGCTGGCAAAAGAACGTCTTATGGCTGAGATTGATCGGGATGCCAGGCGTTCTGATGTTCTGACAACTGTTAAGTTATTTGTTCGGGAAAAACTTGGCGAAGACCGGATTAATCTTAATGTTCTGGACCAGCGTAACCTGACGACAGCTGTTGCCTCGCGCATTTGGAACGAAATAGAACTTCTGCTGCAGGATGTACCACCAGATGTACCGGTGCATCAAAATGCGACTGATCTCCCTCCTGAAACCACGACACCAAGCGTTACTCAGATTATTGAGGAAGGCGTGACTGTCTTTGGAATGGATGCTGAAGCTCCTGTTGAGGTGAAAGCGCAATTTGAAATTCCCGAGAGTATTCCGCTTCAGGAAACCACGATTTCCGAAGAAGATGAATTTCTTGAAGAACCTGTTGTCCCACTTGCAAGCGATAGCCTGGAAGCCGCTGAACAAAAACCGGAACCAGAGCCAGAAGAGAATAGC
Organism: Sneathiella sp. P13V-1; assembly: GCF_015143595.1. NCBI lineage: Bacteria > Pseudomonadati > Pseudomonadota > Alphaproteobacteria > Sneathiellales > Sneathiellaceae > Sneathiella > Sneathiella sp. P13V-1. The sequence continues at coordinate 59,375 of NZ_WYEU01000003.1, read as the reverse complement.
AACGCGTTCAAACTGGAGCCTGTAACGGAAGGTTACACGCCACGCGCAGCGACACAGATTGAGGTTACCAAAGAAAAAGTTCAGCCGCTCCTCCTTGAACGGATTGACATTAGCGCAGCCGTGTCCATGGATCGCTTGGATCTGGCCCGCGATATCTCGGATATCGTAGGCGACATCCTGATGGAAGAGCGTATTCAGCTCAATCAACGGGAGCAGCGTGAGCTTATTGAGCGACTTATGCATGATATGCTCGGCCTTGGTCCACTTGAGCCTTTGCTCGCGGACGAAGCCGTAACCGATATCATGGTCAATGGTGCGAAGCAGGTTTATGTTGAGAAAAAAGGTAAGTTGGTTCTTTCTGAATGTCAGTTCAGGGATGACGCTCATGTGATGAGCATTGCGAGCCGGATTGTAAGTCATGTGGGCCGACGTGTGGACGAGTCCAATCCGTTGGTGGATGCACGCCTCGCGGACGGTAGTCGTGTGAATATTATTATTCCACCGCTTGCTATTGACGGACCAAGCATCTCAATTCGTAAGTTTGCCAAACAGAAAATCACCCTTGATGTGATGGAAAGACAAGGCAACCTGTCTCCTTCTGCGGCAACCGTTCTCAGGGTTGCAGGCCGTTGCCGACTTAATATCCTGATTTCAGGTGGTACGGGCTCTGGTAAAACGACAATGCTGAACGCGATCTCTCAATTGATTGATCCAGGCGAGCGTATTGTCACCATTGAGGATGCGGCGGAACTGCAGATGCAGCAGCCTCATGTTGTGCGTCTTGAAACCAGGTCGGCCAATCTTGAAGGCGGCGGTGAGATAACCATGAGGGATTTGTTGAAGAACTCCCTACGTATGCGCCCTGATCGTATTATTCTGGGTGAGATCCGTGGCGGAGAAGCCATTGATATGCTTCAGGCGATGAACACGGGTCACGATGGTTCTTTGTCTACAATTCACGCCAACAGACCCCGTGAAGCGTTGACAAGGCTTGAAAATATGGTGGGTATGTCCGGTGTGAATTTGCCTGCAAAAGCGGTACGCCAACAGATTTCATCAGCTATTGACCTGATTATTCAGGTCAGTCGTATGCGCGATGGTGTGCGGCGAATTACCTATATTTCCGAAGTGGTTGGCATGGAAGAAGAGGTGATCACCATGCAGGATCTCTTCTGGTACGAATATAAAGGGGAAGACAAAGGGGGGCGCCTGTTGGGTGACTTCAAGTCTTCCGGATTACGGCCGCACTTTACACCGCGGGCTGCTTATTTTGGTTTGGATAAGATGTTATTGGGAGCGATGTAATGGACGATCAATTACTTCTGGCACTCGTTGTAGGAGGGGCAACCCTTCTTGTGACACTTATCCTCGGATTTGCGCTAGTGGGCGGCGATAGTAATACTGCCAGTACCAAAAGACGCCTTGCTGAAGTTGGTAGTGGCCACGGTCCTGTTGGCCCGAAACCCACTCAGCGAAATACTGCCCGTCGGCAGGATGATGCCAGCGGCATTAAAATAGTAGATACATTGGTCCGCAAACTGGTTCCAAAGCCAGCTGAACTGAGAAGTCGTCTTGAAAAGACAGGTCGGAAAATCACCATTGGTGAATATTCCCTAATGTGTCTGGTAGTTGTCGCATTTGCCTGGGTTGTCATGCGTTTCACATTTGGCTTTGGTTGGATGTTGACCATCTCTGTGGGGCTCGTTGCCGGGTTGTGGCTGCCCCATTGGACAGTTGGGTTTATGGGCAAGTGGCGCGTTAATAAATTTATGAAGCATTTTCCGGAAGCCATTGAGCTTTTGGTTCGCGGCCTCAGGGCGGGTCTGCCGATCAGTGAAGCCATTGTCACCATCGGAAAAGATGCGCCTGAGCCGATTGCAACAGAGTTTCGCGGTGTCGCTGATGCCATTCGCATTGGTAAAGGTGTGGAAGAAGGGCTTTGGGATGTTGCAAAGCGGATTGATCCGCCTGATTTTAAATTCCTGATTATCGCCATTTCCATTCAGCGAGAAACAGGTGGTAATTTGGCTGAGACACTGGCGGGACTTGCAAATACGTTGCGTAAACGCCGTCAGATCAAGTTGAAGATTAAGGCGATGTCATCTGAGGCGCGCGCGAGTGCCTGGATTATCGGATCCCTGCCGTTCATCATGTTCTTCCTTCTCTGGCTGGCTAATGATGAATATATCTCCATGCTCATCGATGATCCGCGCGGTATCTATATGATTGGCGCAGGCCTCTTCATGATCGGGACGGGGGTAGCCGTCATGTTCAAGATGGTCCGGTTCGAGATTTAAGGAGAAGAGGTATGGATATTACAACACTTCTCCCCGACTGGATGAAATCGGAAGATATTATGGCGATGGTGGCTGGTGTCGCGGCCATGGTGTCCTTCTTGATGATTTGGAATGCATTGCTGGTGAAAGACAATTTACCAGATCGCATTAAGAGCCTTGAAAAGCGCCGTACAAAACTCAAAGACGATATCGTTAATGAGAAGCGGCAGCGAAGCGCTCTGATCGCCAATGAAACACTGATGCACCGCATCGTCAAGAAACTGCGATTGATGAAGGGTGAAGGAGCCCGGCAGATTTCCGCTCATTTGGCGCAGGCCGGGTGGCGGTCAAAAGATGCTTTGGTGACCTACCTTTTTGCCCGTATTTCACTTCCGCTGTTTCTGGGAACGTTCGGTGTTATCTATTTCATCGTTCAAAACCCGTTTGAATGGCCTCTTGCAGGTGGCATCGCCGGGGCTATTGGTATGGCAGTGGTTGGCTATGCCCTTCCGGGAGTTCTGGTGAAAAATCAGATTTCCAAACGATATAAAGAGATGCAGAAATCACTGCCCGATGCACTGGATCTTTTGGTGATTTGTACCGAAGCTGGCCTCAATCTGGATAGTGGATTGGACCGTGTTTGCCGTGAAATTTCAAATTCATCGCCTGAACTTGCAGATGAGTTTGGTCTCACTTCCATTGAGTTGGGCTTTCTGGCAGATCGTAAAGAAGCCTTGATGAACTTGTCAGCTCGTGTTGATTTTCAAGCGATGAACACCCTTGTAAATACGCTTCTTCAAACAGAGAAATATGGTACGCCATTGGCTGTTGCCCTTCGCGTCTTATCTGCAGAAATGCGGGATGAGCGTCTGATGAGAGCAGAAGAAAAAGCAGCGCGATTGCCTGCAATTATGACAGTGCCAATGATTGTTTTTATCCTGCCAGCGCTATTTATCGTGTTGATTGGACCTGCCGTCCTTCGTGCAATTGATGCTTTTAGCGGTTAGTCCACTGTTTGTTTTGCGATGAAATTTCCAATGGCCTCTAAAAACTGGGGGCCATATTTTTCTTGTTTGGTAGCGCCGATCCCTGAAATGTTGGAAAGAGCTGACACTGTATCAGGCTTCTTGTGGACCATTTCTAATAATGTGCGATCAAAGAAGATAATGTAGGGCGGAACATCCGCCTCGCGTGCCAGTTCTAGTCGGACGCGCTTCAATTCATCAAAGAGCTTCTGATCATCTCCATTCTCAAGAATTTTAGGTGAAACGCGTGCTTTCCCGCTCTTTTTATCTTCAATCCGTATAGAGAATTTGACCTCCCCTTTTAAGTAAGGGCGGCATTCTTCTTTAAGCGAAAGCGCGCCATATCCTTCTAAATCCTGATGGATCAGGTTTCTGGCAAGCAGGCTTCGAATGATGAGCTGCCATTCAGAACGGCTGCGGTGTTTTCCTTTCGAAAAAAGTGGCAATTGGTCGTGACCACATTCTACGACCTTATCGCTTTCGTTTCCGATAAGAACATTGATGATGTGACCGGCGCCAAAACGTTGTCCGGTTCTATAGATCCCTGATAGAGCGAGCTGTACATCCGTTGTGACGTCCTGAATATCGGGAGGGGTTAGGCAGTTATCGCAGTTGCCGCAAGGTTCAGAATGTTCATTAAAATAAGACAGCAATATCTGTCGGCGGCATGTGAGTTCTTCGCAGTAGCCGAGCAAGGCGTCAAATTTCTGAAGATCTTGAATGCGTTGCTCATAAGAGGGGTTTTCGCTCAGCAACATCCTTGTGCGGACAATATCCTGCTGCCCATAAATCATCCAGACATTTGCCGGGAGGCCGTCACGTCCTGCACGTCCTGTTTCCTGATAATAGGCTTCCATATTTTTAGGAAGGTCCAGATGGGCGACAAAGCGCACATTGGGTTTATCAATGCCCATCCCGAACGCAATAGTGGCGACCATAATCACCCCTTCTTCTTTGAGGAAATGGGATTGGTTTCTGGATCGTTCTGTAGAGGTTAGCCCGGCGTGATAGGGGAGGGCGTCAAAACCCAACTCACAGAGTTTTGCGGTAATCGTCTCGACCCGCTTTCGGGACATGCAATAAACAATTCCCGCTTCACCGCTATGTTTGCTTTTGATGAAACCTACCAATTGGGTCATCGGATTGGATTTGCTGCTTACATAGTAAGCTATGTTGGGGCGGTCAAAACTGGACCTGAACACAGCACCATATTGAAGCCCTAGTCTCTGGATGATGTCTTTTTCTGTGCGCTCATCGGCTGTGGCGGTTAGCGCCAGGCGGGGAACACGTGGAAATCTCTCTTTCAACTGTTCCAGTTTAAGATATTCAGGTCTGAAATCATGCCCCCAATGTGATACGCAATGGGCCTCATCAATCGCGAACAGGCTTATATTCAGGGTGGTCAAAAAGTCGATAAAACCCGGGGCTGATAAACGTTCAGGGGCGATATATAGAAGTTTGATGCGTCCTTCTTTCAGCGCTGAGAAAATTTGGGCCTGTTCTTCTGGTGGGCAGTTGGAATTTAGGGCTGCTGATGGGATCTCCAATGCTTGAAGAGCGTCTACCTGATTTTGCATCAAGGCAATAAGGGGGGAGATAACAACAGTTGTCCCCTCCATACACAAAGCAGGGATCTGATAGCACAGGGATTTACCACCCCCAGTTGGCATTAAGACAAGGGCATCTCTACCACTTAGGCTGTGGTTTATAATATCTTCCTGATGGCCACGGAAATCGGGGTATCCAAAGATGGATTGAAGAACTTGTCTTGGTGTGTCACTCATACCGTAGTTATAGCGGTTCTTATTGATCCCGCAATCGTGCAGACTCTATTTTTCAATTTGTTCCAGTTTTTCCTTCAAAGCGTGAATTTCCAACACTGCATCCGCCAGAAGGTTTCTCAGTCTCGCATTTTCTTCATCCGCTTGCCGAAGGCGGTTGATATCCCGGTCGAAGGAATTGCGGGCGCGCTTTCGCCACCTGTAAAGAGTTGCACGCGAAATCCCGTATTCAAAGGTAATTTCGTCAATGGTGAGCCCATTTTCCAGTTCTTGAAGGATCTCTTCAATTTCTTCGTTGGAGTGGTGTCGTTTTTCCATATCACTTTGTGCTCAACTACTCGGTTCATTAAGATTGATTATCAGGCTTCTTTCCCATTTCGGAGACAACAGATTGCAATGCTACTAAATTATCTGTGATTGAACTTCCCGCAATAAGCTCTTGTGAGGCTTTAGCCGCTGCGGCTGGGTCCGTGGTGAGTAACTGTCTTGATGCCGCGAGAGTAACTGCGTTATGTATGGTGTAACTGTGTTGCTGTTGAGCAATCACATTTTGCAGAGCCAGACCTATGCTGTGGGCCATTTGCTGGTATAGGATGCCAACAGCTTCCGCAGGGGCTTCGCCTATAACCTTCATGCTGGTCTGCGCTATGGCATCTGTGATTTGGCTGTTTACATAGGATTCTTCGGACATGCCGTTGCTCCTGACTCATTTAGATGGATGTGGGAACGAGTTGGTTATTTGCTTTTTGAACGACGTGACGAAGTGTCGTCATCACTTTCCCTGTTCTGACTTGCGGTTTTGACAACTGTCGGCTGTACAATTATTGGTGGTAGCTGGATTTCGCGGCGCCTCTGCTGTGGTTGTAAAATGAGCTGCAAATTCTGGGCAAGAGCCGCCAGATTGACGGTGTTGACATTCTGTTGGTTAGAAACAGCATTTTGCCAGGAGGTACCGACCGTGTGCGCCATGGTCTGATACAAAGTTCCCATGGAGTGGGCAGGTGCAAGACCGGTGAGTACCATATTTGACTGCGTAACCGCATCCGTGATTTGGCTGTTAACAGATTTCACCTGTTTATAACTATTGCTGTCGTCTTTGGTCATTTCTAACTCCGTTTGAAATGGTTGAATACCTGAACCTCACAGGTAAAGACGGGCTACCCAGGGGAAGTGTGAGGTTCAGGCGTATCCCTGATCTGACGGGCAAATCAGGGGATATTTGGTTTAGCCGCCGAAGCGCGGTGTGTTTGGATTTTCACGGTTGAACGCTGCCATAACACCTTTTAGGGAGGCCATGGATTCTGCGATCGGATTACCGCTCAGGATTTCCTGTGTCGCTTTTCCTGTTGTTGCAGTATCCAATGTGTAAAGTACAGTTACAGCACCTGTGACTACCGCGCTGTCGATTGAGTTTTTATGCTGCTGGTTAGCAACCATATTCTGCATACTCATACCTGTGCTTTGTGCCAGCATCTGATAGAGCATACCCATGGATTCTGCGGGTGCATCACCCAGTACTTTTACGTTTGATTGTGTCACACTGTCAGTGATCTGACTGTTCATCCAAGTATTTTCAGCCATAATGGCCCTCCTTTATGTAATGAAGAATGTGCTGTTAGGCTGTTAGATTAAAAACCGTTTGCCGCTGCCTGCAGCGCGCTTAAGGACTCAGCAACCGGATTGCCAGAAAGAACTTCCGATGTGGCTTTCGCTGCTGTTGATGCAGACAGGTTATAAAGTACACTTGTACCTTGTGTAGCTACTGCCAGATCAATGGTGGCAGCACTTTGCTGGTTAGAAACAGCATTTTGCATGCTGGCACCGACAACCTGACCAAATACCTGATAGGTATTGGCCATGGAAACGGCAGGGGCCTCGGCCAGGTTACTGACGTTGGCTTGTGTGATTGAATCTGTAATCTGTGAATTTACCGGGGTATCGCCTGGCATAATGTAACTCCTTAATAAGCGTTATGGGCTAGGGAAGGATGGTTAATCATCCTTGTCTTCTGCTTGTGACGATTTCAATTCACTGACAATCGCCTGTAGTGTCGAAAGAACTTCGTTGTTGCTCTCATCCACGAGCATATCCTTCACAGAACTGGCATCAGCTGCCGCATCCAGATTAAAAAGAAGGCTGATCCCTTGGGAAAGAATGGCGCTATCGATCGTGTTCATGTTCTGCTGATTGGCCACAGCATTTTGCATGGAAACACCAACTGATTGAGCCAGCAACTGATAAGCCGTTGCCATGGATTGGGCTGGTGCATTGCCCAGCACAGCCATATTGGATTGCGTAACCGCATCTGTAATTTGACTGTTCACCGGCGTATCTTTTGCCATAGGGGTCCTCCGTCTTTTCATGAAAGTGAACATCATCATGTGTTCAATTCGACAGCGGAAAGACGGAAGCCTTTGAGACTGTGTGAAAAAAAATGATGGGAATCCCATCTATGTCTTGCGAAACATCTCATTTTTCGCAGAACAAATTTGACAAAAAACATATAAAAAACATACAGTTGGCTTCAATCGGTGCAGGGTGAGAAGAGATGATTGCGAAAACAGACGAAGATATTGAAGGCTTGAAAGAAATCGGTGGGATTATTCGTCAGGTCCTTGACGAGATGGAACAAGCTGTTCGTCCTGGTATTACAACTCGCGATTTAGACGAAATTGCCGGCCGTATGTTTTCTGATCTTGGGGCTACGTCCGCACCGAAACTTGCTTATGACTTTCCGGGATACACCTGCATCAGTGTCCACAATGAAGCCGCCCATGGTATTCCCGGGGATCGCGTTCTTGAAGAAGGACAGTTGGTCAATATTGATGTGTCAGCTGAAAAAGGCGGGTATTGGGCTGATTCCGGCCGATCCATGCCTGTAGGGCGTGTTGCGAGTCACTTAACAGATCTATGTGACGCGACGAAGAAGGCACTGGATGCAGGCATTAATGCAGCCCGTGCTGGGAATGCTCTTAACATGATTGGCCGGGCAGTAGAGGGCCTAGCGACCAAACGGGGCTATCGGATTATTGACGGGCTGGTAGGTCATGGTGTTGGCAGCAATATTCATGAGCCGCCAGATGTTCATAATCGTTTTATGCCCAACCTGCGCTCTCCTTTGGTAGAAGGACTGGTGATAACCATTGAGCCATTTCTGACCAAAGGGGTTGGGCGCTACAAAGAAAGCGATGATGGGTGGACTTTGCTGACTTGGGATGGGTCCCCGTCTGCTCAATATGAGCACACGTTGATCATCACCAAAGGCGCGCCCATCATCGTTACTTGAACTGGGTTAACCCCCCATTTTTTTCACGATACTGTCCATGGCAACAGCGGTGGCAGCAATTGCATCTGCTGTAATACCGGCGATTTCCTGGCTGGTTTGCGCGGTGAGGGCAGTCGCTCCGGCATTGGTGACAGAGTTGAGACCAGTAACCGCTGCGGTTGTCTGAGAGTTTAACGCTTCAGTAATAGTCGCTGTTTGGGCGTTGTAACTCTCGCCTATCGTAGTTTTCTGGGCGCTTAAGACAGCTGCTTCAGCGTTTTTGAGGGCTGTGAGAACAGTTCCATTTGCGCTGTTAACGCTGTTGAGAACGTTGGAATTTACTGTCGCGTTGTTTAAGGCGAGTCCAGAAGAATGGGCAGCAAACTGGTATAAAAGGCCCATTGCAAAGGAAGGGGATTCTTCTACATTTCCCATCGCAGCTTTCATGTTTTGTGCAGCGTCTGGTGTTTTTTTATCGCTCATACACTATCCAATCTTTAAGCCGACGGTGTGTCAGTAGATGTATTCTGGGATGTGGTGTCGGCAGCAGGTGTTTGTTCCGTAGGCTGCCCCTTGCTGATTGCCATCATCTGTTCCCAGTATTTTAACCGGTCATTCATCGTGAGATTTTCAACTTGCCTGTTGAGGCCTTCCCACAACAGATTACCTGTGCCTGCACCGATCGCGGCGTTCCCCAGTATATTGAGGTGGTTTTGCGAGGTGACAGAGTTTTGTGCACCCACGCCAGCAGCTTGGGCCAGAGTGACATACATGGCGGCCATAGCCGTCGCCGCAGCGCTTCCTAGAACAATTTGATTTACATTTACAACAGATTCCGTAATCGGGTCCGTGTACTTAGTTGTGCTTTTATCAGGCATTTTGATGTCCTTCATTCCTGTAAAAAATACAGATAAAGGACGTTCTGGCGATCCGACTATGATAGTGAGCCCAAGTAACGGAAATGAGATTTAGAAATCTTCCTAGTGAGATTTATATATCCTACTAAGAGAAGAAAAATATAAAAAAACACTTTAAAGGGGAAATATGCAACCTAAATAACACATAGAATTTTTAATTACGCCAATATGGTGTTTGCGGGAGGGTGCACATTGCGGAACGTTAAGCGGGAGACATCTGTAACTCAAGATGTGTTTATTTCGGAAAATGAAAATGCTCCTATTCGTGCGATTGTATCTGAAAAAGAACAAAGCCGTGCTTTCTGGGCAGCTTGGAATGAGCATCGGGATTATTTGAGGCGGTTAAGCCTGATGTGGATGAATGTAAGTCATATGGATGCCGAGGATGCCTTAAGTCTGGCAACATTGCGAGCCCATGAGAAATACGCAGAACATGCTGAAAACATAAAGAATGAGCGTGCCTGGTTTGCGAGGCTTCTTCACAATATCTGTATTGATTTGCACCGATCCAACAAGCGTAGATTTCGGCTAAAGGAGAAAGTGAAGGAGGTTGTTGAGATTGATAACAGCCCCTTGGAGAATGTGGAGCTTTCCCCGGAAGGGGAGTTGATGAATACCGAGCTTGGCAAAGCCATATTGCTCGCAATTGATAAGCTACCTGCTAACCTACAAGCCCCCTTGGTTATGAGATTAATAGAGGGGGACGATTACAAAGTAATCGCAGAAAGGCTCAATATCAGTAATGACAATGCAAGAAAGCGTGTCCAGCAAGCGCGCTCCATATTGCGGCGCCAATTGGGGTCGCTCAGATAGTAGGACTACTTCTTAACGTGATAGGTGAGTGCGTGAAATAGAAAAGAAGAAATTAGATCCATTGGAATACTCTCGCCTTTTTTGAAAAGAATACCTCTATTTTTGTCAAAGGTTAGGTCAGTTTCGTGAGCGACCTTAAAGTCTTCAATGAGTGTGGTTTGGCATGGAACATAAATCCCATATTTCTGGTCTTTTTCTTTCCAGGCAAGGCGGACGGTTGTTCCGGTTCTCGGGGAGTGAGTAACATAACTTGGCTCTCCCCATTTCAGGCATTCAGTGATTTTTCCAACTGAGGGTTGCTCATCGGAGATTTGCAAGATCAAATCTCGGATTTTAAGCAGATTATTTGCTGCAAATTCCGGCATTTTTCCAAATACGGCTGAGATATCACTGTCCATGTCGATTTCACCTTCTTGTCATTAGGAAATGATGACGTGCTTTGGCACTCGTTTCAATTGGCAATTCTCGTGGTAAACGGAATTCGCAATTGCAGCATGATGCAACACGGGCCTTATAGAGAAATCTGTTTTGTTTTTTCTTGTTTGTTGCGCATATTTTAACTTGCTGAAATTAAAATATAAAAACCACCTTATGCAACTATGCGTTAGGCGCGGGGCTGCTTCCCATGAATAAAACTGGAATATTTGGTCAAATTCATGTAAGTAGCCAAATTGGTGCATTGCACAATAAGTGTTTCATTGAAGTAGGTAGGGTAAACTTTTGAAGGCAAATTCAAACTCACTCAGTTCCGTCGCAGATCGTTTTACACCTACGCGGCTAAAAACCGAGCTGTTGTCAGGATTGACAGTAGCGCTAGCTCTGGTCCCTGAAGCAGTTGCATTTGCGTTTGTTGCAGGTGTTCACCCTCTAGTTGGTCTATATGCCGCCTTTTTGGTCGGTTTAATCACAGCGTTAATTGGTGGTAGGCCAGGCATGATTTCAGGTGCGACAGGTGCTCTTGCAGTTGTGATGGTAAGCCTTGTGGCTGTTCATGGTGTTGAATATCTGTTTGCTACTGTAGTTTTGATGGGCATTTTGCAGATTCTGGCGGGCGTTTTCAAACTGGGTAAGTTTATCAGAATGGTTCCACACCCTGTGATGCTTGGCTTTGTGAACGGTCTGGCGATCGTTATTTTCCTTGCTCAAATCGGACAGTTTAAAGTGCAGGGCACAGATGGTGCGCTGGAATGGATGCAGGGAAGCAGCCTTTATATGATGCTTGGTTTGATTGCGCTTACCATGGCCATCATTTTTATTACTCCAAAAATAACTAAAGCGATTCCAGCTCCGTTGGTGGGCATCGGTGTCGTCTCCATATTAGTGATCTGGCTGGGACTTGATGCAAGAACCGTTGGAGATATGGCTTCGATCGCTGGTGGCCTTCCGGAGTTTCATATTCCTTCAGTTCCTGTAAATCTTGAAACACTTTGGATCATTTTGCCTTATGCCGTGATCTTGGCGGCGATTGGTTTGATTGAAAGCCTGCTGACACTGAACCTTGTTTGTGAAATGACTGACACAAGCGGCGGTGCGAGTAAAGAATGCGTGGCGCAAGGTGTCGCCAATACTGTGACCGGTTTCTTTGGTGGTATGGGCGGTTGCGCCATGATTGGTCAAAGCATGATTAACGTGACTTCTGGTGGCCGCGAGCGCCTTTCTGGTATTTCTGCAGCCCTGTTCCTTCTGGTTTTCATTCTGTTTGGAGCTCCACTTATTGAGCAGATCCCGCTTGCGGCGCTTGTCGGTGTGATGTTTATGGTGGTGATCGCAACCTTTGCTTGGTCCAGCTTACGTATCCTCAATAAAATCCCACGGACTGACGCGTTTGTATTGATCCTTGTATCTGGCGTTACGGTTATTAGTGACTTGGCGATTGCTGTTATTGTGGGTGTTATTGTGTCCGCATTGGTTTTCGCATGGGAAAGTGCGAAGAAAATACATGCGCGCACTGAAATTACCCAAACGGGCTCTAAGGTTTACAACATTGAAGGCCCGTTATTCTTTGGATCGGTCACCAGCTTTCAGGAGATTTTTGATCTTCGAAACGATCCGGACGATATTATTATCGACTTCCAAAACTCTCGTGTTGTGGATCATTCAGGCCTTCAGGCAATTGACAGTCTCGCTGAGAAATATAGCAATGCAGGTAAGCAGCTTCATATTCGCCACTTAAGTAAAGATTGCCGTGATCTATTGCATAAAGCGCGGAATATGGTCGAGATCTCTGTACTTGAAGACCCGCGTTACGGCGTGGCAGCAGACTACGAGAAGTAAATAATATTTACTTGCCTAATTTATGGACAAACAAAGTTGTTCCTGAAATATTAGGCAAGTATTCATATGCATAAATGCGCACTCAGCTATTGGGGAGACTTTAAATGGGTTTTATGGAAAACCTGAATGTTGAGGAACTTGCTCAACAACTGATGACGGTACTGACGACCTATGGTCTTGATGTGGTCGGTGCCATCATCATCCTGATTATCGGTAATATCATTTCCAAGATCATTCCGAATTCATTGACTAAAATGCTCAACAAACGCGGTGTTGACGTAACTGTTGTCAATTTCCTTGGATCTCTGACCAAGATGACAATTCTAATTATCACGCTGCTTTTGGTACTTGCACAGTTCGGTGTTCAAACAGCAAGTTTGATTGCGGTTCTTGGTGCCGCGGGCTTGGCAATTGGTTTGGCATTGCAGGGCACTTTGTCCAATGTTGCGGGCGGTGTGATGTTATTGTTCTTCCGTCCGATCCGCGTAGGAGATTTCGTGGAGGTTGCGGGGCATGCGGGAACTGTAAAAGCCGTCAACCTGTTCACAACTGAAATGGCCACTGGCGATAATATTCAGATCATTCTTCCAAATGCCACAGTGTGGGGAAGCGCGATCAAGAACTTCAGCTTCCATGATACACGCCGCGTAGATTTCCTGATGGGGATTTCCTACAACGACGACATCAACAAAGCCATGGAGGTTTTGCGCCGTCTCGTTGAAGCTGATGAGCGTAGCCTTAAAGACCCGGCTCCTGTGGTTGTTGTGTCAGAGTTGGGAGACAGTTCGGTGAACATCACTGTGCGCGTTTGGTGTAAGTCAGGCGACTATTGGGGAGTGAAGTTCGATTTGACGAAAGCCTTCAAGGAAGAGTTCGACAAAGAGAAGATCAGCATCCCTTATCCACATGTGCAAATGGTCAAAGACTAATTGCAGTTTTAGTGAACGAAAAGGCCTCCCAATGGAGGCCTTTTTTTATGGTTGATGCTCTTCGTCAAAATGGGGGGGCGTATGGATGATGCCATGTTTGCGCCAGAAGAACGCTCGTACATTAACAAGGAAGGCTGTGCTCCAGCCAAATAGCATAATGCCGCTCACGGCTTGCAGGGCGGCAGTTAGGCGCCACTTTTCCGATAAGGTAACATCGCCATAGCCAAGGGTTGTAAAAGTCACTGTAGAGAAATAAACAGCTTCTGAAAACTCAGTATGTTCACCTGCCAGATAGAAGAACATTGCCCAGATCCATGCTTCAATTGTGTGCGCCATAAAAAGACCCAGCACAACAACAATCATGATAAAAACATGTCCCACCTTAGGGAACTTGAGGTCCCATCTGGGGCCGCTTTGTTTTAACCGTCGAAGCAATAGCTCGAGACACAATGCGTGATTAATTACGCACAGAATAATTATCGCAGTTCCAGCAATGAGTTGAACGAGCATGTAGAAGCGCCTTTGATGGTTATTCTACATTGATAAGATAGGTAAAATGCCGGAAGGTCAACCTTCCGGCACGTTGTTTTTTAAGCCATTTCAAGTTGTTGCTGCGCGTCAGTGGAAATCATTTCTGCGGCTTTTTCGCCGATCATAATAGTTGGGGCGTTTGTATTGCCGCCAATAAGCGTTGGCATAATGGAGGCGTCTGCAATACGAAGCCCTTCCAATCCCCGCACCTTAAGTTGTGGATCGACGACGGCCATCTCATCAGTTCCCATCTTACAGCTGCCAACCGGGTGGTATACCGTATCCGCACGGTTTCTGAGCATTTCGATAATGGCCTCATCTGAGTCCAGATCCATCTCATACAGTGCTTTACCACGAATGCCTTCGAAAGCAGGGGCGCGTAAAATGCGTTCCATTTCTTTAACGCCTTTTAGCAGAACTTGAACATCATCCTCATGATCCAGAAAATTTGGATCAATACGCGGCGCATCCGAAGGATTGGCTGAATTGAGTTTTACCGTACCACGGCTTTTTGGGCGAAGTACGCAAGCATGGCAGCTAAAGCCATATCCAAGATTGGTTTTGCGCGCATGGTCGTCCAGCATGCCGATTACAAAGTGAAGTTGATAGTCTGGAATTTCCAGATTGGGGTCAGATTTCAAAAAAGCCCCTGTCTCCGCTGCGGTTGAGGTAAGCATACCCGTGCGTTCTTTACGCCATTGGCCGATTGCCTTGAATATGTCGACAGCACCACCGAGGGAAATCCCCATCGTCTCTTTGGAAGGGGAGCGATAAGCAGATACATAGTCGATATGATCCTGCAAGTTCTCCCCAACACCGGGCAGTTCATGCACAACTTCAATGCCATGAGGTTGGATGTCTTTCGCTGCGCCGATACCTGAGAGCAATAGGAGTTGCGGTGTCGCAAAAGCACCGCCCGCCAGAATGATTTCCTTACGTGCGCGGATCTCTTTTATTTTGCCATTATGTTTGAATTGAATGCCAACGGCTCGCTTGCCTTCTATAATGATTTTGGTTGCAGGTGCTTTGGTAATGACATCAAGGTTTTGACGATCAAGGTTCGGAGTTAGATAGCCTTTCGCGGCACTCCACCTTTCACCATTTTTTTGCGTCGTTTGATAATATCCAACGCCTTCCTGAGTAGCACCATTGAAATCATCGTTCATGGGCAATTGTAACTGGCGCGCAGCTTCCAGAAAGGTGTTGTTGATCCCCATAGGTGATCGCAGGTCTGCAACATTCAAAGGGCCGCCTGATCCATGAAAATCATCCCCACCGCGCTCGTTATTTTCGGCCTTTTTGAACAAAGGCAGGACGTCATCATAGGACCAGCCTTCATTGCCAAGAGAGGCCCAATGATCATAATCCCACTTATGTCCACGGACATATAGCATGGCGTTGATAGAACTAGACCCCCCTAGGGTTTTCCCTCTGGGTTGATATCCTTTGCGACCGTTTAGGCCTTTTTGTGGGACTGTTTCAAACGCCCAGTTATTGATTTTTCTCGGAAGCATGGCTGCCATTCCCAACGGGACGTGGATCAGAATGCTTTTGTCAGGTCCGCCCGCTTCAAGCAGACAAACGGTGTGGTCTGGATTTTCCGATAGACGACTAGCTACCACGGATCCGCCAGATCCGCCCCCTACGACAATATAATCGTACATGATGTTCCTCCCTTATTTTCCAATACAAGTATTGGTCCGGGAGCATTACTGGACGCAGTTCTTATTTTAATTTCTGCAGGTAATCACTACCGGTTACAAAAAGGGTAACCAAAGCTTTCTACCTTAGAAAGTAAAAAATGACCGTCGGTCAAAAATATATTAGTTTTAATTGCTATTCTTGCGGTTGATTTTCAGGGGCTGCATTTATGAAGGCTTCGAGCTTGTTGCAGGCGTCATATATGCTTCTGATCTTTGGGTAGTTAGCCATATCCAAATCAAACCGCAGCGCATTATAAACTTGCGGCACCAGATATAAATCAGCAAGCGTGATTTGGTTGCCAAAACAATACGGGGTGGCCTTTACCTGCGATTCCAAAGCTTTAAAGCCTTCATGAATCCAATGATGATACCATGTCATCTTTTCGTCTTCTGATACGCCCAAAGTACCCGTTAGATATTTCAAGATACGGAGGTTATCTACAGGGTGGATGTCATTTCCAATGATATTGCACCATTCACGCACGGTTGCAGCATCATATGGATTAGAGGGGAGAAGCGGATAGCTGTCACTGGTTGCTTCCAGATATTCCAGCATGGCAGTAGATTGATTAATAACCCGTCCATCATCCAGTTTTAGGGAAGGAACCAATCCTTGGGGATTTAGCTTCAGGTATGCATCACTTTTATGCTCTGCCTTCAGCAGATTAACTGTTGTCAGCTTATGGGGAATTTCTTTTAAGTTCAGTGCAATACGGACGCGATAAGCCGCGGAAGATCGAAAATAAGTGAAAAGTTCCATTAATATCCCCATTTATCAATAGGGTGCCCCGAAAGGCACCCTTGTTATTTATTTCGCTGGTAGAACCGTGCCTGCACATTCACCAAAGCCAATACGAACCGGTTGATCAGATTTACAGAAACCCTTCACAACAACCGTGTCACCGTCTTCGAGGAAAGTGCGAGTTTCGCCATTTGGTAATGTGATCGGGTTTTTACCGCCGCTTGTAAGTTCAATCATAGCGCAGGCTTCACTTGCATCTGGGCCAGACATTGTACCTGTTGCCATCAAGTCACCCGCCTGCATGTTGCAGCCACCAACTGTGTGGTGTGTCATCATCTGCGCAATAGTCCAGTAGCTGTATTTCATGTTGGAGGTGGCAAGAGAGACCGCAGCTTCTCCTGCATTTCTCATTTTCTCGGTTTGAAGAAGAACTTCCAGCTCGATATCCAGGCCACCTTTTGCAGAATTCTCATCTGATGTCAGATAAGGCAATGGTTGTGGGTCATCTGCAGGATGAGAGAAGGCAACACGATAGGGTGCCAGCGCTTCCATTGTCACAATCCAAGGTGAGATGGTTGAGGCGAAGTTTTTGGCAAGAAACGGTCCAAGTGGCTGATATTCCCAACCTTGGATGTCGCGAGCGGACCAGTCATTGAAAAGGCACATGCCGAATACATGGTCTTCTGCGTCTTCAATGCTGACACTTTCACCAATATCATTGCCTTTACCGACGAAAGCTCCCATTTCCAATTCGAAATCAAGGCGCTTACATGGCCCAAAAGACGGTTCCGCAGCATCTGGTGCTTTGGTCTGTCCTTTTGGACGCGGGAATGATTGACCGGATACACCAATGGAAGACGACCGACCATGATATCCAATTGGGATCCATTTGTAGTTTGGAAGAAGTGGATTGTCCGGGCGGAATAGCGCGCCGATATTTGTCGCGTGGTGAACAGACGCATAGAAATCTGTGTAGTCAGGGATGTGACACGGATTTCCATATTCAACATCACTTTGCGCCACCAGACAGGCTTCCATAGCGGTTTGCTGTTCCGAACCTTCAGCCAAGGCGCCAGACAATGCCGCGCGAAGGGCTGACCACGCTTCTTTACCCATTGCCATGAAGGTGTTTAGTTTTTCATTTGCAGC
Organism: Sneathiella sp. P13V-1; assembly: GCF_015143595.1. Lineage (NCBI taxonomy): Bacteria > Pseudomonadati > Pseudomonadota > Alphaproteobacteria > Sneathiellales > Sneathiellaceae > Sneathiella > Sneathiella sp. P13V-1. The sequence goes on along the minus strand of NZ_WYEU01000003.1, from coordinate 41,970 downwards.
GGCATCAACAGCGTCTTTCGCCAAACCGTCAAACAAGCCGGCTTCTGAGACAGCTTTCAGGTCAACGATTTGATCACCAATGGCGACGCCGCCACGGAAACCTTTACCACCTGTTGTTTCGTTGAAGCTGGCAAAAGGCAGGTTTTGAATAGGAAAGTCAGTCTTTCCATCATTTGCAGATTGTACCCAACTTTTTAATGAAGGGTTGTGAGTTTCATTAAGTGTGCTTTGTGTCATTTTGGGTATCTTCTATGGTTTGAAGTGTTTTTTGAGGCCGTCCCAACAGGATGAATATCCAAGCTGGCGAGTGTCAGAATTAAGCGCATATTCAGAAAGTTTATAGGCGTAACGGGATTCCAGCATAAAGGCCATGGTGTCCTTGTACCGCTCAGGGCCCAATTCTGCGTTGCTTGCTTTTTCAAAAACAGCTGCCTCAGGACCGTGTGGGGACATGGCATTGTGTAGACTACATCCACCTGGGACGAAACCTTCTTCTTTCGCATCATATGTGCCTTCAATGAGGCCCATGAATTCGCTCATCACGTTGCGATGGTAATAAGGTGGGCGGAAAGTATCTTCAGCCACCATCCAGCGCGGTGGGAAGATCACGAAATCCAGATTAGCAACACCAATCTCACCTGAAGGAGAGGTTAGCACTGTGAAGATTGAAGGATCCGGATGATCGTAGCTCACCGTGTTCATCACATTGAAGCGGGAAAGATCATATTTGTAAGGGGCGGAGTTCCCCACCCACGCCACTACATCCAGTGGTGAATGATCCAGTTCGCAACTGTATAGATTGCCACCAAACTTGGTGATCAGTTCATACTCACCTTCTGCATCTTCATAGGCTGCAACCGGATACTGGAAATCCCGATCATTTGCATAACCATTTGCACCAACGGGTCCACGCTCTGGCAGCTCAAGCAGTGCACCGTAATTCTCAGCAACATAACCACGCGCAGGGCCATCAAGCAGATCAACGCGGAATTTCATGCCGCGCGGAATGACACAGATTTCGCCAGATTGAATATTTAACTGACCGCACTCGGTCTTAACAGCAAGGGATCCCATTTCCGGGATGATGAGAAGCTCTCCGTCCGCTGTCGTGAAGTGTCGGTTGCCCATGCTTGCAGTGGCGCGATAGATATGAATACCGAGACCTGATTGCCCATCGGCGCTGCCATTTGCAGCAATGGTAACCAGACCATCCACAAAATCCACATCCCCTTCGGGAAGATCTTGCGCATCCCACCGCATCATATCTGGCGGAGTAACAGCCTCCGTAATTGGTGCCGTCCGGATGGAGGCATTGCCATTGTAAAGCTGATACGCCCCTTGCGAGACAGAAGGACGGATCCGGTACATCCATGTCCGCCGGTTTTTGGCCCTTGGCGCCGTAAAGGCGGTGCTGCTGAACTGTTCAGCATATAATCCATAGGCCACTTTTTGCGGGCTGAACTGCCCTACAGGAAGGGCGCCCGGCAAAGCCTCGGTTTCGTGCTCATTGTCGAAACCGTTCATATATTCCAGAGTATTATCCATCACCTTGATACTCGTTGGTTATTTGATACTGATCTAGAGTTTCTCCAGGTCGGAAGCAATTTCGATGGCTTCCGACAAGGTTTTTCCGTCACCGATATGATTTGCCAATAGCAAAACAAGCCGTGCGTTTAACCGCTCACTGTCTTGCGTATTCAGCGTTCTGTGGGCTTCGGTCAGAGCCGCATAAAAAGCATCCGCATCTTCGAAATTTGGTTCTGTATTCAGAAATTCTGTGCTCATGACTTATTCTCCTACTGAATACCCAGTGAATGTTTGAGGGCACCTTCAAGCTCTGATACTTCAGGGTTTACAAAATAGGCGGCGATATATTGGTCTGGGCGGATGAGATAAACAGCACCCGGTTTCAGGTCATACCGATCGGTCATAAAGCCTTTTTCATCATTGATGATGTTATCGCCGGTGGCACTGCCTCGAACCTCAAGAACATCCATGTCAGAGGACAGGTTCTTGTAGGCGTCGATTTGTGCGTCAGTCATTCCTTCTGGATTGATAAGGGCCACAAAGCGGTTGCCCAAGATATCCATAAGCCAGGTATCGTTACCATCCACTTTAACAGGGGCGTCTGGTGCGACAAATCCCGGCGCAGCCCCATCTGTTTCTGCATGAATGATCAGGTCAGATGTCAGGTAATCGCAAGGCAGGCTTAAGCGTCCACTATTTACCAAACTACGGGCAAATGGATATTTCTCCGCAAGGCGAAGTGTTTCATCGCGGAAAGTCCGGCTAATATCGTTCTTTGGCGTGATGAAATCAGTGGCACGGGTTGAGTTCAGAATGTTTTCAGCCGCGCCATGAACACGTTCCGTATTGTAGGTTTCAAGCAATGAAGCTGGAGCTTCGTCTTTCAGAACCCTCGCAAGTTTCCAGGCGAGGTTTTCTACAGCCTGAATACCGCCATTTGCACCTCGGGCACCAAACGGGGATACCTGATGAGCTGCGTCACCCATAAAGATCACGCGATCTTGAATAAAGTTATCCATTCGGCGGCATTTGAAGGTGTAGACGCTGGCCCATTCCAGTTCAAACTCGACATCTTCCCCCAGCATCTGTTGAATGCGTGGGCGGATATTCTCTTCTTTTTTCTCTTCTTCCGGATCCGCGTCCCAGCCTAGCTGGAAGTCAATGCGCCATACATTATCGGCTTGTTTGTGCAGAAGAACAGATTGATTTGGGTGGAAAGGAGGGTCGAACCAGAACCAACGTTCTGTTGGGAAGTCCGCCTTCATCACTACATCGGCAATGAGGAAGCGGTCGTGGAATTCCTGTCCCTTGCTTTCCAGACCCAGCATCGTGCGAATACTGCTGTTGGCGCCATCTGCAACCAGCAGGTAGTCGCAGGTTAAAGTATAGCTGCCGTCGGGTGTTTCCACCTCAATCATCGTGACATCTGCATTGGTTTCTACAGAAGTCACCTTACTTTTCCAGCGAAGGTCAATTTCGGAAAACTCCATGGCACGATCGACCATATATTCTTCGAAATAGTATTGTTGCAGATTGATAAAGGCGGGCAACTTATGACCATCTTCTGCCAGCAAATCAAAATCATAGATCTGCTTTTCCTTGAAGAAGACTTTACCTTTCTTCCAGGTGACACCTTTCTCAATCATCGGTGCCGCGCAGCCATAACGATCCAGAATTTCCAATGTCCGTTTTGAAAAACAAATGGCGCGTGATCCAACACTTACCGTGTTGTTGTCGTCCAGCACAACGGATTTGATACCCTGTACAGCAAGGTCAAGGGCTGCGGCCAAACCACAAGGGCCAGCGCCAATGATAATCACAGGATGATGAACCGGATTATTTGCGGTGAGATCAGAGGACGGAATATAATCATATTCCGGGTTGGTGTATGTTTTTAGCATCGCCAGTTACCCTTATTGACCAGATAGCTGTTGCAACATGCAGGCCGCAGACAGTAGATAGTTACATATGAAATTAACTTACCTGCCCGGACTTGAAAACGCAACATAAATAGTTACTTTTGAAACTAGTTGTGTTATCTATTCCGGTATATGGTGACCACCCAATGGGTGAAGTATTAATTAAACAGGTGATGAATATGGCGAAAAAACCTTTTGCGTCTTCTGCAGACACTGAAGAAAAACTTGAAACCTTAGAGGTGCTGGCAGATGGCGTTTTTGCCCTTACAGCAGAAGGTGACCCGAACGTCGGTGCGATCGAAGCGGAAGATTACATCATTGCGTTTGAAGCGCGCGCGACACCAAAAGCAGCCAACGACTGGCTCGAAAAACTGCGGGAACATACTGACAAGCCAGTCAAATATCTGATCCTGTCTCATTACCATGCGGTTCGTGTGTTGGGTGCCAGTGCCTTCAATGCGGAAAGCATTATCACACATGAAAAAACCAAGTTTCTGATTGAAGAGCGTGGCAAGCAGGACTGGGACAGCGAATATGGGCGTATGCCGCGCCTGTTCCGTGAACCGGAAGGTATTCCGGGTCTAACCCATCCAGACATTACTTTCAATGACCGCCTGACAATTCCACTCGGCGGTGATCGTGGCGATCTGGTTCTTGAATATTGCGGTCGTGGTCATACCGCCGGTGATATCATCGCATGGTTGCCAAAGCACAAGATCCTGTTTGCAGGTGATCTTGTGGAAGCTGCGGCAGCCCTTTACACAGGCGATGCGTTCCATTTCGATTGGGCGTCTGAAACGCTGGATAAAGTGAAATCCTATAACGCTGAAATTCTTATCGGGGGGCGCGGTGCAGTTGCACGCGGCCGCGATGAAGTGGATGCCGCGATTGAGCAGACACGTGGTTTCCTCAATGGCATGATCGAAAAAGTGGGTGAAGTGCACAAGCGCGGCGGAACATTGAAAGAAGCGTTTGAAGCAACACATGAACATCTTGAGCCAAAATTTGGCATGTGGCCAATTTTTGAACATTGTCTGCCATTTGACGTTCAGCGCCTCTGGGATGAGTTTGAAGGCATTGATTGGCCGCGCATCTGGACGGATGAGCGCGACCGCGAAGTTTGGGATCAACTCCAAGACTAAATTCAGCGTTACTGTATATTTAGAAGCCGCCTTGGAAAAGGCGGCTTTTTTATGTGTAACAGGATTGATTTTTCCGACATTCATACCCACACTCCAATTAATAATTGAGGAGGCACATGTGACAGGAAATACAGATCAAACAGTATTGGTTGTTGGTGCAGGTATTGTTGGAACAAGTACCGCATATACGCTGCAAAAAGCAGGTTACCGGGTTACTTTGATCGACCGTATTGGGCCATGCGCTGGAAGTTCCTATGGGAATGCCGGGGCCATTGTAGATAGCTGTGTGCCCAACGCCTTGCCGGGCATCTTAAAATCTGTGCCATCCATGTTGCTGGATCCAACAGGCCCGCTCACCATTCGCTGGTCGTATTTGCATAAAATAACACCTTGGCTACTGCGTTTCGTGCAAGAAACACGCGCTGAGCGGGTTGAGCATAATGCAAAGTATTTGGGAGCACTGACCTCGTCAGCGTCATCTGATTGGCAGGTGATGATGGAAAATACGGGCCTCCAGCATCTCATCCGCGATGAGGGGTGGTTGAAGGTTTATGATAGTGAGGAAGGATTTCAAGAGACACATGCTATGCGTGATCTTATGTTGCGACATGGCAGCCCATTTGAAGTGCTTGGCATTGGCGATCTAAGGGATCTGGAACCCAATCTTAGCCATATCTTCAAACATGGAATTTATCACAATAAATCAAGGTTTTTGCTGAACCCTGAGAAAGTGGTTCACGGAATTGCCGACGCTTTCAAGCAAGAAGGCGGCGATATTGTCATTTCTGATATTCATACACTGAGAGCAGAAGAGAATGCCGTTACAGCCATAGGCAGTCATGGCAATGTAAGTGCAGATAAACTGGTTCTGTGTACTGGAGCGTGGTCCAAGAAGTTAGCCAGACAATTGGGTGCTGACATTCCGCTGGATACTGAGCGCGGGTATCATTTGATGATGCCTGCTGTAGAAGAAAAAGGCATTGGGCGACCGATTGTTTATGGGGAGAAGTCCTTTGTTCTCGCGCCGATGGAGCGGGGCATCCGGCTCACCAGTCAGGTGGAGTTTGCTGGCTTGGAACGAGGCCCAGATTTCCGGCGGGTGCGTAAATTACTGCCTTACGCACAGAAAATGCTCCCATCCTTGAAAACAGACGAGCAGGATGTGTGGTTAGGGTATCGCCCGTCGCTGCCGGATTCCCTGCCAATTATCGGGCCGTCTCCAGAATCAAATCGTGTGATATTTGCGTTTGGCCATCAGCATTTGGGAATGACCCTTGGCCCTACAACAGCGCGCCTTGTAAAAGAAATGCTGAACGACGAAATGGGCAGCCGTGAAATGTGGCCATACCGTGCAAATAGATTTTGAAATTCTATTATTTTGAATAGAGTTGCGATTGAATGTAGGTGTTTAATTTAGGAACTAGATATTTGCATTCTGACAGTTTCGATGCGGCCATGTACACGGGAACATTCACAACAGAGCTTTCAATGATCGCATAATCGGTCTCACGCTGCTTTTTTGGTAAAAGGGCTAAAAACGAGTCAACAGACACGAGAAGGTAATTAACGCGTTTTTTGTTCAAGAGACTGTATAAAGAGGCAACATTACTGGTCCCTGTGAGCTTTTTGTTCGATTTAATAAAAGCCGCGTAGGGAGGCGGAAAGGCTACTCCTCTAAAAAAAGCGCCGGTTTTGTCACTCAGGTTATTTAGATCCGAAAACTCGAATTGACTGTCTTTCAGTGTCACAACACCATATCTATCGACATTCCACCGGTCTGTATAAATATATTTTCGTTCGCGTTCTTCGGTCTTCAGAATTGCAACGACGAAATCAAGTTCCCCGATCTCGAGATCTCTTAAAACCCTTGGCCAGGGTTTTGTATCCTCAACAACTGCTTGCAGCCCTTCTGATTGAATAAAATCAATCAAAAAATCAAATGCAGGACCTTCACGACCTGCCTTATCTACTTGATTGATAAACGGGGGCCAAAGCGGGGGGCCAGATATTCGCACCTTAAGGCAGTCAGCCGCTACAGTAGCTGGCAAAAGAAGTACCAATACTGTGGACAAGATTCGGAGGTAATTCACTGGGGCACCCAAAATACGCTATACATTGATCTATTAAAGTACGGAAAGTCTAAAAAAATGTTTAACTGGTAAATTGATGCCATAGTAAATTTGGAATTGGTTCTTTTACTTTTTTCATTCAGAGTTTCAAATAAGTCCACTTTAAAAGTGGAGAGAGAAATGACTATCGTTCCAAGTGTTTGCCCGTTGGATTGTCCAGATACGTGCAGCTTCGACGTAACTGTTGAAGATAACAAGGTTGTTAAGGTTCGCGGATCCACTGCGAACCCGATTACGCGTGGTGTCATTTGTAATAAGGTATCTCGTTCTTATCCTGAATTTGTTCATGGCGATGGCCGCATCCTGACGCCTCTAAAGCGTGTTGGTCCCCGCGGGAAAGGCGAATTTGTCGAAATTACGTGGGATGAAGCGCTGGATGCAGTGAGGGAACGGTTTACCGATATCATCGATGAATTTGGTTCCGAAGCCATATTACCGCTTAACTACGCAGGACCCCATGGCATGTTGGCCGGTGGGTCCATGGATATGCGGTTTTTCCACAGGTTGGGGGCGAGCCGTCTTCATAGAAGTGCCATGTGCGGCGGGATTAAAAGTACAGCATTTAAGGCAACGCTTGGACCTGTCGGGGCGATGCAGCCGGAGCAGATCGTCCATTCAAAATTGATCATTGTTTGGGGGAATAACGTCACCTTTTCCAACCTTCATCTTGCGCCCCTCATCAAGGAAGCAAAGAAAAAGGGTGCCAAACTGATCGTCGTGGACCCAAAGAAGATCAAAATCGCGGATCAGGCCGATATGTATCTTCCGGTAAAACCGGGCACTGACGTTGTTTTGGCCTTTGCGATTGCAGCGGAGCTTGAACGGATAGGCGCGCTGGATGAAGCGTTTATGGCTGAACATGTGAAAGGAGCGGATGAGTATCTGTCAGCAGCTCGTGAGCTAACTATAGAGGAAGCGTCTGACATTTGCGGAATTTCGGTCCAAGATATTCAATCAGTTGCTGAGCTTTATGCATCAACCAATCCCGCCGTTATTGCAATGGGCAACGGGTTGGAGCGGAACCAAAATGGCGGAAACGGGGTCAGGGCCATTCTCGGGCTTCCTGCTATCGCGGGCAAGTTTGGTGTGCGCGGCGGTGGTGTTATTGGCGGGGCAGGAAATCTGTTCCCTAAAACATCTGAAAAGCTCACCCGACCTGACCTCCTACCGAAAGAAACTCGCACGCTCAATATCTTGGACGTGGGGCGGCATCTGGATGAAGATGATTTGGATACTCCGCTCAAAGGGGTGTTTATCTATAACCACAATCCGGTGATTGTTGCGCCTGACCAGAACCAAATGAAACGGGCTTTGTCACGGGAAGATCTGTTTATCGTTGGATCTGACGTGGTGATGACAGACAGCATGCGTTACGCTGATATTGTGCTGCCAGCTTCCACGCATTTTGAACATGATGATATCTTTTGCGCTTATGGGCAGCCCTATGTGCAACGGGCCGATGCCGTGATTTCTCCTGTTGGACAATCGTTGCCCAACACAGAGATTTTCAGGCGTCTCGCGGATCGTTTTGGCTTTAACGAAGCGCCGTTCAAAGCAACAGATGAAGAGTTGATGGATGAGGCGCTGGATGGCGCTGATCCAAGGTTTGAGGGCGTGCGCCCAAGCCAAATTCCGGTGGGCACTGCAATTAGTATGGAAAAGGAATTGGGCGAAGTGATTTTGTTCAAAAACGTTTTTCCAAAAACACCTTCGGGCAAGATTGAACTTCTGTCCGACGAATTGGGGGAGAAGTTTGGGCAGAGAAAAATCAGCTATAACCCTCTCAAGAGTGAATATCCGCTGACATTAATTTCCCCATCCTCAAATAAGCTCATTACATCTACTTTTGGTGGATTGAAGCAAAATGATGCAGCGCCAACCTTGGAAATGCACCCGTTGGATGCAAAGGCGCGTGAATTGTCGTCTGGTGACAAGGTACGGGTGCATAACGAACTAGGCGAAGTATTCCTTGAACTTGAGGTGACGGAAGCTGTGCGCCCAGGCGTTCTTTGTTCACCAAAAGGCTTCTGGTTTAAGACAACAGATAACGATCAGACGGTATCTGCTCTGGCTCCGACGACAAAAGCCGACTTGTGTGAAGGAGCGTGCTATAATGATGCGCGTGTAGAAGTGGAGGGTGTCAATTAAGCAAAGGATGCCGAATGTCCGTAGATAAATACCTCGTTACCGCGAAGCAGATTTCAGAATTTGAAGGCGTGAAGAAAGTTCATTTCCTGAACGATAAAGCCATCAGGGTCAACAAATCGCTTGGTGATTTGACAGGCCTTACCGGGTTTGGATTTCATATTGTTGAAGTTCAACCCGGTGATGAGACAACGGAGCATCACGTGCATTATCACGAAGATGAGTGCGTCTATGTACTGGAAGGGACTGCTACCGCCTATGTGGGAGAGGAGAACTTTGAAATAGGTCCCGGAGATTTTATTGGCTACCGCAAAGGTGGTTTATCCCATTCTTTAAAGAATACTGGCGATGTGCTTTTCCGTTGTATCGTTGTGGGGGAGCGCAACGAGCATGACATAGCGGATTACACCCGACTGAAGAAACGTATCTTTAGGCAGAAAAGTGTCGGCTGGAATCTGGTTGACCAAGACGATATTGAAGAAATCGGCGGCAATGTTGGCAAAAAATAACTGTCTTTCATATCGCGAAATAGAGTGGACTTGATCTAGTCAGGCCCCTTTATTTTTGTGATAATGCCGTATCGTCCTTTATTTCAGAATAGATCTTCATGTTAGATAACCCATCTGAGTTTCTTGCCTCCCTGTTCGATGTTGCTGTTGCCGCAGCAATGCCTTCAATTGATGCCATGCCGCTTCCTGAGCCAGCCAAAGGGAAAACTATTGTCATTGGTGCTGGAAAAGGCGCGGCTGCAATGGCGAAGGTTGTTGAAGACAATTGGCAAGGTGGAGACCTTGGTGGGATTGTTATCACCCGTTATCAGCACGGCCTGAATTTAAAGAAAATTCGTGTCATCGAAGCCGGACATCCGGTTCCTGACAGCGCAGGTAAAGAAGCCGCAGAGGAGATTTTAAAACTGGTTTCTTCTCTTGGAGAAGATGATCAAGTTATTTGCTTGATTTCAGGCGGGGGATCCGCCCTTTTGTCCTTACCAGCAGACGGTGTGTCCCTATCATCCAAGCAGACGGTGAATAAATCGCTTCTAAAGTCTGGGGCGAGCATTTCTGAGATTAACACGGTTCGAAAAAAGCTGTCTGCGGTCAAAGGTGGTCGTCTTGCCGTCGCAGCATGGCCCGCTAAAATGATGACATATCTTATTTCAGATGTTCCGGGGGATGATCAGTCGGTGATTGCATCGGGGCCTACCGTTCCTGATGAGACGACCTCTGCTGATGCGAAAGCTGTGTTGTTGAAATATGGGATCACACCGCCTGAAGATGTAAGCACTTTCCTTGAAACGGCAGCTGCGGAAACACCTGACGTGGACCATCCAGCTTTTAAGGCAGGGGCGGTGCATATGATTGCCACTCCTCATCAATCCCTTGTTGCGGTGACTAAAAAAGCAGAAGAAGCAGGGTTATCCGTCGTGTCATTGGGGGATAGCATCGAAGGGGAGGCTGCAGAGGTCGCCCGTGTAATGGCTGGAATTACCCGCTATGTGAAGGAACGTGATCTGCCTGTGGCCAAACCATGTTTGATTATCTCAGGCGGGGAGACAACCGTGACCGTCAAATCTGATGCTGGAGAGACTGGGCGTGGCGGACGAAATGCAGAATTTCTGCTGTCATTGACCAAAGAGTTGGATGGGATGGAAGGGGTTTATGCCATTGCCGCGGATACAGATGGAATTGACGGGACCGAAGATAACGCGGGTGCCATCATGCGACCGGATACAATCGCACGTGCCCATAAAAAAGGCATCAGTGCAGCCGAATATCTGGCGCGACATGATGCCTATAGTTTCTTTGATGCGCTGGGGGATCTTGTAAAAACGGGCCCCACAAGAACAAATGTTAATGATTTCAGGGCGATCCTGATCTTGTAATTAACCTCCGCCCAATAGCATGACCATAATCAGCCGTGCTTCTTTACCGGTGCGGTTATGGATTGCGTGTGGACGATCGGACCCATAACGAACGGTTTCACCCGCTTTGGCGGTGTTATGTTCGTCACCAGCTTCGATTTCTACTTCCCCTTCCAAAATGGTGAGGTGCTCCATCGTTCTTCTTTCATGAGGTTCGGAAACCAAAGACGCGCCCGGATTAATGGTTAGCTCATACCATTCAATCTGATTGACCAGATCGGCCGGTCCCAAAATTTTTAAGGTATAATTGCCGTCCGGATCATGAAGCACAGGGATGGAATTGGCGGGGACCACCTGAAGGCTGCCGGGGTTTTCCTCCCCCCTCACCAGATCATCAATACTCTGCCCTAATGCCTCAGCAAGGCGCCATACGATGGCGAGAGTTGGGTTGGTCTCGTTCCGCTCTATCTGAGATAACATGGATTTTGACATGCCGCACTGGTTCGCCAACTGATCCAACGTCAGTTGTTTCTGTTTGCGAAGTCGATTTACGGTCTTTCCAACGGTCGGAGTTTTCAAAGCGATCTTATTCATATTTTCAGTTGACAGGAATTAAATCCAATATATTGTACGCGACATTGATCCATTATATCGAACTTTTTTCCAATTGATAGAGGAAATACACATGTTTGCCATTGCTAAATCAAAAGCTGAGCGGGGGGTGTGGTCCGTTGACGAACCAGAACTACAAAAGCCTGAGCCTGGTATGGTGATGGTAGATGTTATTGCGGCCGGGATCTGCGGAACTGATTATCATATTTACAGTTGGGATCAGTGGTCTTCAGGGCGAATTAAAACACCTATGGTGATCGGTCATGAATTTGTTGGCGTGATTTCGGCGATCGGTGATGGGGTTGAGGGCTATGAGATCGGGGAGCGTGTCTCCGCCGAATGCCATATTGCCTGCGGAACTTGTGCCCTCTGCCGAAGCGGTAACGCCCATATTTGTGAGAAAACAGAAATTATCGGTGTAGATCGTCCTGGCATTTTTGCCGAAAAAGCGATCATTCCGGCAAGTAACCTTTGGAAAGTCCCTGACGCCATTCCTGATCACCATGCAGCTGTCTTTGACCCTGTTGGCAATGCCATGCACATGGTTGCAAGCGCAGATGTACGTGCAAAGAATGTTTTGATTGTTGGCGGTGGCCCAATTGGGTTGTTTGCGGCGGCCATTGCGAAATCTCATGGCGCGCGCACGGTCACCTTGCAGGAACCTAACCAGGCGCGTGCAGCCATTGCGTCTGAGTTGGATTTGGATCTGGTTGTTAATCCGCGTCATGAAAACAGTAAATCCGATATACTGGATCTGACGGATGGACGGGGGCCAGATGCTGTTCTCGAAGTAAGCGGTAACGGTGCAGCGCTAAATGCAGCGTTGGATATTGCCGCGCCAGGCGCAACTGTTGCTCTCCTCGGTATTCCGGGAGGACCTGTTGAATTGGATCTTGGCGGTAAAGTTGTCATGAAAGGGATCCGGCTTCTCGGGGTAACAGGCCGCCGTATGTATGAAACCTGGTTTCAGGTTGAGGCGTTTATGCTGAAAAACCCAGATCTCATAGAAAAGGTGATCACACACCGTCTGCCCGCGCGGCAGTTTGAAAAAGGGTTTCATCTAATGGATGAAGGCGCCTGCGGGAAGGTTGTTTTGGAATTTGGTCACGGTGCGTTGGGAGAAGTTGCATGAGCAAGAAGCTATTAGAGCGTTTGGCTGGCCAGTTGCAGAAAGCCGAAGAGAACGGAACCTATAAGCACCTGCGATCGTTAGAAAGCGCCATTGGTGCCCGTGTTGAGCTGGAAGGACAAGGGCAAGTTACTCTTTTTTGTTCCAACGACTATTTAGGATTTGCAAATGATCCCATTGTGGTAAGCGCCGCAAAACAGGCGCTGGATCACTTCGGTGCGAGTACGGCGTCTGTTCGCTTCATCTGCGGTACCCAAACAGTTCATGAAAAGCTGGAGAAAGATCTGGCAAGTCTTCATGGGACAGAGGCTGCGCTTACCTATTCTTCGTGCTGGGCTGCAAATACGGGTCTTTTTTCCGCTATATGCGGGGAAGGGGATGTGATCCTTTCTGATGAACTTAATCACGCAAGCCTGATTGATGGCATTCGTGTGGCTGGTAAAGGTGTTCAAAAGCAAGTCTATAAACATTCAGACATGGCGGATCTGGAAGAAAAACTTGAAGCGGCGATATTGGCACCTGCGCGCATTATCGTAACTGATGGCGTTTTCTCTATGGAAGGTGATATTGCGCCACTTGATCAGATCGTTGAGCTTGCAGACAAGTATGATGCGTTGATTGTTTTGGATGACTCTCATGGTCTTGGGGTAATGGGTCAACACGGATTGGGTGTCGCTGAACATTACGGAGTATTGGATCAGATTGACATTTTCACAGGTACCTTGGGTAAGGCGCTTGGGGCCGGAACAGGTGGTTTTGTTGCCTGTCCTTCATCTGTACGTGAAACACTTATTCAAAAATCCAGACCACACCTGTTTTCGAATGCGTTGCCACCAAGTGTTGCGGCGGCTGGATCAACTTCCATTCAATTATTGCAAGATGATCCACAAAGAGTCGCTGTGTTGCAGAAAAAAGCAAATTGGTTCAGAAGTTACCTTCAGGATTTAGGCTTAAAGCCTCTCGTTGGTGAGAGTGCGATTGTTCCTGTGATCTTAGGGCAAACGGCCACGGCGATCGAAGTTGCCAGCAAGATGCTGGAGAAAGGGATCTTTGTAACGGGGTTTGGTTTCCCCGTGGTGCCAGAGGGTGAGGCTCGTGTCAGATTCCAGGTCTCTTACCTGCATAATGAGGAGGACCTGAAACAAGCTGCGGACACTCTGGCATCGATCATCAAAACACTACCAGAGGATGTTCAGGCAATAGCTAGAAAATAGAATATCAGATCAGCCCCTTTTAAGAAAATCATATATTCTTGAAATAATAATAAGCTATTATATTCAATAGATTATTATTTATTTATACGTGTAAATATATATTATTTTTTCTTGATGTATGGGCGAAGAAGACCAATTTGAATAAGAGGGCCTTTCACTCCGGATGCTTGAAAGGCGGCATTCAAGATGGAGACTTCGCTTATGAGTAGAATAAATGATGATTTTCGAAAAATTATAGAGAAGGATCAGGCTGAACAGCAGAGTAAAGTGTGGAGCGGAACGTTTCTGGATTATCTGGAGCTTGTCCGGGAAAAGCCGGAAACTTTCGCATTGGCGCATCGTCACATGTATGAAGTAATCAGCCAAGCAGGAGAAATTCCTGAGGAGGAAAAGGATAACTCAGCGAGATCCTTGAAGCTCTGGGGGGATACACCGCCTAGAGTTTACAATTTCTTCAAAGGGGAGTTCTTTGGAATAGAGCCGGCATTGGAAAAAATCGTCCGCTACTTCCATGCCGCCGCCATGAAAGGAGAGGAGAGCCGCCAAGTCCTCTACCTCATGGGTCCGGTTGGGGCAGGTAAAAGTTCCATTTCCGAACATCTAAAACGCAAGCTAACAGAAGCCGATCCAATTTTTGTGATTGACGGGTGCCCTATCCGCGAAGAACCATTGCATTTGGTTCCGCGATCTCTTCGCGAGAAATTCAATGAAATGTTGGAAGTCCAAATCGAAGGAGAGCTTTGTCCGGTTTGCCGCCATCGGTTAGAACATGAATTTGAGGGGAAATACGAGAAATTCCCGGTAACCACCAGCACTTTTTCAAGAGTGCATCGCCGAGGTATTGCGGTGGTCCCGCCAGTTGATCCCAATAATCAGGATACGTCCGTCCTGATTGGATCGGAAGATATTTCGAAACTGGATAAATATTCCGAAGGGGATCCAAGGGTTCTTGACCTGAACGGTGCCTTCAATGTTGGTAACCGCGGTATTGTTGAGTTCATTGAGGTGTTCAAGAACGAAACGGAATATCTGCATTCCATTATCACGGCAACACAGGAGAAATTTGTCCCAGCCCCCGGTCGTCATGGGACAATATATGTGGATGCTGTCATCCTGGCCCATTCAAATGAAGCGGAATGGCGAAGGTTCAGGGCTGATCATACAAATGAGGCCATTCTGGACCGTATTGTCACCGTTAAGGTGCCATATAATCTTCGTCTTGATGAAGAAATCCAGATTTATGAGAAAATGCTAGGGCGCTCTGGGTTTAAGTCTCATATTGCGCCTCATACCCTCAAGGTCGCCGCCATGTTTGCTGTGATGAGCAGGCTGCATAAATCGCCTAAATGCGATGTGATCACCAAGATGCGACTTTATAACGGTGAGGATGTCGTTGAGAAAGGTCGCACCAAGAAAATCGACCTTATGGAGCTCAAAGAAGATGCGCCGTTCGAAGGTATGAGTGGAATTTCACCACGCTTTATCATGAAAGCCATTGATAGTGCTCTGACGGACAGTCAGGAAGGCATTACCCCTATCCATATTCGTGATGTGATGATCCGTATGGTGAAGGAAATGGATTTTGCGGATGATATTCGCAAATACTATTTGGAACTTCTGCAAGATACGATTCATAAAGCATATCTGGAGATTTTGGAGAAAGAAATCACCAAGGCCTTTGTGTATGCCTATGAAGAACAGGCTGAAACACTGTTCCATAACTACCTTGATCACGCTGAAGCCTATGTCAATAAAACGACTTTGAAAGACCGCGATAGCAGCGAAGACATGGAGCCCGATGAGGATTTCCTTAAAAATATCGAGGAGCAGATCGCGATTATTGGATCGTCTGTGGATGGCTTCCGTCAGGAGGTTATCTCTTATCTTTGGGCCATAGGTCGCCGCGGGAAAAAAGTGAATTACAAAAGCTATGATCCACTTCGCGAAGCTATTGAAAAGAAACTGATGGAATCCGTTCGGGATATCAGCCGCATCATTACAAAAGCCCGTACCCGTGATGAGGATCAGCGGCAAAAATTTGGGGATCTGGTGAGCAACATGCTGGACCGTGGATATAATGAGTATTCCGCGGATGTTGTTCTTAAATACGCAGCAAACCATCTGTGGAAGGATTAAAGGAGAGGGAAATGAGTGCCATTTTCCGACCTTATTCCCCGTCAGATAGCCAGCAATCAGATCGCTCCTCCGGTGATCGACAGCGGCATCGTGAAAAGCTGCGGGAGGCCTTAAAGGAAAATATCGCTGATGTAATTTCCGAACAGTCCATCATTGGTCGCGGCCCGGACAGCATTGTCAAAGTCCCGATCCGAGGCATAAAAGAATACCGGTTTGTTTATGGTCAGAACCAACCACGCGTCGCACAAGGCAATGGTGATACTGAACCGGGCGATCAAGTCGGTAAGATCAAAAAAGAGGGACAAGGAGAAGAAGGGCCTGTGGGTGATCAACCTGGCGAAGATTACTTCGAAACTGATGTGACTTTAGAAGAGCTGGTCGAGATCATGTTTGAAGATTTAGAATTGCCAGATCTGGAGAAAAAGCCGTTGCGTGTCTTGGAAACATTAGGCGCACGGAAAAGAGCAGGCACCAAAAGAGCGGGGGTGAGAGCGCACCTTGATAAAAAGAAAACCGCAAAGAACAGGCTTCGCAGGAAACTCATTCGGGATAGGCAGCAGGAAACACCAATCGATCCTGGGGAAGAGGAGAGCTTTTCTTTTGATAAACGGGACTTCAGATACCACCGCAGAAAACCCGATATCAAATATCAGTCAAACGCCGTTGTGCTTTGTATTATGGATACGTCTGGGTCCATGACGGTGATGAAGAAGTATCTGGCCAGATCCTTTTTCTTTCTTCTCTACCAATTTGTCCGCTTGAAATATCGCCAGACAGAAATCGTTTTTGTGGCCCACGATACAATCGCTAAAGAGGTTGATGAAGACAGCTTCTTCCACAAAGGGGAAGCTGGCGGGACTAAAATCTCGTCCGGATACAAGAAGGCGCTCGAAATTATTGAAGAGAGGTTCCATCCAACTCTTTGGAACATCTACGCGTTTCATTGTTCTGATGGAGATAATTTCTCAGAAGACGTGCCGCTCACTTTAAAATTGGCAGAAGAGCTGTGTAAGAAGTCCAACCTCTTTGGATATGGGGAAATAAAGCCCGGAGGTGTGACATCCTGGGGTGTTTCCATGTCCAAGAACTTTGAAAAGCTGACATCCGACAATTTTGTGACGTTACAGATTACCTCTAAATCCGATATCTGGCCCAAATTCAAAGCGTTCTTATCAAAAGAAAGAGAACCGCTTGAGTTAGAGGAGGGGTAAGGATGGCGATACATTATGACCTGAAAGACCTTGAGAGGTGGGAAGCGCTTGTTTCTGAACAGGTGGCGGAGTTCGAGCTGGATTGTTATCCGCAGGAGTTTGAAATCTGTGACCACGTTCAAATGCTCGGGATGATGACATATCACGGGATGCCAGCCCATTACCCGCACTGGTCTTTTGGAAAATCGTTTGAGAAAACCAGAACACTTTATGATTACGGGGTGCAGGGTATTCCATATGAAATGGTTATAAATAGTAATCCTTGTATCGCAGGCTTGATGCGTGACAACTCCCTTGCACTGCAAATTTTGACCATGGCCCATGTCTATGGGCATAACGATTTCTTCAAAAACAACATTACATTTGCACATACCCAAGCGGAACATGTCGTGGCCCGTTTCAAAGCGCATGCGGATCGGATCAGGTCATATGTAGAGGATCCATCCATAGGTGCTTCCGGGGTGGAGCGTATATTGGATGCAGCGCATGCTCTGTCTTTTCAGTGCAATCGGAACCAACAGATCAAGCGTTTAGGATTGCAGGAGCAAAAAGAACGTAAAATCAAAAGCAGCCTTTTGACAGATGAGGATCTTGGAAGGTTGCACGAGCAGTTGGTTGTCGAGCCTGACGAAAACATCCTTATGTTTATTCGTGACAACAACTCTGCATTGTTGGAGTGGGAAAAAGACATCCTGACAATCGTCCATGAAGAAGCGCTATATTTCCAGCCGCAAATGGAAACAAAGATCATCAATGAAGGCTGGGCCTGCTTTTGGCATCGTGAAATTCTAAACAGTCTGGATTTGCCAGATGAAATTTATCTGGAATTTCTTGTAAGACATAATCAGGTGGTTAGGCCAATTCCGGGAGACCTGAACCCGTATAATATTGGACTGACGCTTTGGGACCGGATCGAAGAAAAAGAGCTGGGCTATGCAAGGCGTCACGCGGAAGAACCTATCTCGCCTGAAGTCCGTGAAAAACTCTTTGAAATTCGTGAGGTTGATCGAGACGCTTCATTTATCAGGCGCTTTATGGATCGGGAAACGCTGGAGAAGTTGGATCTGTTTGTAGCCGAACCCCAAGATAGCGATTGGATCGTGACAAAGATTGCCCGTGATGACGAGTGGAAAGAAATAAGAGGTTTGCTGGCGAACTCTGTAGGGCTGGGGTCAATTCCACGTATATTTATTACGGATATGAATACGAGCTCAACAAACACATTATATTTAGAGCATGAGTATGACGGTCGGGAACTGGAAGCGAATTATGCCGAAAAAACCCTAGAACATCTCTACAGTCTCTGGCGTCATCCGGTTTCTTTGTCAACGAACCTTAATGGATCTGAAGCGACCTATCTCATTAGTGAAGATGGAGCGGCATTGCAGAGGGGTGTGATGGATGATGAGTTTCACATCTATCATTACGGCCTTGATATCTAAATCACACTAAAATCCAGTAGAATGCATAAGGGGTATTCCAAAGCAGCATTTGACTAATTTTCCATGTGACGCCCTACTGGCGGCCCGTAGAAAAATAAAGAAAGTCATATGGAACTCTGGATACCGATCACTATTGCGGCCGCATTTTTCCAAAATGTCAGAACCGCACTTCAAAAGCATTTGGCCAAGAACCTGACGACAGGCGGGGCTACCTATATTCGCTTTCTATACGGTGTTCCTTTTGCGTTTATCTATATTTTCGGTCTTCATGAAGTTGGGAACTTCCCGTTTTACACGCCAAATCTGGAGTTTTTTACCTATGTCATAATTGGTGGAACGACCCAAATTCTGGCCACCGCCTTTCTTGTAAAATTATTCAGCCTTCGGAATTTTGCTGTAGGAACTACTTATTCAAAGACAGAAACTGTGCAGGCGGCATTTATCGGACTGGTGCTGTTGGGGGACAGCCTCAGTATCCCAGCGATCATTGCCATTGCAGTTAGTTTTGTTGGGATAATGCTGATCTCCGTCTCGGGCGGGAAGCTCACATTAAAAGAAGTGATGCTCGGTTGGACAGGAAAGCCAGCATTATACGGGTTGTTGTCAGGTGGCTTGTTTGGCGTGTGCGCAGTTTGTTACCGTGGCGCTGGATTGTCGCTTGGTGGTGAAGGGGCCATCATGCAGGCGGCAACTTCGATTGTCTGGGTTTTGTCCTTTCAATCACTGATCATGACAGCATATATCCTGATTGTGGAACGAGCACAGTTCATGGCATCGCTGAAAGCATGGCGCGTTGCGATTTGGGTAGGTGTTTTTAGCTTGCTGGGCTCTATTGGTTGGTTTACGGCCATGACACTACAAAATGCAGCCTATGTTCGTGCTGTTGGACAGATCGAATTGATTTTCACCTTCGCCATCTCCTATTTCGTCTTCAAGGAAAGAACGACTCTGGTGGAGTTCGCCGGGGTCATGTTGATCGCTGTTGGAATACTATTTCTTGTTCTGCCCTTCTGACGCAATAATTTCATAGTGTTGTAAGAATCTGGTCACTTTTTGGGTGGGGTGCGTCAAATTGTCTTTACTCGGCAACTTAGGCTGTTAATGTTTGCAACCACGTTGAGTTCAAACAAATGGAGAGACTGTTGGCTTCCCGATATACCCCGGTGGAAATGATCGAAAAATTGGTGTCCTTTGACACTGTTTCAAGAAATTCTAACTTGGAATTGATCGACTTCGTAGCTGACTATCTGGCTGAATATGACATCCCGTCTGAGAAAATCTATAACGACGATGGAACGAAAGCCAATCTCTTTGCAACCGTTGGACCGAATGTAGAAGGCGGTATTGTCCTCTCTGGGCACACAGATGTTGTGCCTGTTGACGGCCAGCCTTGGGATACAGATCCTTTCACTGTTGTAGAAAAAGACGGTAAACTTTATGGCCGCGGAACTGCGGATATGAAGAGTTTCTCAGCCATCGGTTTGTCTCTGGTTCCAGAAATGTTGGAAGCCGGATTGAAGAAACCGATGCATTTTGCACTGTCTTATGACGAGGAAATCGGCTGCCTCGGCTCTCCTCGTATGATTGACCAGATTGTCGAAAAACACCCAAAGCCACGTGCTGTTGTGGTTGGTGAGCCGACAATGATGGAAATCGTGACCGCCCATAAAGGCATTGTCGGATTGATGACAAAAGTCACAGGCCTTGAAGCGCATTCCAGCCTTGTTGAAGATGGGGTGAGTGCGGTAATGACTGCCGCGAAGCTGGTGAACTTCATTGGCGACATGATGGCGGAAAATAAGGCAAAAGCTGACCCTAATAGCCTGTATCTTCCATCACCAAACTACACAACACTGCATGTTGGGGTGATAAATGGCGGCACAGCCATGAATATTATTTCCCGCGAATGTGAGTTTGTATGGGATATCCGGTATGTGGCGGGAGAAGATCCTCAAGATTACATTGATCGCTTTGAAAAATATTGTCAGGAAGAACTTCTTCCGGCGATGAAAGCCGTCTCACCAGTTTGTAACATCGAAACAACATTACGCTCTGGTACACCTGCGCTTCAACCAGAAGAAAATGGTGAAGCAGAAATGCTGTGTAAATCGCTGACAGGTAAAAATAGTACGACTTTTGTGTCATACGCTGCTGAAGCTGGGCAGTTTCAGGAAGCAGGCATGTCCACCGTCATCTGTGGGCCTGGCTCAATTGGAATCGCGCATCAGCCAAATGAATATATTGAATTGGATCAAGTAAATCAGTCAGTTGATTTCTTTAAGAAACTTATTAAGGAACTGTCTTAACTCATATGCCAGTACAGATGGCATAGACAGATGTATAACTATTGTTTAGTGTCTTTAGTAGATTGCCCTGATACTGGGAGAGGTAAGGGCAAAAATGGCGGTTTATTTAATTAGATTGCCACTTGATATTAGTAACCATGAACATAGGGAGATTCTATAAAATGAAATTGCGTCATGGACTTATGGCTGCAGCAGCGGCTGCCACTTTGGCAGTATCTCCGCTGGCTCAAGCCGAAACTTTTAAATTTGCGTTCCAGGGTAACCTCAGTTCCTTGGACCCGCATTCATTGAACGAAACATTCCTGCTTGGTTCTTTGAATAACGTATATGAAGGTCTCGTCATTTATGATGAAAACCTTGCTGCGTCACCTGGTCTTGCTGAATCCTGGGAAACAGTTGAGCCAACAAAATGGAAATTTAACCTTCGTAAAGGCGTAAAATTCCATGACGGCAGCGACTTTACTGCTGAAGACGTAGTCTTCTCTTGGCAGCGCGCACTGGCAGAAGGTTCTGACCAGATTGCACGTGCTTCAAAGATCAAAGGCATCGAAATTGTTGATGACCACACGATCATCGTTGAAACACCAGCTCCAAACCCAATTCTGACATCTGATCTGGTTTACATCTTCATCATGGACAAAACATGGTCCGAGAAGAACAAAACTGTGACAGCAACAAGCGCGTCAGATGCAAACTCAGCTAACTACGCGAACCTGAACGCCAACGGCACTGGCCCTTTCATCGTGAAAGAACATAAGCCTGACGTTAAAACTGTTTACGAGCGTAACGGCAACTATTGGGGCAACATGAAATCCAACGTTACACGCGTTGAATTTACTCCAATTAAAGAAGCTGCGACACGTGTTGCTGCTCTGATCTCCGGTGAGCTTGATCTGGTATACCCAGTTCCTGTTCAAGACTGGAAACGTCTGGAAGAAGCTCAAGGCGTTAAGCCACTTGCTGGTCCAGAAGCACGTACAATTTTCCTTGGTATGGACCAAGGCCGTGATGAATTGCTGCACTCCAACATCAAAGGCAAAAACCCTTTCAAAGATGTTCGTGTTCGTCAGGCATTTGCTCACGCTTTGAATCTGGATGCGATCAAGAAGAAAGTTATGCGTAACGCTGCAACTCCATCAGGTCTGATGGTTGCGCCTCAGATTAATGGCTGGTCCAAAGAGCTGAACACTCCATACGCTTACGATCCGGCAAAATCCAAAGAGTTGCTGGCAGCTGCTGGCTACGCTGATGGTTTCGAAGTTACTATGGACTGCCCGAACAACCGTTATGTAAATGACGAGAAAATCTGTCAGGCTGTTGTATCCATGCTGGCTAAAGTAGGTGTTAAAGTTGATCTGCTGGCACAGCCAAAATCCAAATACTTCGGTAAAGTTCTGGCGACAGGTGGCTACGACACTAGCTTCTACCTCCTCGGCTGGACACCAGGTACTATGGACACGGAAAACGTTCTTTCTTCACTGCTGATGTGTCAGAACAAAGAAACAAAGAAAGGTATGTTCAATCTGGGTAACTACTGTAACCCTAAAGTTGACGAACTTTCCGCGAAAATTGGCTCTGAAACAGATCAGGCAAAACGTAACGCTATGATTGCTGAAGTGTTCAAGACAGTTCAGGAAGAAGTTGGTTACTTGCCTATCCACCAGCAGCCACTGTCTTGGGGTGCGAGCGACCGTGTGTCTGTTGTTCAACGTCCAGACAACAGCCTGGACTTCCGCTATGTAGTCGTAAACAAGTAATACGACTTTTCCTCAGGGCCTGCATGTGCGGGCCCTGATTTTTTTTTATTCTCTTTTTATAATATATGCCATGGTTTCATTTTTGCTAAAGAGACTGCTGCAATCCGTCGTTGTGATGTTTACAGTGGCTCTCATCGCCTTCGCCATGTTCCAGTTTGTCGGTGATCCGATTAACAACATGGTGGGTCAGGATACGACCCAGGAAGAGCGCGAACAATTGCGCGAGAATTTGGGTCTCAATGATCCATTTATCGTCCAGTTTGGTCGGTTTGCGTTAAACGCTGCCCAAGGGGATTTTGGAATTTCCTACAAATACAAAACACCTGTAAGCGATCTCATTTTTGAGCGTATGCCTGCTACCCTGGAGTTGGCTTTTGTTTCAGCGATCTTAGCGCTGGTGTTGGGTATCCCGCTTGGGGTGTATACGGCGTTGAAGCGTAACGGCATTATTTCCAAGTTTATTATGACGACCTCTTTGGTAGGTGTGTCATTACCGACCTTCCTGACAGGTATTTTGCTGATTTTGCTGTTTGGCGTGGTCCTTCGTTGGCTGCCAACATTTGGTCGCGGTGACGTCATTGAAATCGGAACATGGACCACGGGTTTCTTAACCGCTTCCGGCCTGAAATCTCTGATCCTGCCATCTTTTACATTGGCGTTGTTCCAGTTGACCTTGATTATGCGCCTCGTTCGGGCTGAAATGCTTGAGGTACTTCGGACAGATTTTGTGAAATTTGCACGCGCACGCGGCCTGCCTGATCGTTCTGTTCATTTTAAACACGCCCTTAAAAATACATTGGTGCCTGTTATTACCATTACTGGTTTGCAGCTTGGTTCTTTGATTGCTTTTGCGATCATTACAGAAAGTGTGTTCCAGTGGCCTGGTATGGGCCTTCTCTTTATTCAAGCGGTTGCTGACGTGGATATTCCTATTATGGCGGCCTATCTTGTTCTAATTGCTTTCTTTTTTGTTTTGATCAATATGATTGTGGATATTTTGTACTACGCTGTTGATCCACGACTACGCTCTAGCGACGGGTGATGAAAATGGATAAAACAGTTGAAACAACGCGCCTTGAGCGTTTCTTGGATGGCGATGTCTGGCACAGCTTCAAAAAGAGCCCCGTTGCGATTATCGCGTTCATAGTTACGGTGATTTTCCTATTGGCAGCAGTTTTTGCTCCGTTGGTTTCCCCGCACAATCCTTTTGATCTCGCTTCAATTGACCTGATGGATTCCAGCCTTCCACCTGCGTGGATGGAGGATGGTGAAACTCGCTTCCTTCTCGGAACGGATGATCAGGGACGTGATATTTTCTCAACCATTATATATGGTGCGCGAATTTCCCTATTGGTTGGTTTCGCCTCAGTTATTTTCTCGATGGTAGTTGGGATTACACTTGGTTTGATCAGCGGTTATGCTGGTGGTCGTGTGGATGCGTTTATCATGCGTGTCGCTGACATTCAGCTCTCATTCCCCGCGATTTTGATTGCCCTGTTGGTTGATGGTGTTGCCCGTGGTCTTGTACCAAAAGAATTGCATGAAGAGCTGGCGATCTACGTTCTGATCTTCGCCATTGGCATTTCCGGTTGGGTCCAATATGCCCGTACAGTTCGTGGCTCTACTCTCGTTGAGAAGGGCAAGGAATATGTTCAGGCTGCTCAGGTCATTGGTATTCGTCCGGGTACAATCTTGCGCCGTCACGTTCTTCCAAACGTCATGGGGCCGGTAATGGTTATCGCAACCATTCACTTGGCGATTGCGGTTATTACTGAGGCGACCCTTTCCTTCCTCGGTGTGGGTGTTCCGCCAACCACGCCATCTCTTGGTACTTTGATCCGTATTGGCAATGAGTATCTCTTCTCTGGTGAATGGTGGATTACTATCTTCCCAGGCGCTGCACTGGTTATTCTGGTGCTTGCAGTGAACTTACTTGGTGACTGGCTACGTGACGCCATGAACCCGAAACTGCGCTAAGGAGATCTGAGATGGATTTGTTGAATATTAATAATCTCGAGATCGAGTTCCCAAGTCGCCGTGGTACTGTAAAAGCGGTGAAGGATGTTACTTTGACGGTGCAACCAGGCGAAGTTCTGGGTGTTGTCGGTGAGTCTGGTGCAGGTAAATCAACAATTGGTAATGCCGTCATTGGGTTGCTTGAACCTCCAGGGCGTGTGTCGGGTGGTAAAGTTTACCTGAAAGGTGAGCAGATTGATGAGCTGTCATCAGAAGAGAAGCGGAAAATTCGCGGCCGTCGCATCGGTATGATTTTCCAGGATCCTTTGACATCATTGGATCCTCTTCAGACAATTGAACAACAGCTTGTTGAAACAATTGATCTGCATCTGAAACTTGGTGAAAAGAAATCGTTGGAACGTGCTATTGATCTTTTGGATCAGGTTGGTATTCCAAACCCGGAAGAGCGGATCAAGCATTACCCTCACCAGTTCTCTGGTGGTATGCGTCAGCGCGTGGTTATTGCACTCGCTCTGTGTGCGGAACCCGAAGTTATCATCGCGGACGAGCCAACAACGGCTCTGGACGTTTCAATTCAGGCGCAAATCCTGGATTTGATGCGCAAACTTTGCCGCGAAAAACAAGTTGGTATGTTGATTATTACCCATGATATGGGTGTAATCGCTGACATTACCGATCGCGTTGCGGTGATGTATCGTGGTGATTTGGTGGAAGAGGGGACGACCGAGAAAATTCTTGGCGATCCTGATCATCCATATACGAAGAGCCTGATCAGCGCTGTGCCACGTCCAGATGTGCGTCTGAAACGTTTCCCTATGGTGAACTATATTGAGAAAGAAGAAGACCGTAAGCAGGACTTCGATATCTCTACTCACTGGTTAGGACAGGCGCGTGACTTCGACGCGGTTGATGGACCATTGGTTGCTGTCGAAAATCTGGTTATGCAGTTTATTGCAAAGTCGGCAATCCTGAAGAAGAACCGGAAGATGTTCACAGCTGTAGATAATGTTTCTTTCGACATTAAACAGGGTGAAGTATTCGGTCTGGTGGGTGAAAGTGGCTCAGGGAAGTCAACGGTGGCCCGTATGATTTCCGGCCTCTACACACCTGCAAGCGGGTCAATTTTCTTTGGTGGCGATGATCTGACAAAGATCAAATCACAGAAAGAAATGGATTATTACCGTAAACAGATGCAGATGATCTTCCAGGATCCTTTCTCATCATTGAACGGACGCATGCGGGTAATGGATATCGTGGCTGAGCCAATTCGGTTCCATAAACTGACCAACAGCAACCACGAGACGGAAACTATTGTGACAGATCTTCTGGAACATGTGGGACTGGGCCGCCAGGCGGCGCTTCGTTACCCGCATGAGTTCTCAGGTGGTCAGCGTCAGCGTATTTCCATTGCGCGTGCGCTTGCAACACGTCCGCGCTTTCTGATCTGTGATGAGCCGACTTCCGCGCTCGATGTGTCTATTCAGGCGCAGATCCTTAACTTGCTGAAAGATCTTCAGGAAGAGCTGGGACTGACAATGTTGTTCATCAGTCATGACCTTCCAGTGATCCGCCAAATGTGCGATCGTGTCGGTGTGATGAAGATGGGGCAATTGGTGGAAGTTGCTGCAACAGAAGATGTGTTTAAGGACCCTCAAGCACCTTATACGCAGGAACTTCTGTCGCTGATGCCGAAATTGGACAAGCTGTCCCATCGTGGATTGGAAGTCGAAGGATAGGTTTTCGCTTTTTCCGACAAAATAAAAGGGGCCTTTTGAGGCCCCTTTTATTTTGGTCTATTTGGGTTCTAGGACTTGTCTAGTCCAGCTAGCGCCTTGGTTACAACAGAATGACCACGTTCCCAGACCATTTCTTTCCAGTCATCTGCATCACAGTAAAAAGCGTCGCGAACATCTTTTTTAATTTTCCGTCCAAGCTCGCTGTTCACATCACCGTATGCGTATAACCAGTTATCAGCACGCAAAGCGTTAAGAACTTCCATGATTGGTAGGGTGCCATATTCGATGGCTACACAAGTGTTTGTGGCATTCGGCGCCATCTCACAGACACCAAGGTTTATTGTACCTGTCACTGGTGCCGAGGTTGAAGAGCCATCTTCTGGCGATGTACATTCATTGTCATACCAATCATTGGCGCGTGATAGGCCTCCCAGATCACCAACGTAGATAAGTTCCCCAAATCCGTAAGGGCCGAGGCCGGTATGAATGTCCAGGAAGGCAAGATGTTCTGCGTCACCTGCGTGTTTCTTTGAAACAGCACGGAGCGTGTCATTTGTCCAAGAGGCTTCCTTGCCGCCAAAGAAGATACCGTTTTCCTTAATGTGCTGGCCGCCGGTTACCGCAGCTTGGAACTGAGCCATGCCGTTCTTTTCAATATAGGCAGCAATTTCTTCTTCCGCTTTTGCACGGGCGTCACCATCCCAATCCATTGGAACAATCATATCGTGTACTTCACGATAAGGTTCGTTTTCAGGAAGTGGTTGTGAATAGTCACGGAAATTACGGTTGAGGTCGATATTATCTTCGTTCACACGGCGAACGTGAGAGAAGCCATATGGATTGATGGCGTGGATGAGAACAACGGCCGTATCGGCAGGAAGTTCCTTAAAGAAACCACCGCGGAGAAGATTAATCTGGATGCCTGATCCGCAAAAGCCTTCCCCGCCATGGGTGCCGGAGCTGATGATCAGGACTTTCTTTGCGCCTTCTGGTCCGATACGCGCGACATCCATATATAGGTCTTCACCTTGTGCGCCTTTCGCTCTGTCATTGAGGTTGCTTTCTACAACAATTCCTCTTTCTTTACAGGCGTCTAGAAATTTGTTTCGAGCTTCTAAATAGGTAGCTGAAAAATTATCAATAACATTCATTATGCGACTCCCTTTGTCCTCTCTTGTTGTATCTCAAACAGTTGCTGTTGTGGGATTTTTTTTACATACTTGAAGAAAGTGACATAAAGCTCGACACCAAGAAGAAGAAAGAGCGCGGCGATGGGAAATGAACATTATATAATTTATGGATCTGAATTTTCACCATTTTCGGTGAAGGTGAGATCCTATTTTAGGTATAAAAACATTCCTCACGAATGGAGACCTCGGACAAAAGAGAATATAGAGGATTTCCAAAAGCACGCCAAACTGCCGCTTGTCCCCCTTGTTATCTGTCCGAATGGAGACGTTCTCCAAGACAGCACCCCTATCCTTGAAAAAATGGAGCAGTTGTTTCCCGAAAACTCCATAAATCCTGTGTCGCAGGAGCTGCAATTTCTCTCCCAGATGATTGAGGAATATGCAGATGAATGGGGTAACAAGCCAATGTTCCACTATCGTTGGTGGCGAGAGGCCGATCAGATTGAAGTCTCGGAGGGGTTGGCCTCTACGATTGCCCCTAATGCCTCACCTGACGAGCAGTCTCTGTTTGCGGAGCAATTGAGGACCAGAATGGTGCCGAGACTTAGCTTTGTTGGATCTAACGAACAAAATAAGGAAACCATCGAGCGCTCCTTGGATGATCTACTTCATTTGTTGGAAAAGCATCTGACAAAGAGACGGTTTATTTTTGGGGGAAAACCATCGCTTGCTGATTTTGGATTGTTTGGCCAGCTATATGGCTGCACACAGCAACCAACAACCCGCGCTATTCTAAAAGAATACCCTGAAATATTAGTGTGGATCGAACAGATGCTGAGGCCTGAGAGCAATGGTGAATGGGAGGAATGGGGGACGCTCGAGTTGACTTTGTTGCCCATTCTTACAAATCAAATCGCAGAACTTTATTTTCCTTGGGCACTTGAAAATGCGCATGCCTTAAAGCAAGAAAAAGCGGAGTTTACGGTTTGTTTAAAAGGGCGGGATTTCAAGCAGGATACGATGAAATATTCCGCCCGTTCGTTGAATGTGCTGAAGCAAAAGTTTACTGCAGTTCAGGAGAGAGGCGCACTAGAGGAGATTTTGCTTAAAGCAAAATGCCTCCAACCGTTGGTGTCAGAAAGCTGGTGATTGTCAGTTCAGCTCAATAGCTTCGCGAATTTTCTCCGAAAGGTCTTTTTTTCGAAACGGTTTATTGAGGAGCATCGCCGTCTCGCCAAGCTCTGAATGCGTCTCTAGCGCATTTTGGGTATACCCAGACATAAATAGAACTTTCAGGTTCGGTTGATCTTTCTTGGCTTTTAATGCCACTTCAGGGCCGCGCATTCCTCCAGGTAAGACAACATCTGATAGGAGAAGGTCCACAGGACCTTCCTTTTCCAGAACATCAAGTGCGGAATTGCCGTCATGCGCCTGTAGAACAGAATAACCCAAGCTCTTTAGTTGCAGTACTGTCAGCTCTCGTACATCTGGATCATCTTCCAGAACAAGAATTTTTTCATTCCCGGTTTTCAGCTTCTGATCAACCATTTTGTCTTCTTTCCCGACTGCGGAGCCACTATGCCTTGGTATATAAAGTTTTACATTAGTACCATAATTTTCTTTACTGAATACTACCACAAATCCACCTGATTGTTTAACAAACCCATACGCCATACTCAAACCCAACCCAGTTCCTTCACCAACCGGCTTGGTTGTAAAGAAGGGTTCAAAGATTTTGTCCTGGATTTCTTTTGGCATCCCTGTGCCATTATCCTGAATGGAAACGACGATGTAATCCCCTTCCGACGCGTCAGTTGGAAGTTCTGCCATGGACCTGTCGACAGAAGCATTGCTGACATTCAGGATTATTTTTCCAGGACGATTACTGGATGCGAGAATGGCATCCCTTGCGTTGATAATCAGGTTGAGCAACGCATTTTCGAACAGGCTCTGATCCACGTGGCAGGTCCAGATTTCATCCTCCACGATTGATTGAAATTCGATCTCTTCTCCGATCACACGTGTCAACATAGACACTGTTTTGTCTACCAGATGGGACATATCGGTATAGACGGGTTTAAGGACCTGTTTTCTGGAATAAGCCAGAAGCTGTTGTGTAAGATCAGCGCCTCGTAAGCAGGCGGCGATAAGAATTTCCATTCTTTTCCGCTGATCACTCTCTTCGGGCAGGCTTTCATTGACGATTTCGGCGTTGCCCATCACGACGGCAAGCAAGTTGTTAAAGTCATGAGCAACACCGCCGGTAAGTTCACCAACCGCGCGCATTTTTTCTGACTGTCTAAGCTGCTCTTCACTTTTTGCAAGCGCAAGTTCAGACGCTTTGCGTTCTGAAATATCCTGAATACTAAGCCCGATATAGGTGTCACCAGCGCGATCAAGCAAGTGATAGGAAACATCCACGGGAATAATATTGCCATTGAGGTCTATTACCGATTTTTCCATATGTAGACTTGGGGAATGAAGGCGTAAGTCTTTCAAGCGCTCACGCTCAAGTTCAAGTTCTTCTGTTGGGATAATTTGCCAAAGGTCCAAGCCTTCGGGATCAGTTGAAGGGTGACCGATGATCGAGGCGAAAGCCGGGTTAATATCTGTAAATTTGCCGTCAGGTTTGCATAAAGCCAGACCAATAGGAGACTGTTCAAACAACATCCTGTTATAACGCTCACTCTCGCGCAACGCGTGATAGGAGGTTTCAATGTTGTTCTTCATGAAATTCAATGCGGAGACCACATCATCCAACTCGTCGGGATTTCCCGAAGGTTGCTTGCGCTGCAGTGTAAGTGCCGGTGTCATGCCATCTAACTTCAATGATCGTGCATAGTGCGAAAGCGTGATGAGGTGTCGTGAAATCTGAATTTGGAACAAAATCAGGAAGAAGCCGGCAATAAAGAATATCACAACAGCATTGCTCGCGAGGATAATCAAGGCTCTTTCACTCAGGCTTCTGAAAACTGGATTAAGACCAGCCACAACCCTTAACGTTCCAAGATCAAAGGTTTGTTTCCCATTGGATAAATTCAACGGATAGGATCTTTCCAGCGTCTGTTTGGACTGAATGTCACCATGAAGCCAGCGCACATTTCCTTCAGTACTGATGGCAGCATATTCAATATAAGGGCTATTTACCAAACTGATCAGGTGGAGTGTTATCTGTTCGTCATCAAGCACCCAAACGTTATGGGTCAGGTTTGGTAGCCGTGTACTGATAATTTCCTGGAACCGGTCATTAATCGTCGTAAGTTCAGCTCTATAATCAATGTATAGCTGCACTGATGTACTGACGAGAGTAATCAGAAAACTAAACCCTATAATTGATATAATAAGCCTTTTGGCTGCTGTCATACGATTAACCCAAATGGTATATAAGGCGCTGGTCAACACGTATTAGTTCTTAGACGCCTCCCCAATACATGCACCTTACTGAAAGCTAGTGAAAAATCAATAAAAACCAATTAACGCAGCAGACTAATTCTACAGTATAATTCAGAGGAATTACTTTGCGAGAGCCTTTCGATTTATGGTAGGTAATCCTTTGTTGTATTTCAAACATTGTTGTGGCGGGGAAACGCAAAATGCTCAAGAGGCAAGCAGAACAAATGGCGCGGGAGACAAAAACAATCTTCCCAGGATTGTTGGTTTGCCTAACAATTGCAATGGCTTCTGGTTTTTTAAGTGACCACTATGGCGGTCCGGTAATGCTCTTTGCCCTCTTATTAGGAATGGCTTTTCATTTCTTGTCTGAAGAGGGGGCCTGCAAAGCTGGTATTGAATTTGCAGCGCGCACGATCTTGCGTATAGGTGTCGCTTTGCTCGGTGTCAGGATCACTTTTGATCAGATCGCAGATCTTGGTGGGCTTACAATTGCCGGGGTTGCAGCAGGCCTTGTGTTAACAATTTTGTTTGGCTGGATACTTGCTCAAGTTCTTAAGTTAAAGCCTTCTCTGGGTTTGTTGTCAGGTGGTGCCGTAGCTATCTGTGGCGCCTCGGCGGCTTTGGCCTTATCTGCAGTCATGCCAAAAACGCCATATACCGAACGAAATACCATCGTAACTGTTGTTGCTGTAACCACATTAAGCACCGTTGCTATGGTCGTGTATCCGTTGATTACTGAATATTTCGCGATGGATCATGTGGAGGCAGGCGTGTTCCTTGGCGGAACCATCCATGATGTGGCTCAAGTTGTTGGTGCAGGGTATAGTGTGTCGGAAGAAGCCGGTGATGTCAGTACTGTCGTCAAGCTTTTACGTGTTACTCTATTGGTGCCTGTGGTTCTCGTTTTTAGCTTCATCTTTAGTGCCAGCCGAAAGAAAAAAGGTGAAGAAAGCAGCTTGGGGATATTGCCTCCCGCTTTTCTGATCGGTTTTGTGATCTTTGTCTTTCTTAACAGCATGAGCTATCTGCCTTCCATGGCAATTGAACATATGACCGATCTTTCCAGAATGTGTCTGGTTACTGCGATTGCGGGACTAGGTATGAAGACGTCATTGAAGGAAATTACGAAAGTTGGCTGGCCAGTCGTCATCCTTGTTGTGTCTGAGACAATCTTTATTGCACTCTTTATCTTTCTGCTGGTTGCTTGTTTTTGACCGTTTAGTCAAATTCACTGTTGAATTTGCTTGTAATTAGCGAATAGTTACCGTTCAATTATCAGGAATTGAATCTCAAAACGGGGAGATACGTAAATGAAACTGGGTACTAAATCTCTGGCACTCGTAGCTGGTCTGATGATGGGAACAACTGCAGTCGGTACTGCATTTGCTGATGGCCATGGATCGAAGCCAAATGACTTGATGAACGCGACCTTGTGGACTCAAACTTCTGTTGAGTTTAAAGCAAATGCCATTGCGGCCTTTAAACTGGCTGAAATTATGCTGGATCGCGCTTTGGAGAACAAAGACTGGACTGCAGCACTAGAGCAGGGAGACAATTATCAAAATAAGCCACCTGCTGTAATTCTGGATGTCGATGAAACAGTTTTAGACAATTCAGAGTATGAAGCCTGGTTGATCAAAGCAGGCAAGAACTACAGCTCCAA
Organism: Sneathiella sp. P13V-1; assembly: GCF_015143595.1. Classification (NCBI taxonomy): domain Bacteria; kingdom Pseudomonadati; phylum Pseudomonadota; class Alphaproteobacteria; order Sneathiellales; family Sneathiellaceae; genus Sneathiella; species Sneathiella sp. P13V-1. The sequence continues at coordinate 9,541 of NZ_WYEU01000003.1, read as the reverse complement.
AACTTGGGGGCCATATGTTGACGAAGCAATTTCCAAGGCAATTCCAGGCTCAAAGGAATTTATCAAATACGCTGCCTCCAAAGGTGTAGAGATTTTCTACGTTTCAAACCGTAAAGCGCCAGGTGAGGCAGGTACGCGTAAGAACCTGAAAGCTCTTGGTTATCCTGTGAACGAAAAAATTGACACCGTATTACTCCGCAATGAGCGTGAGAACTGGGGATCTGAAAAAGGGACGCGTCGCGCACATATTGCTCAAGACTATCGCATCGTCATGTTGTTGGGGGATAATCTGGGCGACTTCGTTGATGCCAAAAAAGCGAACCTTGAAGAACGGAATGAGATCCTGAACAAATATGCTGCGAACTGGAGCACAAAATGGATCACCATTCCAAATCCAATGTACGGATCTTGGGAGGGAGCATCTTTTGGGTATAACTGGAAAGCATCCGGTGAAGAGAAACGCGCTATGAAAATGGAATCCATGAGTTTTTGGGAGCCAAAATAATTCTTGAACTTGAATTATTTCAGGAAAAGCCTTCGATGAAGTCGGAGGCTTTTTTATTGAAATATGTGCTGAAACAAGGGGTTAATATCCCCTTGGTAAAGCCTTTGATAAGATAAGTTGTAACTGGTATTATTTTATTTTACCGGTTATCGTGTTTTAATAGGAATTTGTGTAGTGATTTGGCTTGCGCTTGCCTTAAAATAGTGCATTTTGCCCGATATGAATAATTTGTTACAGAATTTTACGCAGTAGGAGAGTAGCTTTGGCGAAGCTCAAAGCTCTGGTGAAAGCCGGGGTCGTGAATAACGAAGGGTATTATGTTGTTGGTGGTCGCACAGCCATTGATTTTGCTAATTCCGCTCAAAGATTTGATCGTGACGGTGAAGGGCTTGCCTCACTTGAGGATCTGCTGACTTTCCTAAAATCGCAGGAATTGCTGCATGAAGATGAAGCCTCTGCTTTTCACATGTATATCTTCCAAAACCCGGAGAGGTGCCAGCAGGTCATGGATAAGCTTCATGACATGAGAATACGCTTTTCAGAAAATCTGAAACAAGCTTCGGAAGGCTGGCCGATTGACCCCAATTTCGTTGCAGACCTCAACGATTTGCTGGCTACCTACAAGACAAAAATTGAACTTGTTCCCTCCGACAGTGGGTATGAAGTGAAAAACAGCTTGGTTGAGGAAGGGCCAGAGCAGTTACTTTATCCAATTTTAAAAGATATGGCTGTGTTTCTAGCGTCTGATCAGGTCGAAAAAGCGCGTGTCTGTGCTAGTGATACCTGCGAGCTGTTTTTTGTAAACCAGTCCAGGAATGGTCGCAGGCGTTGGTGCTCCATGTCGACATGTGGAAATCGCGCTAAGGTAAACGCCTATCTGAAGCGAAAAGAAGCTTAAAAAAAGCCGCCCTTTGAGGCGGCTTTTAAACTATTTGGCTGCGATATTTCGAAGTTCATTTTTTTGAACTTTGCCCATGGTGTTTCTGGGAAGTTCGTCGAGGAAATGAACTTCCTTAGGAGCCTTGAAATTGGCGAGTTTGTCTTTTGCAAATCTGATGACATCAACATCACCAAGATCAGTGCTGCCATCTTTTACGATAAAGGCGACAACGGCTTCTCCAAAGTCAGGGTCAGGGCGACCGACTACGGCACTTTCAAGGACGCCTTCCATTTCATCCAGATAACTTTCAATTTCTTTTGGATAGACATTGTAGCCACCGGAAATGATCAGGTCTTTGGATCGACCGACAATGCGATAGTATCCATCTTCACCTTTGACGGTCATATCTCCTGTGATGAAAAAGCCATCAGGCCGAAATTCTGACGCAGTTTTTTCCGGCATTTTCCAGTAGCCTTTGAAGACATTCGGACCCTTGATTTCCAGAATGCCGATTTCCCCATCGGTCAGGATGTTGCCGTCTTCGTCTGCGATCCTGACTTCATTATCCAGTGGAAAGCCTACAGACCCTGCGATCCGTTTCCCGTCATAGGGGTTGGATGTGATCATGCCTGCTTCGGACATGCCGTAACGTTCCAAAATGACGTGGCCTGTCAGATCCGTGAATTGATTAAACGTTTCTTCCAAAAGCGGAGCTGAGCCCGCGGTAAATAGGCGCATGTTTTGGCAATGCTCTTTGCCAAATTCGTGATTGTCTAACAGTCTGACATAGAAAGTAGGAACGCCCATAAACACTGTTGCTTCAGGCAGGTTTTCCATTACAGCTGCTGGGTCGAACTTGTCCAGGAAGATGACTTTATTAGCTTTCAGGAAAGCGCAGTGAAGGGCCACGAAAAGACCATGAACATGGAAGATCGGTAGGGCGTGAAGAAGGACGTCATTTTCTTCAAAGGCCCAGTATTTTACAAGGGTTTGCGCATTGCTTGCCAGATTTTCGTGGGTCAACATGGCACCTTTAGAGCGTCCGGTTGTCCCTGAAGTATAAAGAATGGCAGCAAGATCGTCGCTTTTACGCGGTATTGTCTGAAATTCTTCACTTTGGCTGCTGGAAGCATCCATCAGTGAACCGCATCCTTTACTATCCAGTGTAAATATCTCTTTTACACCGGCAGCAGTTGCAATGTCCGCAAGATCTGTGTGCTTCTCTGGTGCGCAAACCAGAAAGATAGGGGTGGCATCAGAGAGGAAATAGTCAACTTCAGACGATTTGTATGCGGTGTTGAGAGGAAGGTAGACAAGTCCCGCTTTGAGGCATCCAAGATACAAAAGAACAGCTTCAACTGTCTTATCAACCTGAACCGCAACCCTGTCTCCGGGTTTTCCACCTTTCGACACAAGCAAGTTTGCGATCCGGCTGCTAATATCCATCACCTGTTGGTAAGTGAACTCATTCCCGGCCGGTGTAGAGAAGGCTGTTTTACCGGAGTGTCCAGTGAATTGCTGTTCAAACAAGTGGTACAGGTTGTTTTTGCTCATTTTGTATTGTCCGTGGCGGAATTTGATTTTCAGGCAACTATAGAGCCGCCTGAGGTTTCTTGACTATAAGTTTGAAAGAAAAATGCACTTTTGTGTGCGTAAAATCAATTCTTGTATACAAAAATTTTGACTGTCATATAAATTTTGTGAAGGATGCTTAAACTGGACCAGAAAATTATTATGTCCGGTAGTAGGGTGTTTAACAAAAGGTGCGCAAAATGAAACAGACACTTGTCGGCCAGTTTTTTAATTCTATTGCTGATGCGGGGCGTGAGTTGCTTGACCGCGGCGCAGGAAAATCACGCAGTCACACTATTGAAGGTGTCTGCCGGGACCTGATGACACAAAAGGGTGAAGCGTCCGGTATGGCACTGGCACGGGAAGTTGTTGGCCTGTGGCATAAAGCTGAAGATGATCAGCGGCTGGCTTTTATGGAATTTCTGTTGAAAGAGGTCAGCCTCGATTCCGAAAAAGTGGATGAGGCTGTTAAGGCGTATGAAAGTGACAAATCATTTGAAAACAGAAGAGCGCTAGCCGCCGCGCTAGAGGCTCCGCGTCAGGAATTGATGCGCCGTATCAATTTTGCGCCAGGTGGGACCGCCGCCATTGTTGATATGCGTAAGTTTCTTGTCTCTTATCTTCGCAAAAAGCCGGAGTTAAGAGCAGTTGATGCCGATATGCAGCATTTGCTTGTAAGCTGGTTCAATAGAGGCTTTCTGGAAATTGAAGAAATAAACTGGAAAACACCCGCTGTTGTTCTGGAAAAACTGATCAAATATGAGGCGGTGCATGAAATTACGGGTTGGGACGACCTGCGCCGCCGCTTGGATCAGGATCGTCGCTGCTTCGCCTTTTTCCATCCTGCCCTGCCAGAAGAGCCTCTAATTTTTGTTGAAGTGGCTCTGGTAAAGGGGCTGGCTGCGGCGGTGCAGCCGTTGCTGGATCTCGAAGGGGAAAGGTTGGATCCTACTAAGGCAGACACAGCAATTTTCTATTCGATCAGCAACTGCCAGGAAGGTTTGAAAGGGATTAGTTTCGGTAACTTCCTGATTAAGCAGGTAGTGTCAGAACTTTCCGCGGAGCTTCCAAATTTGAAGCATTTCTCCACCCTTTCGCCGATCCCTGGCTTTATGAAGTGGTTTGCCGAATTTGAAGGCCGGACCGGCCGCCTATCGAAGGACGAAATCGACAACGTAAAAAAAGAAATGCTTGATAAAGACTGGTTCAACAAAGAAGAAGTATCTTCCAAGATCAAAGAGCCGTTGGAGCAACTTGTCGCCCATTATCTCGTGAACGAAAAGTCGCGAAATCGACCACTGGATCCTGTGTCCCGTTTCCACCTTGGGAATGGAGCGCGGCTGGAGCGCATAAACTGGCTTGGTGATATTTCAGAAAATGGTATGAAGCAGTCAGCAGGTCTATTGGTGAATTATTACTATAGCCTGAAAGATATTGAGAGAAATCACGAAGCCTATATCAATGACCGTCAGGTCGTTGCGTCTTCGTCTATTCTGAGTTTGGCTAAGGATAACTGATACATGGCAATTTCCTTTGTGGGGCAAGTCCCGGAAGATGAACGTGATGATTGGATCAAAAGACTTTCTGACTTGCTCCCCGGAGAGACCATCCGCGCTTTTGAAGATCTAAGCGAAGCCGACAAGCATGAAATAGAGATTGCTGTCGTTGCCAACCCAGAGCCTGCGAAACTGGAAGCGTTGCCCAACTTGAAATGGATACATAGCGTCTGGGCAGGGGTGGAACGTATGATGGCAGAACTATCTCATCTTGATGTCCCGATCGTCCGCCTTGTAGACCCAGAGCTTTCCCGGGTTATGGGGGAAGCGGTGCTGGCGTGGACTTATTATCTGCAGCGCGACATGCCCAAATACAGAGACGGACAGAAGAATAAAGCGTGGATACAGCATGCCTATAAATATCCTTGGGAGGTAAATGTCACCTTACTTGGGCTTGGTGCATTGGGGATGGAGGCCGCGAGACGTCTTAAAGAAGCAGGCTTTCAAGTTAACGGATGGTCTCGAAACCTGAAAGAAATAGACGGCATATCCTGCCATTGTGGAACTGATGGCCTAACAGAGGTATTGGGGAAAACCGATATTTTGGTCTCTCTATTGCCCCTTACTGCGCAGACACGTGGACTTTTAAGTAAGGAACGCCTTTCTCAATTGAAATCAGGGGCTAACCTCATCAATTTTGCGCGCGGACCGATTATTGTTGATGAAGATCTCATAATGCTACTTGATACAGGGCATATCGCTCACGCAGTGCTTGATGTATTCGCAGTTGAGCCGTTGCCCGAAACGGATCCCTATTGGTCTCATCCGTCGGTGACTGTGCTTCCGCATATTTCGGCTCCGTCAGACATCAATTCTGCAAGCTCTATCGTGGCTGATAATATCGCCTCCTATAGAAAAACAGGGGAGGTCCCAGGAGCAGTTGATAGAAGCAGTGGATACTGAACTCAATATGCATCTTTGTACAAAAGCCCGCCCCAGAAATGTGGTGGGCTTTTTGTTTAAATCCCCATCACGGCGAATTTGATACGCAAGCTCATTAAATTTTTGCAAGGCCTGTCTTTATATGATTATATGACCACATTCACCAATCATGGTGGTCCCAATAAGAAATAAGAAAGAAAGAGGCGAAAGATGTCCCAGGGCAATATGTTGGAAGGTAAGGTTGTTGTCGTAACTGGCGCGGGTCGGGGTATTGGTCGTGGCATTGCCATGATGGCTGCATCGCAGGGTGCGAAGGTTGTGGTCAATGACTTGGGCGGTACAGAGCAGGGCGAAGGCGCTGATCAGATTCCTGCATTGGAAGTTGTAAAATCTATCGAAGATGCTGGTGGTGAAGCCATCGCCAACTTTGGCAGTGTCGCCGATCCGGATGCTGCGGGTGAAATGATTGAAGATGCCCGTAAGAACTTCGGTCGTATTGACTGCATTGTTAATAATGCGGGTATTTTGCGGGATCGTATCTTCCATAAAATGAGCGAAGAAGAATTTGATCTTGTCATCGATGTTCACTTGAAAGGCAGCTTTAATGTCGCTCGTGCCGCTGCGCCTTATTTGAAAGAGCAGCAAAGCGGTTCTATGGTTCATATGACATCAACATCTGGATTGATCGGTAACTTTGGTCAGGCAAACTATGCTGCGGCTAAATTGGGTATTGCCGGTCTGTCTCGCTCTATCGCGCTGGATATGTCTCGTTTCAACGTGCGTTCAAACTGCGTTTCTCCATTTGCGTGGTCCCGCCTGATCGGCACCATCCCTCAAGGCACAGATGCAGAGCGTGAACGTGTGAAGAAAATTCAACAAATGACACCTGAAAAAATTGCTCCCCTGACGGTTTACCTTTTAAGCGATCAGGCTTCTGCAATTACGGGCCAGATCTTTGTTGTGCGTAACAATGAAATTTGCCTGATGAGCCAGCCCCGCCCAATTCGCAACATTCAGACATCAGAAGGTTGGACACCGGAAACAGTTGCCGCGCGCTTTGGCCCTGCCGTTGAATCATCCCTGGTGCCGCTCGAGCGCTCCGGTGATGTATTCTGCTGGGATCCAGTATAAGGAACGGCAGCATGGCGATTGACTATGATAAATTAATGAACTGGAAGTTTGATTCAGTTGAAAGTGAATATACGTCAAAAGACAGTATTCTATATGCTCTTGGAGTGGGCCTTTCCGCCGACCCTTTAGATATGGATCAGCTTCGGTTTACTTATGAAGAAGATCAGCTGGCATTACCGACCATGGCGGTGGTTCTCGCCTATCCGGGCTTTTTCCTGAAAGACCCGCAGTTCGGTGTGGATTGGGTGAAAGTGTTGCATGGGGAACAGGGGATTGAGATTCACAAACAGCTCCCCGCCGCAGCAAAGGTAATTGGCGAGAATCGCTTCACCGAAATCATTGATAAAGGTGAAGGGCGGGGAGCGCTTCTTTTCTCAGAACGTAAAGTCTATGAGAAGTCGACCGGTGACTTACTGGCTACATTGACGTCCACGACATTTGCTCGTGGTGACGGAGGGTTTGGTGGGCCGGCGGTAGAAGCGCCAAAACCACACACTTTGCCAGATCGCGCACCGGATACTTCAGTGGAAATGCCAACACTGCCTCAAGCGGCATTGATCTATCGCTTGAGTGGGGATTTCAATCCACTGCATGCTGATCCAAGGGTGGCAACTGCTGCCGGTTTTGAAAAACCGATATTGCATGGCTTGGCAACACTAGGTGTAGCGGGTCACGCTCTCTTAAAAGAAACATGTGATTACGATCCATCTCGTTTTAAATCACTTAAGCTACGATTTACCTCTCCTGTATATCCGGGTGAGACAATCGTAACCGAAATGTGGAAAGATGGTTCCGAAATCTCGTTTAGGGCAAAGGTCAAAGAACGCGATGTTGTTGTTCTTAACAATGGGCGTGCTATTGTAGAGTAAATTACGGGAGGCAGGTTCGCCTGCCTCCTTCCTTCTACAGTAAAGGAGTAAGCCTGTGCAGGTTGAAGAGGCCATTAGAAGCCGCAAATCAGTACGTCAATTTTCATCTAAGCCCGTCGATGGGCAAACCGTCCGAGATATTCTTGAAATTGCAAAGTGGGCCGCATCAGGTGGTAATCTGCAACCTTGGAAGGTGAAGGTGCTTACGGGCGAGCCTTTGTCTGACCTAGTTCGGAATGTTCAAGGTAAGCTGGCAAAGGGGCAGATGGAAAGTCCAGAATATAATGTCTACCCACCAGAGCTAAAGGATCCGTACCGGACACGTCGGCGTGTTGTGGGACAGGCTTTATATGATCTCATCGGTGTCCCAAGAGAGGATACCCCGGGAAAATTTCGCCAGTTGGCCAAAAATTTTGAATTTTTCGGAGCACCGGTCGGCTTATTCTTTGTGATGGACCGGCAAATGGAAATTGGCCAATATGTCGATCTTGGCATCTTTGTGCAAAATATCATGCTTATGGCGAGGGAGAAGGGGCTTCATACCTGTCCTCAGGAAGCGTGGGCTCAGTGGCCGAAAACAACAGCTGAATTCCTGAATGTCCCCGATGATGAGATGGTGTTTTGCGGTATGGCGCTTGGATATATGGATGAAGAGGCCATAATTAATAATCTTCAAAGCGAAAGAGCTTACCTTGAGGAATTCGTAGAATTCCATGGTTTCTCCGACTAACGAATAAAGTAACAAATGGATCTAGAAAATGGACAAAGAAGTCATTGATCAAATAAGCCAGACAGTTCGGCAGCTATGTGAAAAGTTTCCGGGAAATTACTGGCAGGAAAAAGACAGGGAGCGGGCGTATCCAACTGAATTTGTAAATGCCCTGACTGAGGCGGGACTGCTTGCTTCGCTCATCCCGGAAGAATATGGCGGCGCGGGTCTGCCTCTTTCTGTGGCTTCCGCTATTTTGGAAGAAATACATGCGGCGGGCTGTAATGGTGCAGCATGTCATGCGCAAATGTACACCATGGGAACATTGCTGCGTCACGGTAGTGAAGAACAGAGAAAAGAATATCTTCCCAAGATCGCGACAGGTGAACTTCGTCTTCAGGCTTTCGGTGTGACTGAACCTACTGCTGGCACAGATACTTCCAGTATATCTACAATGGCGGTTCGAGATGGGGATGAGTATGTCATTAACGGGCAAAAAGTCTGGACGTCTCGTGCAGAATATTCTGACCTGATGATCTTGCTTGCGCGGACGACCGCTAAAGATAAGGTGAAAAAGCGCTCTGAAGGGCTGTCTGTGTTTTTGGTTGATATGAGAAAGGCTGTTGGTAATGGGATGGAGATCCGCCCCATACGCACCATGATTAACCATGCAACCACAGAAGTCTTCTTTGATAATCTCAGAATTCCTGCGGACAGCTTAATCGGGGAAGAGGGTAAAGGCTTTAAATATATTCTTACCGGTATGAACGCTGAACGTATCCTGATTGCTTCTGAATGTATTGGAGACGCTCGCTGGTTTATTGAAACGGCCTCTAACTATGTGCGTGATAGAAATGTGTTCGGCCGTCCTATCGGTCAGAATCAAGGGGTGCAATTTCCAATCGCACGATCATATGCTCAGATGCAAGCCGCCAAGTTAATGGTTGAGAAGGCCTATAGCCTATATGACGAGGGGCAAGCCTGTGGTGCAGAAGCGAACATGTGTAAGATGTTGGCATCCGAAGCTTCATGGGCGGCAGGCGAGGCATGCTTGCAATCTCATGGCGGATTCGGTTTCGCAGAGGAATATGATGTGGAAAGAAAGTTCAGAGAGACTCGTCTTTACCAGATTGCACCTATCTCAACGAATTTGATCCTGTCTTTTATTGCCGAACATGAGTTGGAACTGCCTAGATCTTACTAGTTTCCAATTAATTTGCACATTATCAAAAGGTCAACAGAACTGGTTAAATGGCAGTTTTGCTGACCTTTTTTGCGAATGCGAAATGGATGTGTCAGAAAAATTGCAGAATTATGTAAAAAAGATCAAAAAAGGGTTTGACGGTTTGGGATGATGGGCCTATAAACCGCTCCACACCGCCGGACGGGGTCACTTGGAAGCGCTTACGAGCGAGGATCTGAGAGGGTTTCGGAGGG